>CAYRFU010000173.1:0-14381 GCA_964423525.1 uncultured Burkholderiales bacterium | reverse complement strand
TGGCCATCATCCAGGCTTGCCCCGCCGTCACTCGCTTCGGCCCGGGAGGATGGAACTGGCTGGTCGACCACCCTGCCGACTGCCTTGAGATTCTCGAGCAACTCCAAGACCTGCCGGAGGGCCAGCTTTCACTCCACTGGCCCGAGGGGGAGCGGTTCGCGGTCAGAAAGCCCCTGGGCGAACTGGAGATGAAGGTCAAAAAGAACCGCGACTGGTTTGCCGTTGACGGCAAGCTTCAGGTGGACGAAGACCTGGTTCTCGACATCAGCGGCCTGCTGGAGCGGTTGCAGCATAGCCACGGCCGTTTCCTTGAGTTGGAGGACGGTCAATTCCTGGCTCTCACCGAAAAGTTCCGAAGACGCCTCGAACAACTGGCCGATCTTCGAGCCGGCACCGACGGCGTCATGCTTAATCCTCTCGCGGCGGCCGTGGCCCTGGGAGAGGAGGTGGAAGGAGACAAGCACTGGAAGACCCATCTCAAGCAGTTCAACGAAGCCTGGACCTTCCGGCCCGAGGTGCCTTCCACTTTGCAAGCCAGCCTTCGCGACTATCAACAAGACGGTTTTCGCTGGTTGGCCCAGCTCGCTCATCTTCAGGTGGGAGCCTGTCTTGCCGACGATATGGGGCTGGGCAAGACCCTTCAGGCTTTGACCGTGATTCTCTCCAGAACAGCTTCTGGTCCGACGCTTGTCATCGCCCCGACTTCCGTTTGCGCCAACTGGCAAGATGAGGCCCGCCGCTTTGCTCCCAGCTTGAGACCGATCCTGTTTGCCGATTCCGACCGCGAAGAAGTGATCAAAAAAGCTGGTGCTTTCGACCTGATTATCTGTAGCTACGGCCTTCTGACCCGCGAGACCGAGTTACTGGCCAGCCGACAGTGGACTACGGTGGTGCTCGATGAGGCCCAGGCCATCAAGAATTTTCAGACTCAACGTTTCCAAGCGGCGGTGGCTATCCCGTCGGATTTCCGCCTGGCCACCACCGGAACCCCTATCGAAAACAACCTCGATGAGCTTTGGACTCTTTTCCGCTTCTTGAACCCTGGTCTTTTGAGTAGTCGCGACCGATTCCGGACTCGGTTTGCCGGACCCATCGAGGCTCAAGACAAGGAGGCCCGCAACCGGCTGCGGGAGCTGGTTCGACCGTTTATCTTGCGACGGCTCAAAAGCGAAGTGCTTGACGAGTTGCCGCCCCGCACCGAGATCACTCTTCGTATCGAACTCTCTGAAGAAGAGAAGGCTCTTTACGAGAGTCTTCGCCGCCAAGCTCTCGAAGAGATCGACAGCAAGGGCAAAGAGGCCAAGACCATGGCTGTTCTGGCCCAGCTGATGAAACTGCGGCGGGCTTGCTGCCATCCTCATCTGGTAGCTCCCGAAGACTCCTTGCCAGCCTCCAAAATGGACACCTTCCGAGAGCTGGTGGCAGAGCTCGTCGAGGGCGGCCACAAAGCTCTGGTCTTCAGCCAGTTTGTGGATGTCCTGTCTTTGCTCCGTGAGCAGCTTGATGAACTCGATATCACCTATCAGTATCTGGATGGAAGCACCCCCGCCAAAGAGCGAGCCGCTCGAGTTGCGGCCTTCCAATCGGGTGAAGGTGACCTGTTCTTGATCAGCTTGAAGGCCGGGGGCACGGGTCTCAACCTCACAGCAGCCGATTACGTCATTCACTTCGACCCCTGGTGGAACCCGGCGGTGGAGGACCAGGCCTCTGACCGAGCCTATCGTATCGGCCAGCAGAGACCTGTCACCATCTACCGGTTGGTGACCCAGGGCACCGTGGAAGAGAAAATCGTGGAACTCCATCGCGACAAACGCGAGTTGGCCGATAGCCTGCTCGACGGAAGTGACACGGTGGCCCGGATGGGCTCTGAAGAACTGCTCAATCTTCTCAAGACCACCTCGCTAGTCTCCTAACCGGATTACTGTAACATTTTCGAGGTTCGGGTGTTCCCATATCGAAAGGAGGATGCATGCGAACCTGGCGCGTCAGTCTTACGATATTTCTGGTATTCTCGCTAATACTCCCAGTATTAGCTCGTCCCGGTGACCGATTGCGTCAGCGACGTCAACAGCAGCAGACCGGCAATCAGGCTGGCCGAGAGTGGCTGGCTTTAGGTTTTGCCCTGGGGGCAGCCCGTATCGGTAACTTTCGTACCTCCTATCAGATCCTCCAAAATCTGAGCGCTAGCCCCACTTTCGCCGAAAATCAGATCTACCTGAACGGTTTCAAAGCCGTCTTACTCGACAGTCAGGGAGCCTACAGTCAGGCCTATCCCCTCGCCCTTGACTTACTCAAAGAAACCCAGGGCAGTGAACTCGAGCTTCCCGTCCGCCTGCTGCTGGTCCAGATAGGGCGACATAGTGGTCGGGCAGAAGTCGTCCAAGAGCATCTCCCCCAAGTCACAACCTTGATGAAAGCCTCCCAAGCGGGGCCGTTAGTCCGATTCGCGGCCAAGACGTTCGAGGTCGAGGGACGGATCTTGAAGATGGACCCTGAGGAGCTTCTGGCGGCCCACCAGAAGGTCCGCCT
Source organism: uncultured Burkholderiales bacterium (assembly GCA_964423525.1). Taxonomy (GTDB): domain Bacteria; phylum Vulcanimicrobiota; class Xenobia; order Xenobiales; family JADMJV01; genus CAYRFU01. Next base: position 11,852 of record CAYRFU010000173.1, on the reverse strand, counting down.
CGGCGGAGTGCCAGCCGGACTCACCAAAGACGCAGAGTTTCCGGCTCGATGGGTGGCAGAAGCCGAGTTGGTCTGGCTTTCGGCCATGCAACGTTGGTTCTTCCGACTGGGACCAGACCACCCTACCGCCCACCTCCTCAAGCAAAGAATCGAGCAAGAGTTCACCCACCTCGGTCAGTTAGCCGAATGGTTCCAGCAAAACAAAAAGAATCTCGAACTACTGGGCCAGGTGTATTTGATCGCCTTGGAGCTTTGTCAGGTCGGCCTCGATTACCAGGAGGTCGAAGAAGTGATCAAGGTCGAAAAAGAACTCCAAGCCCAAAGAGAGCAGTTTCTTCCTCAGGCCCAGACGATCTTGACCCGGACCCTCAACGGCTTAAACAAAATCTTTAAAGCCAACGTCGACCCGGAGGAAAACGACCTCTCCCGCCTGGCCGCCAGTCACGAGATGCTCAAAGCTCGTCTCTTGATGGCCCAGAAGAAGCCCGGCGCCGAGGTCCACCTCCAAAAGGCCAAGACCCTCATCGGCAAAGCCCCTGACTACGACCGCTGGCTTCAACTCAACAGTCTGGTGGGCCAGTACTATCTCCTCTATCGACCGGCAGACTGGGACTCCCGAGCCCTGAAGCTGGCCGACGAATTCGAATCTCGAGGTCGCCAGTCAGGAAGTCGCGTGGCCACCTGCCTGGCCACCGCCCTGCGAGGAGTGGTGAAGGCCGAGGCCGGACAACCGGCCCTGACTGACCTGGAGCAGGCGGCCGAACAAACCGAAGCCCTGGTGGCTGAAGCCGGTGGAGTCTCGCCCGAAAAGCTTCACCGATTGGCCCGCATGGCCGAGTCGGTCTACACCCATCTTATCGATCTTTATGTTGCCGACAATCAGTCTCAGAAAGCCCTGGAAGCCTTTTCCCGGCTGCAAGAAATGAGAAGGGTGGTCGGATTCGCAGGGGTCAAAAAGCAGTCGGGCGGGGTGGCGGCTTTGAGTGAGAAGGCCGAAGCGGCTCGCACCCGCAGTCGGGCTCTTCAAAACGAGCTTCAATCCCAGCAAGCTCTGCCCGAGAGTGAACGCAACGCTGAGACAGAGGCTCAGGTCTCGAAGCTCTTAGCCGAGACGCGAGCGGAATTCTACGAAGCCGTTCGAGAGCTTCGGGCCAAAGACCCCGGCTACGCTTCCACCCTGGCCGTGAACCCCGTCGACTACATCGCGGTCCAGAAATCCCTCGATCCCGACACGGTCGTGATCAGCCCCTATCTGGCCGAGGAGCGGATCGTGTTGTTCGTGATTTCTAAGGACGTCTTCAAAATGCATCAGGTGGAAGCTCGCCGCGAGCGAGTCGTCGACCTGGTCAAGCAGTTTCGCCGTCAAGTGACCGCCTACTCGAATAACCCCGTCCCTTTCGATTGGAACTCCCAAGAAGGACAAAGGATGCTCGCAACTCTGTCCGAGCTTCATCGCTACTTGATCGAACCAGCGGGCTCTGATCTATCCCACAAGAAGCGGATCGCTTTCGTGCCCACGGGGGCTCTACACTACTTTCCCACGGCCGCGCTGGCCTCCAAAGCTCCGGATGGAACTCCCCAGTTTCTGGTGGAACAGTATGAACTGGCCACCTTCGCCAAAGTCACCGATCTGACCCGAACCACTCCTTCTCAGGCCGGAAAGGGGCGGCCGGTGGTGGTGGGCAACCCCGATGGCTCACTGCCTCAGGCCGAAAAGGAGGCCCAACAGATCGGTCAGATGTTTCCCGGCTCCCTGGTTTTGCTCTCCTCGGAGGCCACTGAGAAAAGGCTAGCGGCAGCCGGAACGAGCCGGTTTCTCCATCTGGCCACCCACGGAGTCTTGACGGCTCGCGACCTGAACTCAAGCTTTCTAGTGCTGGCCGGAGAAGGCGAACAATCGCGCTTGAGGGCCGACGAAGTTTTGGCGATGGGTCTTGATGATACCGAATTGGTGACCCTTTCAGCCTGTGAAACCGCTTTGGGGGAATGGACCCCCGGGGCGAACGTTTCAAGCTTAGCCGAGGCTTTCGCCTTAGCCGGGAGTCGGTCGGTCCTGGCCAGCCTGTGGAAAGTCGCCGACGCATCCACCGAGGAGCTGATGGTGGAATTCTACGGACAGTTAGCCAGCCAGACCAGCAAGAGCGAAGCGCTGCGTCAAGCTCAGCTCAAGCTTCTCAAAGGGAGTCGCTATCAACACCCTTTCCACTGGGCCGCTTTCGTCCTCACCGGCGACTGGCGTTAACCCTCGTTTAACGATCCCCTTCGCAAAAATGACGAACTTTTAACACTAACGTTCTAGCCTGAATGCGAGAGATCAAAACAAAAGCAGAGAGGTCATAGAACCATGGGTTTATCCAATACACTCGGAGCCCTCCGAGAGACCGTTACTTCCGCTTTCACCAGAAAGCCTAGCGCAAAAGAGATTCTTGACATCGTAGGAGACGACGGCCCGCCCAAGCCAGACCTTCTCAGTGATGTCTTCGACCATGCTGACGCCCGGGAAGGCGTTTACGACTCCCACCTCCGGAACCAAACCGGGCCTGGGCACCTGATGCTCAAGGCCAGAGTGAGCGACGCGGAGGCCGCCCTGGGTAAGCGATACGGCGAGGCCGACCTTCCCACGAAGCAGATGGTCTGGGACAGTGTTCACGAGATTCGAGGCGACTACGAGGCCGACGCCAATGCGCTCAAGCTCGAAGATGCCCGTGAGAACTTCAGCATGGGTCGGAGCCTTCTGAAGACGGTAGGCAAGACTCTTCTTTGGACTGCTGTCGGCGCCGCCGCCGCACCCCTCATCGGAATGGCCGCACCGGCTATCGCGACAGCCGCCCCCTTTCTCGCCCCTGTCATGGCTCCCCTCGCCGCAGCTGGTGGCAGCTTCCTGGCCGGCGCTGGTGCGGCTGCTGCTGGTACTATCGGCTTCTTAGACTCCTTCAGCCAGACCATGAATGATGCCACCGAAGCGAAGTTTCGCCAGGCTGCCATCCCGAGATATGATGCTCTCCAAGACTTTATGCCGGACATCGCAAAACTTCCCCGACCCGAACAAGAGGCTAATATTGCTGCCTAACGAACAGAACCGCTCTTCTAACAGGGGCGCCTTCGGGCGTCCCTGTTAACTTTAGCCGCCTTCTCGGATAAAAAGAAAACGCTTGTCGGTCCAGTCCAGGGCGGCAATGCTCGCCGGCGGCAAGAAGCGGTCGTTGCCGACCGCCATCAGCAAGAGCCGAATTAAGCCGGCATGGACGAAAAGAGCATGTCGGCCAGGACCAAGTTCTCGAACAAAGTCGTAGACCCGGCCTCGAAAGTCCTCCAGACTCTCTCCCAGGGGGGCCTGATAGCCTTCAAACACCAGGATAGCGTCACGCACAGTCGGCTCTAGATCGTTCCAGATAAGGCCCTCCACCTCGCCAAAATGAAACTCCCGTAGACGGGGGTCGGGCCGAGGCTCGCCCAAGGCTAGACGACCCGTCTCGCGGGCTCGAGTCAAATCGGAGGACCACAGAGAGTCAAACGAGGTCTGGGAAAGAAAGCTTCCCAGTTGGCGGGCTTGGGAACGGCCCCGTTCGGTCAATTCAACATCCTTCCAGCCACAGACCTTTCCGGCCGCGTTCCAGACGGTCTCCCCGTGGCGGACTAACCAGAGTTCAACGCTTCTCGAGGGGGAGGTAGTCACGCTTGGGGGCTCCAGTGTAGATCTGGCGGGGACGATAGATGCGCCGTTTGGGCTCAGCCAGCATCTCTTTCCACTGGGCGATCCAACCGGGTAGGCGGCCAAGTGCGAACATCACCGTAAACATATTGGTCGGGATCCCCATCGCTCGATACAGGATTCCGCTGTAGAAGTCGACGTTCGGGTAAAGCTTTCGTTCTACAAAGTAATCATCACTGAGAGCCACTTCCTCGAGCTGCTTAGCGATCTCAAGGAGGGGATCGTCGACTCCGAGCTTAGCCAGAACCTTATCGGCCGAAGACTTGAGGATACGGGCTCGAGGGTCGAAGTTCCGGTAGACGCGGTGGCCAAAGCCCATGAGCCGGAATCCATCACTCTTATCTTTGGCCTTCTGAACGTATTTTTTGTAGTCGGACCCATCTTGTTGAATGGTCTCTAGCATCTGGATGACCCTTTGGTTGGCACCGCCGTGGAGGGGACCCCAAAGAGCGCAGATGCCGGCGGCGATGGAAGCGAACAGATTGGCTCCGCTACTGCCCACCATGCGAACCGTAGAAGCACTACAGTTTTGTTCGTGGTCAGCGTGGAGAATCAGCAGCAAGTTCAGCGCCTCGACCAGGGTTTCGTCGGCCGTGTAAGGTTCTGAGGGAACGGCGTGCATCATATGCAAGAAATCTTCAGCGTAGCCCATATCGTTGCGAGGGTAAATGTAGGGCTGGCCGATCGACTTCTTATAGCTGAAGGCGGCGATGGTGTTAAGCTTAGCCAAGAGGCGAATAATGTTCTGGTCGACCTGCTCGGCGCTGTCCGGGTAGTAGGCCGAAAGAGAAGCCACCATAGCCGACAGAATCGCCATCGGATGAGCGGTGGGGGGGTAACCTTCGAAGAATTTTTTCATATCTTCGTGGATCAAGCTGTGGCTGGTCAACTCGCCAGCAAACTTGTCGAGCTCTTGTCGGGTGGGCAGCTTGCCGTAAACGAGCAGGTAGCAGACCTCGACGAAGTCGGCCTTCTCAGCCAACTGCTCAATGGGGTATCCGCGATACAGCAGTACCCCGTTCTCGCCGTCGATGAAGGTGATTTCAGAACGACAACTACCGGTATTACCGTAGCCGCTGTCGAGCGTAATCAACCCGGTGTCTTTGCGTAAAGCGGTGATATCGACCGCAACCTCGCCCAGCGAGCCTTCCACGATAGGAAGGTTGGCTTCGGTCCCGTTAAGAGAGAGTTTGGCGGCAGAGGTCTTGGCGGTTGTCATGAACGGCTCCTGGAGTAAAAATTTTGTCCCTTTTTCACCGTCGCTATGAGGATCCCTACCGATTTTGCAATCGAGGGTTACGCTTCCAGGCAACGGTCGATGTAGCGCTGAACCGTTCGGGCCTCGAAAGGATCAACATCCGAGAAGCGCAGGCCCAGATGATGGACCCCTTCGGCTTCTCGAGACCAGGCAACTTGAGCGTTAACGGCCACCGTGGGGAAGCCAAATTCGAGATGGAGGCGCACCGTCAAAGCCTCTTCTTCGGGAAGAGGGCGCGGCAATTGGAGGCCCACCCCCTCTGGATTGAGGTTGCCGGCGTAGCACTCTATCCAATCCTCTTCTTCAGGAACTTTGACCGAAACGGGTAAGGGTCGATAAAGCCGAAAACGCTCGCGTTGCCCCCCACCGTCGAGGGAAGCTAACACCTGGTCAAGCTGCAATGCCTCAGAGGTGAAGGCCAAACCGTGAACGTAAGTCCCCCCTACGAGTTCCTTCTTCCAGGCCACCTGGCACGGGAGTTCTAACTGACCCTCTCTCTCGATGTCGAGTTCGCTGAAGGCAAAATGGAGGCTGAACTCACCATCAGGCAATTCGGCCTCGGTATTGATGCGCATCCCCCCTCGGGAAAGGTTGACCAGAAAGACCTTGACCTCATCCTCAGAGCCCGAACCCACTCGCAACTTAGCGGAGACAATCTTGTTCAGACCGACATTCTTCCGAGGATGAGCTCGTCTTTCATTTTCCACCTCGTCTGCCATGGCCACTCCTTTTCGTTCTTCCTGTGGGCTCTCCTCGACCGGTGCGGGGACCACCTCCTCCTCTTCGGCTGGAGCCGGGGTGGTTTCAACAGTGGGCTCCTCCGCCTCTTCGGGCTTCGACTCTTCTGGAGTCGGAATTTGCAGCTGAAGGGCCTCGACAGGTCGACTGCGAGGAGGGGGCTCAAGCGAAAGCTCCCGTCCGGGGGGGTCTAGCTCCAAAGCTTTGGGCCTCTGACGCATCTGTTCTTTGGCTTTGGTGAAATAGGGCTCAACGCCCAGTTCCAGGAGTCTTTGGTAGTGATCTTCGGTGGCGTCGATCTGACCCAGGGCCGTCAGAGCAGTGACGATATTGAAGTGGCAGCGGGCCAGCAGTTGCTCTTCAGCCTGGATGCTTTGCCAGATACGAAGAGCCTGGCGAGAATAGTGGAGAGCGCTCTCCAAAGCGGAGTTCATGAAAGCTAGTTGAGCAGCCCCGGCATAAACCTCGGCCAGAGACGGGTCATCGTGACCCAGACGCTCTTCGGTGGCTTTGACGATCCTTTTCTGAACGGCCAGAGCCTTGTCACCCTGGCCGTTATGATGATAAAGCTGCACCATCTCTTCGAGGGTAGCCAGTAGAGCCGGATGCAACTCCCCCAGAGACGTTTCGAAGATGGCTATAGCCTTTTGATAGTGCTCTTCGGCCGAATCCAATTCTTGCTTGGCCAAGAAAAGACCGGCCAGATTTTTAAGAGCCGAGCCGATGCGGATATCGCCAGGCTCGCAGCTCTTCTCTCGCAAAGCGAGAACCCGTTGACAACTCAAGAGGGCTTCGTCGAGTTGACCCAGGCCGGCCTGTATGCCAGCCAACGTCTCAAGGGCTTCCCCCACCAGGGAGTGAGACCTACCCAGACGGTCCTCCAAAAGGCTGGCGGCCTTGGAGCAGTATTGCTCGGCTGGCTCCAACAGGCCGGAGCTATGGAGTTGGTTAGCCAGGCGCAACAAAACCTGAGCATACTGGGGATTGTCTTCTCCCAGCGAGCGCTTGTATTTACCCAGGCCTCGTTCTCGTGAGACGCGAGCGGCGGCCGAGTCTCCGGCCGCTTCCTGGGCCATCGAGAGCTCGACCAGGCCAGAGGCCACTTCGGGGGCGTCGGCGCCGTGGAGCCGCATTCGTAACGTGACAATCTCGCGAAGGGGCTCGATGGCCGCTTGAGCCTGACCCGTCTCCTGATGGAAACGGGCTAATCGGGTCAGAGCCCCTTCGCTCTCCTCAGGACCGTGATTGCGAGCGACTTTCAAAGCTTCTTCGAGATAGCCACGAGCCTGATCGAGTCGGCCCAGACTCCGGCAAGTGGAAGCGAGATTAGCCAGGGCAATGGCCACTTCGGGATGATTGTCGCCGAGGTTCTCGCTGACGATGGCCAGGGAGCGCTTCAGCAGGTCGAGGGCCGCCTCGGCCTGACCCCGAGCCTCTTGAACCGTGGCCAGATTGTTGCACGACATAGCCACCCGCAGGTCGACCGGGCCGTACTGCTCTTCAGCCATAGACAGAGCCAAGCTGAAGGCTTCGTGAGCCTGCTCATAGTCTTTCCGCTCGAACGCATCCTTGCCATGTTGCAGGAACGTCTCCCAAAGATAGCCGTCAGTCATAGCCTCGATTCGCGTCGAATTCGAGCCAGGCGTTCGAGAGCCTGCATGCCTTCTGGACTGACCGGTGGTCGGCGGGGGCGAAGACGCGGAAACACCTCTTCGCGGACCTCGCGCCGTAGCTCTTCAAGCTCTTGACGAAGATGGGCGATCTGCTCACAAAGAAGTTGAACGGATTCTTCTAACTGGGCCCCTAACTCGCCTACCGGATCAGTCACCTAAGGAGTTTCCAGAGGAGGCTCTGCTGCCCTCCAAAAGGAGAGGATCGGCGCGACTTGAAAGAGACTCGATGGGCATGACCGTCACCGATCTTTCCCGGGGCGGAAAGTTGATCGAAGCCGACCAGGAGCGGCTTCAGTTCGCAGCTTACCCCGAGACCATCAAGGATACCCTGGCCCAGGAGGTTCCCCATCGGTTTGTCCTACCCCAGCGCCTGTTCGACACCGAATTGGGGGTTAGCGCCGCCGACATTGAATTTCCTATCTACTACCATTTTTTCCTGAAGAACCAGAAGGTGACGGTCGTGTGTGGGCCCGAGCAGGTCGATCCGGTCCGCGAGACCCTTCGAGAGGCGATCTTCGGACCCCGTGATTACTCCCTGGAGAGAGAGTTTCTGGAGGGCTCGGCCACCCCCGGTTTTCCTGACCTGGCCGCCGAGTGTCGGTATTTCGCAACCCTGGACGGTCACCAGCTCCAGCTTTCTGACCTGCTGGACCTGGTGATTCTCGAGCAGGGACAGGCCCGGTTAGGTGGGTTCGCTATCGAGCGGGGCCCGGACGACCTGTTCCGTGTTCGGCGGGGGAAGGAACGGGTGGAGTTCACACTCGAGCACCCTCCCTGCCAGGGGTCTGAACCGGGCCCAGACTTTTCCCCACCCAGTTTCGGAGTGACCGTCATTGGGAGTGGTCACGGTTTTGACGCCAAAACGACGACGGCAGGCTTCCTGATCTGGTTGAACGGCAAGGGAGTTCTGGTAGACCCGCCCGTGCACACTCCTCGTTGGCTTCGCGAGCAGGGGGTCGACTATCGATTGATAAGCGACCTGATCCTGACCCACTGCCACGCCGACCATGATTCTGGGACCCTCCAAATGATACTCCAAGAAACACGACTCAGGCTGCACACAACACCCACCATTCTCAAGAGCTTCGTGGCCAAGTATAGCCCCCTTATGACCCTGGGCCGACCGGAGTTTTTGAGACTTTTCCAATATTCCCCGGTCGGCATCGACCAGCCGGTCAACATTCGGGGGGGAGAGTTTCGGTTCAAATACCGACTTCACTCAGTACCCACCATCGGCTTTGAAGTCTTCTTTCGCGGTCAGTCGCTCGTTTATTCCTCCGATACCGTTTACTGTGAAGAGACGGTGAATCGACTGTGCCGAGAGGGTATTCTCTCTCCCTCCCGCCGGGACGACCTGCTCGCTTTTCCCTGGGAGCATAGTCTGGTGCTCCACGAAACGGGAATCGGTCCTGTTCACACCCCGGTAGCCAGTCTGGCCAGGTTGCCCAACGAAATCAAGAGGCGGCTCTACGTGATCCACGCCTCGCCGTCCATGCTGGCTGCCGATTCCGGCCTTCGTTTAATTCCCACCGGGGTTGAAAAGACTGTTGAGCTGAAGGTCGAGGAGAAACCTGAAGACCGAACACTCAAGCTACTAGAGCTCCTGGCTCATATTGACGTCTTTCGAGAACTGACCGTTGAGAAAGCCATCGAGTTCGTCCGTCTAGCGCACTATGAGCAGTATCACCCGGGGGTCGAGATCCTTTCCGAAGGTCAGCCAGGCCAGCGGTTCTACATGGTCTGTTCTGGAGAAGTGGAGATTTTTCAAGACGGTGACTGTTTGGCCCGGGTAGGTCGTTACGAATATTTCGGCGAGGTTTCGGCTCTTTTGGGCACTCGACGAACAGCCACCGTCGTCGCTGCCACCGAGGTGGAGCTCGTTTCCCTATCGCGGGCCGACTTTTTCTACTTTATGAGAGGCACCAAGCTTCCCGTCTTGTTGCGGCGGCTGGCCGAAAACCGCGTCCTGGGTTGCTGGAATCTGCTCCAAGAGAGCCCTCTCTTCGGGTCCCTGACGACCTTTCAGAAAACCAACCTGATGTCTCTGCTCGAATTACGAGAATATCCCGAAGGGACTCTCCTCTTCGAACCCGGCTCCCCGGCCGAATCCTACTACCTCTTGGAAGCTGGAGAGCTGGTGCTGGTCCAGGCCGATGGCAAGCTCGAAAAAGTGGCCAGAGGCGCTTTATTAGGTCGAATCGGGAGAAACCTCGAAGCTTGCTCTCACCAGTCGAGGGCCGAATGTCTTTCTGACGTGTTGGTCTACCAGGCTAGCGCCACCGACCTTCTCCGCTTTCTAGCCACCAATCCCGGCGTCTACATCTCTCTCATCGAGACTTTGGAATAGGCCGGGCCGCGGAAATCGCCTATGGCTCGGCGGGCCCCTTCGCCCGTTTACCTGGAAGGAGCAAGCCAGCCCGCGCCAGGGGACCAGGCTAGAACGCCCGTCAGTCGGGAATGCGAAGCTCCCCGTCGACCAGTTCGATGGGATGCGAGGGGGTCGGAGAAGGTAAGGGGAGGTGAGAGCGGGTGAGGGGGTTCGCCTTCCCCGAAGAATCTAGACCGCGAGGGGTGGTGTGGACCACCTGACTGGGAGGGAGCGGAGCACCTTCGGTCAGGTGATTATAAACGGTGGTCAAAGCCTCCTGAAAGTAGTAATTCAGAGGGATATAGCGCTCGGCGAAACCGGGAACACCGTTGAGGACGTCGAGATGATGAGCGTTGGTCACCTCGACATAGGTCAACTGGGACTGCTCGCCTTCGACCAGGTGATTGGCCCCCAGGTAGGCCCGGGAGGTGTGGTTGGGCGCCAATATCGCGTCGTCGCGACCGTTGACGATAACAGCCGGACGACCGTTGAGATCGCCGCTCGCTCGGACCTGTTCCATACTGGTTCGAACTTGAGCCGACTGCTCCCCTCGAACCCCAGTGAGGGGTTCGCCCGTCTCGAGGGACTGCCCCGTCACCAGTTCGCGCATACAGACGGCTCCGTCGAGATTGCCGTCAGCCCGACCAGTAGAAGGACTCACCGACTTCTGGCTTTGAGTGGAGCCAGCTGGGTCCAGGTCGTTCACCAACCCGATCCCGCCAGTGGGGGCGAGACCGCTCGAAGTCCCGAAAAGAAGAGCCTCGGCGTCATCCGAGAGAGGAACGGGCTGACCCGACTCATCCACGGCAGAGTAACTGTAACCACACCATTCGGTGGTCACATCGAAGCGACCGTAAGCGCTGGTGTAGTTGACCGTGTGTGCCTCTGGGACGCTGAGAAAGTTCTGAGCTGGCTGAATGACGTTCTGCTCGGTAAGGAGACCGACCGACTCGATCCGAGCCTGGGCCTCTTCAGCTTGGCCCGCCAGCGAGGGGGAGTCTAACAAACCCTTCTCGGCTAGAGACTCACACCGTTCCTGGTTGCCGGCCCGGTTGAGAGGAGCCTCAGCATTGCTCTCGGCCAGGTCGGCGCAGCCCTGATAGACAGCGATGTGACTGGTGTAATCCAAATACGGCAAGCTATGGTCGCGGACGGGTTCGCCATCGCCCTGACGAATGACGAAGTCGGCCCGAACGGGGGTGACATTGGGCTCGGATACCGCCACCCCATCGATCAGCCCCGTAAGGTCCTGCTCGGCAGCTCGTAAAGCAGCGCCGCCACCGTTAGAGATGCTAGACGCGATCACCACGGTGTTGTCCGGAGTGGGGGTTTGGCCGGCCGGGCTGACCCGCCTCAAGACATCAAAGGTAAACTCCACCGACTCCAGCACGTGTTGGCCCCAACGAGCTTCTGGATGACTGCCGGAATGAGCGTGCTTGAGGGCGAATCGATGGGGGAGGCTGGAGGCGTGCGGGCTGCGGAAAAGAGAGCTGTCTTGAGCCGGGTGTCGAACCCCGTCCAAGCCGTTGCTGGTGTTTCGGTCAAGATCATGGATGCCGGTCCCGGTCCCTTTGTCAGTGTAGGCAACGGCACAACCTTGCTTGAGACCCCACTCGCCGGCTGTTCCGATAGCCCCATAAACACCGCGAGAACCGGAAGAGGCGGCCGTCACCACGCAAGGCTTCTCAAAATCGAAGTGGTCAGGGAGTTGAGTCATCACGGTGACGGGGTCTCCGGCCGAGTCGGTCACCACGGCTCGGAACTCACGCCCGGCGATCAGTTCAGGGGGAGCGGGCTGGCCCGCCCTCAGGGCGACACCAGGGCCGAACAGCTCGCCATACCCTCCGCCCGGCGCGGTGTCGATTAAAGCTCGGTAGTTGTTGTAGATGGCGAGGCGACGTAACTCTCTGGGAGTGGGATGGGCCGGGTCAGCAAATCCGGGTGGAGTCTTTGACTGAAGACCAGCTTGGCCCAGTCCGGCCGTAGCCAAGTCGTCAGTCACTCCGTCGTAGTAGTCCACTTGAGCCTCAGCCAGCGTCTCGCTCCAACGGGTCGGGCTTTGCTGGCTGGTCTCGAGGCTACCGTTGAACTGCTCGATGACGA
>CAYRFU010000172.1:0-15485 GCA_964423525.1 uncultured Burkholderiales bacterium | reverse complement strand
CGGCCGCGAGCAGGTTGGTTCCCCAGCGAACGGCTTTGCGGACTTGGGGGCGGTCCAGGAGAGGGATTTTGCTATGCCAGTCTCGCTGGACGCAGTCTTGAGGCAAATGAAGGCCCTCTTTAGAGGGTTGGGTCGCGTCTTTCCAAACGGCATTCCCCACCAGGCCTGCCACCAATCCTGTCTTGTGAAGGACCTGACGAGTGGCTTGGGCAGGTCGGCTTTGAATAAGGGAACGTAGCATCGATCTCTCCTAAGATGTTGAATCTAAGGACAGATTATGACAGAGGCGTTAAAGTTCGTCACGACTGGGCCGCCCTGCGAAAAAGAGGGGAAGGACGGCTGGGTAAATGGGGACGAACCACCAGCAGCGGAATGTCGCAGTCGTGAAGCAGCCCCTCGGTGACGCTGCGAATGAAAAAGTGCTCCAGTCCCTCCCGTCCGTGGCTCGCGATCACGATCAGATCGGCTCGCTCTTGCTCGGCTGTTTGGAGAATCACCTCCGAGGGCCGTCCGTGGATCACGTAGCAGCCGAGTTGAGCCAGAGAAAGACGAGAGCGAAGAACCTTCAGCAAAGCCGTGAGATAGCGAGTGATCTGCAGGTCTTGGTGGCAAGAAAGGTCTTCTTGAGTGAGAAAGTTCGACGGCAGCTTCTTGGCTTCGGGGTGATTGCTAGCCATCACCAAGATCAGCCTGGACGACTCTTCGTCTAACAGCATTCCGACGGCGTATTCGAGTTCGGCTTCGGCCAAACTCGTGCCGTCTAGAGGCACCACAATTCGTTGAAACACGGCAAGGTAATTCCCTCCCAGAAGCGCCCGTCCCTGTCGCCTTAGCCAGGTTAAAGGAACTTACCTAACTGCGAGGAGAATAGTTGTCCTATGTTGGTCAGTATCGCCGTTGACGAGGCGCTTCGAAGCCTCATAGAACAACAACCCGGGACCCTGAGGAACTTTCAAAAAGGGGAGTTTCTCTTTCGTCAGGGGGATGAGAAAAAGTTTTTCTTCCTGGTGGTTGAGGGCCTTATCAAAATCGTGAGCTCCTCCGAAAGGGGACGAGAGCTGATCACCGAGTTTCTTTTTCCGGCTGACATCTGCGGCTCGCTCTGTGCTGGCGATTGCCTTCCCTACCAAACCTCTGGGGAATGTATCCGCGACAGCAAAGTGATGGTCATGCCGCTGGCCACCTTCAACCAACTCAAGACCGAATTCCCCGAACTCGCTCAACGCTCGATGGAGTCATGTCGGACAAAGATGCGATTCATGCGGGATATGATGGTGGGTATCGCGGTGGAGAGAGCCGAGCAGAGAGCGGCCAGAGCTCTCCGAATGCTGATGGACCGACTCGGTCACCAAACCAGCGATGGGGTTGAGTTTACGATGCCGCTGAATCGTCAGGAGTTTGCAGAATTGATCGGAGTCACCGTCGAGACCGGAATCCGCCTGTTAAGCAAGTTCCGAAAAAAAGGTGTCATTGAAGAGAAGGATCACCAGATCACGGTCAACGACCCCGAGACTTTGCACCGCTTGGCCGACCTGGGAATTTACAGCGAGTAACGGCAAAGAGCCAGCAGGTAACCCATCAAGTCACTGCAACTGACCAGTCCGGCCACTTCGAATTCGCGATTGACCACCACCACTCGACGCACGCCAGCTTCGAGCATCCTCTCTAGGACATCACAAACGATCTCGGTCTGCTCGGCCGTGATCAGCTTCGTCGACATGATGTCTCGAACCAAAAACCCGCCTTGCTCTAGCTGACCGCACCAGGCGGGGTCGCTCCACGGCTGTTGATAGAAATCTCCACCAACAGCCGTCAGCGCCGTACGCAGGTCTTCGGACGTCACTGCCAGAGCGAGATCGGTCACCGAGACAACACCAACTAGTTTCCCCTGTGCGTTCACTACCGGAACGCCCGAGATCTCGTTCTCCCGCAGTATGATGGCCAGTTCCCCTAAAGGAGTTTCAGGATGCACCGTCAGGACTTCCGTGCTCATCAGGGTCGAGATGGCTCTTTTCGACTCGGGTAGACGCTCCGGGAGGCAAGCAGCGTCGCAATGCGGCACCGAAAAGCACTTCGAACACCAATGGACCGACTCGGTGCCACCAGGGTTCACCTTGGTTTCTACCACTTGAGACCGGCCGTCGACCGGGCATCTGACAATTCTTTCCACGATTCTATGGTAACCGCGTCCGGCCCTGAGGGATATGATTTGGATCATCTACCTTTCAAGAGGAGTTCGGCTCGGCTTAACGCATCGAGGCAGATGAGCGACGCCTATGCCAAGACTCAGACGGTGTGTCAGGTCGTGATGGCGGCCCTGTTGGTGGCAGCCTTTACCTACTGGTTCCGGGATGTTTTGATTCCCTTCGCGCTGAGCGTTTTTCTAGCTCTCAATCTGAGGCCGCTGGTGACCGTTCTGATGGAGCGATGTCGGGTTCCTCGTTGGCTGGCTATCGTCTTAACCTTCCTGCTTGGGATGGTGCTGGTGGCTGCCCTGGCCGTGGTGGTGGCGGCTTCGATCAGCGACCTGGGCCGACGCTCTGACGCCTACCTCCAAGCCCTCGAGGAGCTTTGGACCTCGGCCGCCGCCACAGTCAGCAGCATCCCGGGGCTCAACGAGGCTCAAGCTCAATTGGGAATCGATCCGGGTCAACTGGCCCAGAGTTTGGCCAGCTCGATCACAGCTCGCCTGGGCAACTTCATCGGCTCCATCACTTCCAACCTACTCTACACCGTCTCTCAACTGCTGGTGGTTCTGATGTTTCTGGGGTTCTTGCTGGCCTCCAGCGACTCCGACCGGGAAGGTGGGGTGGCCGAGCAGATCGTTCTTCGGGTCAAACAGTATGTCGTCACCAAAACGATTCTCTCGGTAGGAATCGGGGTGGCCACGGCGGTGGTGCTGGGGATTTTGCGGATCGACCTGGCTATGGTGTTCGGCATGTTGGCTTTCGTTCTCAACTACATCCCCAATTTCGGCCCTATCATTGCCACTTTGGTGCCTTTGCCGGTCATCCTTTTTGCCCCCGGCCTTACGCCGCTTCAAAGAATTTTAGCCCTGGTCATTCCAGGAGTCATGCAGTTCATTTGTGGCAACGTCATGGAACCTCAAATGATGGGAGACTCCCTCGACCTGGACCCGGTCGTGATCCTTCTCACCCTGATGCTCTGGGGCGCTCTCTGGGGCCCGGTGGGAATGTTCCTGGCCACGCCGATCACCGCCATTGTAAAAATTCTGTGCGAGCAGTTCGAATCGACTCAAGTGCTGGCCAACCTGATGGCCGGCCGACTGGTGGTCGATTCATAGTTTCTTAAGGGGCGCCTTCCAGGCTGGGCGCTATGCAGGGAAGTGTCAAACCGGCCTGGACCGTGCTCGTCTACCAAGAACCTCGTTCCAAACTCCGGCCTGGGCTAGAATCGAATCTCCGATCCATGGAGCAGGCCGACCTGGGCCCCGATATTCAAGTCGTCGTTCAGGGCGGCGGAGGGCCTACCACGATGGACCGCTGGGTGATCGGTGGCGACAGTGGCGGCCTGCACCAAACCCTGGAAGCCGACTCCCGCTCTCGGGCCACTCTGGAGGACTTCCTGGCCTGGGGCTTGAGCGAGTTCCCGGCCGAAAAGACCATGGTCGTCCTGGCTGGTCACGGCGAGGGGTTCGCCGGCTACGGGGCAGACGGAACCTCGCCACCGGGGCAGAGCGGTGTCCCTCTTCAAGAGCTGAGTGAGCTGCTGGGACGATATCCCTGTGACCTGTTGGTCTTTGACGCTTGCCTGATGGGCCAGGCTGAAGTTCTTCACTCTCTCCATCAGGGTTGCGACCTGTTGGTAGCTTCCTCGGAAGTGGTGGGTGAGGCGGGCCTGCCCTATCGACCGATCTTGGAAGCTTTGAAGGGACAAGACGCTCATCAGGCTGCCGCTTCGATGGTGGCTTTGGCCGGTGCCGACCAAGAGCAACGGGAAAAGCAAGAGAATGTCGATGGTATTTTGACCTTGGCGGCCTACGACACGGAGCAAGTGGAAACATTCCTGGCGAAACTGGACCGGCTGGCTCAAGCCGGTCTAGAGGCTGACCCCGCTCTCCTTCGGTTAGAGGCGATGTCCACGCCTGGCCTCAACCTTGACCGCTGGCAAAAACCGTTTCATCACTATCGAGATCTGAGGGGCTTTGCGGCCCGATTGGCTGACAGCCAAAAACTTCCTCAAGCCGTTCGAGAAGCGGCCCAGGAGGTCGTGGAGAGTTGTCAGCAGTTGGTGTTGGCTCATCACACCAGTGAAAAGGTACACGAGAGCGACGGGTTAGCCATCTACCTACCGACCGATTACGAAGAAGGACTCTTTGATTACCCCAAGAGTTCCCTGGCCAAAGCCACCCACTGGGACGATTTCCTAGCCCACTTGTCTCAGTCATCTCGGCTTTCGACGATGGTATCGCCCACCATCCAGTAACCGTCCTCGGCGACCAGTTCGAGGTCCCGACTGGGCTCGCTGAAGCTGCCCGAGGCAGTGTATTCCAGCACCAGGTTTGGGAAAAGAGACCAGTCGACGGCCCGATCGTGCTGGGCCAGGTCTTCGAGCAGCGTCCACAGGGCGGCCGGGTCTAACTGCTCCGCCGCCCAGGTCAGGTTGTGGTGAGCAAGTTCCGACTGGCCCTTGAGGGAGTTCGCCAACCACGAGCGCACCAGGGACCGCGACTCGGGAATCCAAGTGAGACGCCGCTCGACACGGGTTAGAAGACCGAACGTGTGGATATCGGTCGGAGGGGTCGAAAGGTCCGAAAGATGAGGACAGACATCGGGTCCATAATGGAGCACCGCTTCGTGAAAGACGGACTCAGGAGAATCTTTGAACTCTCCCACCAACCGTGAGGCTTCGTGGAGGTCCCCCAGTATTCGAAAGCTCTCCGTCAGGTGGGAAGCGGACTGATCGCCAAGAGCCTCTGGGTCGGCCCTGCCGCTCCGAAAAAGGACGGTGTCGTCAGCCCGAACCGAGAGTCGCTCGATGGTCAGGAGGGGAAAGTTCAAGCCCTTCTCGGTGGTGAGCCGGAACCGGAATTCAACCTCACTCCCGAGATACTCTTGCAGGTCGAAACTAAAGGTTCCCAGACCGTTAGAGCGACCCTGACTTCGCTGCCACAACGGCTGCCAGGATTGGCCAGGTCGGCGTGCTTCCAGGAAGACCGCATCCTCAAAAACGAGGTTCAGTCGCCCCAGTCTCAGATCGGCTTCGAGAGTGGCCTGGCGATGCGAACTCAGGTCCAGAGAGGGAGTGCGAATCTCTCTTTCGAGGCCTCGGTGGGGTTGGTGGTCACTCAGGATGGTGCGCCCCTGGTTGTCTACTCGCCACTCTTTTCCGGCTCGCCAACCGGGCTGGCGAGCGTCGTCCTCACGAATGAGAGCTTCAAGCTCCGGGGAGAGTTCATAACGCTCCAAGTCGCGGCTGGGCGCCGAGAGAGTCTCTTCTTCGGCACCAAAGCCGAGAGACCGTCCTAGACGGCTCCAGAGAGACGGATGTTTGGAGGGACCTCCGGCAACGTTGGGGGAGATCATCCTGGCCAGGATAATCAGCCCCCTCTGGAGAGGAGTGAAGCGGGTGTTACTTATCCGTCAATGGCAGCAGGAGGGAACGGCCGGAAAAGCAGCTCGATAAAGAGTGGCCAGTCCAATGGCCAGGGTGACAGCACTGGCCAGCCTTTCCCGAGCGGCACCCGGAAGGCGGTCTTTGAGCAGGCCTAGAGCCACCAAAGCCGGGGCCGTGCCGGCCCAAAAGCTCACCATCGCCAATCCGCCCAGAACAGGACTTTGGGTGGCCAGCGCCAGACCGAAAGCCGCGTAGAGCAGGCCACACGGAAGAAAACCGGCCAGGCCACCGAGAAGGAGGGAGGCCTGGGGTTTTTGCTCGGCCAAAAGACAGCGCCCCGAGGTGGCTACCCATCCAGCTGGCAAAAGCCCTTTGCCCGGCTTGAGCAGGCCGGCAGCCAGCGCTACCATCACCAAACCAGCCAACCCTTGCGCCAACCTGGGACCCCACACCGGCAACATAGCCTTGATGGAAAGTCCGAATAGGCCCAAAGCCACGCCCAGGGTGGCGTAGGTCACAAGTCTCCCCATCTGGAAGCCGATCAGATGGTGGCGAAAACGGTGACCGCCCATCCCGAGAATAAAGCCGCCGCACATCCCAAGACAGTGGAGGCTCCCAAGAAGGCCCAACAAGAAGGCTGAAATCACGAGTCCTCCATTAAAATCCTGGAGGCTTCCCCCTCCAGGTCTTCAAACTGGCCTGATCCCACTGCCCAGAAGAAGGTTGCCAGCCCTAGTCCCGAGAGGAGCAGGGCCAGGGGAACCAGGAAAAAGAGAATTTCCATCAGGTTTCACCTCGTAGAGAATTGGCCACCACCAGAAGAGAGGCTACCGGCATAGCCAGGGCCGCTCCCAGGGGTGTGACCCAGCCAGCCATGGCGGCTGGGATAGCGATGACATTATAGAGAGCCGAGATGGCGAGATTTCCTCCGATCCGGGCCCTGGCCTGACGGCAAAGCTCGAGAGCTCTGGCCAGCCCTCCCAAACCCGGTCGGAGAAGAAGGATCGAGGCGGCACTGGCAGCCACCGCCGTTCCCCCTGCCACAGCTACTCCTACTGAAGCGGTGGCCAAGGCCGGAGCGTCGTTGACTCCGTCGCCGAGAAAAGCCACCCGGTGGCCCTGCTCAAGCTTTTCCACCCGGCGACGCTTAGCCTCCGGTCCCACTTCCCAAAGGGCTTTAAGTCCGAGACTTCGGGCGGCCCGTTCGACGGGTGGACGGCGGTCACCGGAAGCGACCTCGATGTCGAGTTCCATACTCTTGAGACTTTGCACCAACTCCGTCGAGTCTGGCCTGAGGGTGTCCTCCAGTTCGACCAGGCCGAGAATATCAGAGTCGAGAGCGACATAAACTAGACTTCCGCGACCGTCCCATTCGCTCACTTCAAACCCTTGCTGGCGGAGCCACCGAGCACTTCCCACTCTCAACAGCTTGCCTTGATAGTGTCCTTGAACACCTAATCCTGGATGAACCTCGGTGATGGTGACCTCCCGTTGTTGGGAGGCGGCTGCCAAAAGGGCGGCCGCCAGGGGGTGGTCCTGGTCTCGGTTGGCTGCGGCCGCTAGCTCCAGAGCCTCCGGATGGCTGGTTTCGATCACCTCGAACCGGCCTCCGGTGAGAGTTCCTGTCTTGTCGAGAACCACATAGTCGACGCCGGCAGCCTCCTCGATCACCTCCAGGTCTCGGAACAGAATGCCGTCCTTCAAGCCTGTCTGAGCTGTCTTCCAAAGAGCCATGGGGGCGGCCAGCCCGAGAGCACAGGGGCAGGTAATGATCAAGACCGAGACCGAGGTCACCAAAGCCTTCTCTGGCCCCTGACCCCACCACAGCAAAGCGGTGAGCGCGGCCAGACTGAGAGTGATGGCGACAAAGACTCCGGCCACCCGGTCGATGGTGGTTTGGGTTCGACTCTTGGAAGCCTGGGCTTGCTCGACCAGATCGACCAGGCGGGCCAGCACCGTATCCTCGCCGACGCTATCGACACGAGCCGTCACCCTTCCCTCGAACACCCTGGTTCCCCCCACCAATCGCTGGCCCAACCCTCGAAAAACGGGTTGACTTTCACCGGTGACCAGTGATTCATCAAAGCTTGCTTGCCCCTCGACCACCCGGCAGTCGGTAGGCACGGACTGGCCCGATTCGACCACCACCCGGTCACCAGGCTGAAGCTGCTCGACCTCCACCAAACGGCCATCGGCGAGGCGGGCAGTGGAGGGGCGCAGAGCCAGAAGTTGCTCGGCGGTGTTACCCAAACGACGACGCGAGCACGACTCCAGGTAGCGACCGATCAAGAGAACAAAAATAAAGACCGTGACAGTATCGAAGTAGACCTCGCCGGAACCCGCCAACAAGGCGCAGAGGCTATACCCATAGGTGGCTAAGATGCCGATAGCGATGGGCACATCCATAGTCAGGCTGCGAGCCCGCCAGGCGCGCCAAGCTCCGGTCAAAAACCAGCCACCGGAATAGAGGACCACCGGGGTGGCCAGGGCCAGACAGATCCATTCGAAAAAAACTCGAAAGGTCTCCTCGATCCCCTGAAACTGGCCAAGGTAAAGTGCCGCCGCCACCATCATAATGTTGCCAGCTCCGAAACCCGCTACAGCCATCCGGACCAGCAGGTCCAGATCTAATCGCTGACCTCGTTGCTCTTCTGGTCTGAGGGGAGTGGCCCGATAGCCGAGGTGAGCCAGGCGGGTCATGAGCCCTCCCAATTGAACCTCTTGGGGGTCGAAAGCCACCCGCACCAGCGAGTCTGCGTAGTGAACTCGTGCTTGAGAGACACCCTCCAGCTCGCCAAGCCCTTTCTCCACCAGCCAGACACAGGCTCCACAATGAAGACCCTCGAGAGCCAGGCGGGCCAGCGCTCCCTGTTCGGACTTCTTGAGAAAGCCCTCGGCCTGCAGATTCCAGCTCTCTTCGTCAGGAGGCTGCCAGTCGGCCTTCAGCCCGGGCTGCTGCCGCCGGTTGTAATAAGCCGCTAGCTCCCCGCCCTGGATGGTCTCAAAGACCAAACGGCAGCCGGGACAACAAAACGACTCCCCCTCGGCGCTAGGCTGATGGCAATGAAGGCAACTCAAAAGCTGTGACGTTTGGACGCTTTAACTAGCGTATCGCCTTTCTCAACCGTCAGGTCGAAACGCCAGGCACCGGCCTGGGGGGTCACAGTGACTTCGTGGATACCGGGGCCCACTTCGGTCATTTCGAGCAGCTGGTCCTGAGCCACCGTGGCCGGACGACCCATCTTGAGCTTTGCGTCTGCTCCCGTGATCGGCTTCCCGTCCTTATTCTGAAGACGCACCCTCAGAGGATAAGGCTGGTCGGAGGGGATGCCTTGGTGGAGATTAAATTCGATCCGCCATTCTAGACTCTTTTGCATCTTTTGACGAGCGATCTCCTGGCCGTATTCGATGCCGTGGCGATAATATTCGACATCGTCGAGCCCCTCAAAGGTGGAAGCCGCCAGCGACACCACCGTGATCTGGACGGCCATAAACAAGCCCAAGGCGAGAGTCAGGCCTAGAGGCCAGGGGTTAAACTTCTTTTCTTCCATTACCGTGCTCCTGTCAAGAAGGTGGTCTTGCGCTCAATGGTTCTTTCGCTCTCATCCACCTGGGTCAAGCGGAACCGGATCGGGGTGATCCGTCCCACCTCCTCCGGGTCGACAGCCACGAAGACTTTGATCGTCTCGCTGCTTTCCCCATCGACCGTGACCGGGTTGCGGTTGGTCAAGAGCTCAGCCTGGGGTAGCCCTTCCACTTCCAGACGGAAGGTTCGAGAAGGTCCCTGCTTGTTGATAACCCGGAGATTGTAAAGATTGGCCACTCGTCCATCAGCGGTCTGAGTGTAGGGTCCGGCGGCCCCGTCACGCACGACATCTAGGGTTACCAGGGAACGATTGAGAAGCAAGAAGGTACTGAGAGCGAACAGGGCGGCCAGCAAGCCGGCATAAACCATGGGTCGCGTGCGGACGACCTGAGTGGACTGACCCTCCAGTTCGTTTTGAGAGCAGTAGCGGATCAGACCGCCTTCTCGACCAAGTTTTTCCATTACCGAATCGCAGGCATCCACACAAGCTGCGCAAGTGATGCATTCGAACTGCTGGCCTTCCCGGATGTCGATGCCCATAGGGCAGACCTGAACACACATGGTGCAATCCACGCAGGAACCGGACTCGGGGTCTTTGGCCTTTCCACGGGGTTCGCCCCGATTGTAGTCGTAGCCCACAATCAGAGAGTCTCGGTCAAACATCGAGCCCTGGAAGCGCGCGTAGGGACACATGGTGGTGCAAAAGCGACCCCGGAAGTTCCCAAAAAACGCCAGCGACACCAAAGTGAAGAACCCGATTACAGCCAGCGTTCCCGGTTGGGCGTGGCCCGAAATCAGGTCGGCGGCCAGCGGCCGAATGGGAGTGTAGTAACCGGCAAAGGTAAGCCCCAGAAAGGCGCTCATCCCCAACCAGATGCTCCATTTGGCCACCTTTTTGGAGAGCTTCTCGGCGTTCCAGGGACCGTTATCGAGGCGGATCCTTTTGTAGGCGTCGCCCTCGATGAACCGTTCCACCATGATAAAGGATTGACTGAACAAAGTCTGAGGACAAGCGTAGCCACACCAGACCCGTCCGAAGAGAGAAGTGACAAAAAAGAGCGTCAAAGCGGCTGAAACCAGGATCAGCAGAAGAAAATAGGTCTCCTGAGGCCAGAAGGTCCAGCCCAGAACGTGGAGCTTCCGCCCCGGCACATCCATCAAGATGGCCTGACGCCCCCCCCACTGAAGCCAGGGCGTAATGAACAACAGAGCTTGAAGCATCACGCTCAGGACGTTGCGCAGACTGCGGAAGCGTCCTGGGCTATTGCGGGGATATGTTTTACTCATCGTCTTCCTTTCCCATCTGACGGATGACCCAGCCGTGGATGGCGATGCCAGCCACGATACTCAGGATGAGGCCCGCCATTCCTAACATCCCGACCTCGGTGTTCATGATCTGGTCTATCATATCACTAGCCTCCCAAACTCACCACATAACCGGCCACGTTACGGACTTCGTCGCTCGAAAGCACCTTACCCCAGGCCGGCATCCCTTTAGGGCGCCCCCCCGCAATACTCTCGACGATCTTGTCCGGTTCGGCGCCGTAGAGCCACTCTTCGTCGATCAGGCTGGGCCCGATTTTGCCCTCTCCGACATCGCCGTGACAGGCAGCGCACCGCTTCTTGAATACGGCCGCCCCAATCTGGAGCGAACCCGGGTCGTCGGGAAGCTCGCCGCTAAAGGCGATCTCACTCGGATCGGGGTAGCGCTCTTTAGCGGAGGCCACCTGAGCTTCCCACTGGCCCGAGGAACTCCACCCCGCGGTCCCTTTCCAGAACCAGGTGCTAGGATAGGCCACGGAATAGCCGATCGCGAACACGATCGAGAGATTAAAGAGCCATACCAGCCAGGAAGGGGCAGGATTGTCATATTCTTGGATGCCATCGACTTCGTGGTCGAGCAGTTTAGCCATGATTTTCCTCCAACGGGAGCATTCGATGGGACTCGCTCTCGGCAGCGTCCTTCGAGAAGGCCCAGATGATGATGGCTGTGAACGAGACCGAGAACATCACGATCACGATCTGCTTCAAAGCGGACAAGTAAGGTAACGGTTCCATCAGCGATTCTCCCTCCACCCGATATCCGTGCCCAGCCGCTGGAGGTAAGCGATCAACGCGATCATCTCCTGGTCGGCTTCGGCCTGGTCGACCCCTTCGTCCTTGAGACGCTTGGTGATCTCCTCGGCCTGGGTCTTAAGAGTCATCGGGGCATCGATGATTTCCTGGTCACTATAGGGCGTGCCCACTCGCTTTAAGGCGACCATCTTCTTCTTGGTCAGGCTGGTATCGAGCTTGTCTTTAGCCAGCCATGGGTAATTTGGCATGATCGAACCGGGACTAATGACCCGAGGGTCGACCATATGAAGGTAATGCCACGAGTCAGGATATTTTCCACCCACCCGTTGAAGGTCGGGTCCGGTCCGCTTGGAGCCCCACTGGAAGGGACGGTCGTAGACATACTCCCCAGCTTTGGAGTAGGGCCCGTAGCGCTCGGTCTCGTCGCGGAAAGGACGGACGGCCTGACTGTGACAGGTGTAGCAACCCTCCCGAATGTAGATGTCACGACCTTCGAGTTCAAGCGGACTATAGGGCTTGACCGCTTCAATCTTGGGAACCTGCGATTCCACAGCGTAAAGGGGCACGATCTCGATCAGACCTCCCAGGCTGATGACGATGGTCACCAGCACGGCCAGCAGAGCACTCTTGGATTCTAGATATCGGTGATTCATCATCAGGCTCCTTTGCCGATCTCGTGATAGGAGGGTTCCTCATCCTCTTTCAGTTGGATGGGTTCGGGGACGATCTCGCCGCTATTGGCCGTCATCCAAAGATTGTAGCCCATCATCACCGCCCCCACCAGGTAGAGACCTCCGCCCAAAGCCCGCACAATATAGTACGGTTGAAGGTAGGTGACCGTCTCGATGAACTGATACATCAGCGTTCCCTCGGCCGTGACCGCTCTCCACATCAAGCCCTGGGTGACACCGGTAATCCACATCGACGTGATATAAAGCACGATGCCGACGGTGGCGATCCAAAAGTGATTGGTGGCCATTTTGGTGGAATAGAGTTCCGTCTTCCAGAGCTTGGGCACGAGCCAGTAAAGCATCCCGAAGGTGGTAAAGCCGACCCAACCCAGAGCGCCACTATGGACGTGTCCCACGATCCAGTCGGTGAAGTGACCCAGAGCCGACACGCTCTTGATAGAGAGCATCGGGCCTTCGAAAGTCGACATACCGTAGAAGGTCAGGCCGACGATAAAGAACTTGACGATCGGGTCGGTGCGAAGCTTATCCCAGGCTCCCTTGAGGGTCAGAATCCCGTTGATCATCCCCCCCCAAGATGGGGCTATCAACATCAACGAGAAGACCATCCCTAGACTTTGGGCCCAGTCGGGCAATGAGGTGTAAAGAAGATGGTGAGGTCCGGCCCAAATATAGAGAAAGACCAGCGACCAGAAGTGCAAAATCGAAAGGCGATAGGAGTAAACGGGTCGGTCCACAGCTTTGGGGAGATAGTAGTACATCAGCCCCAGAAAAGGGGTCGTCAGCAGAAATCCGACCGCATTATGCCCATACCACCACTGGATCAAGGCGTCTTGCACCCCAGCATAGATCGGATACGACTTGGTCAGAGAGACCGGGGTGCACATGTTGTTGACCAGATGCAGCACTGCGATCGTGATGATCGTTGCCATGTAGAACCAGAGGGCCACATAGAGATGTTTTTCTCGCCGCTTGCCCAAAGTCATGAAGAAGTTGACCGCAAAGATGACCCAGACCAGGGTGATCAAGATATCCACCGTCCACACCGGTTCGGCGTATTCTTTGCCGTCGGTAATGCCCATCAACAGGCATACCGCGTCGAGCACAATCACCAGCTGCCACCCCCACAGATGCAGCTTGGAGAGAGTGTCGTTGAACATGCGAGTCCGACAGAGTCTTTGGGTGGAATAATAAACGCCGGCAAAAATCGCGTTGCCGGCGAAGGCGAAGATGACTGCGTTGGTGTGCAGGGGCCTCAGGCGCCCAAAAGTTAGAAACGGCAGGTCGAAGTTGAGCTGCCAGAAAGCCAGTTCCAGCGCTGCCCATAGACCCGCCAACATTCCCACCACACCCCAGAACATCGTAAAAAAAGCGAATGCTCTGGGGGTGGATTCATCGTAGTAAACAGCATTCTCTTTCATTTCACCCCCAGACTATCGAATGCGACTCAGAGTGAAGATGATCCAGATCAGGTTTCGCCCTTTTTTCCTCAAAGACAGCAAACTCGTAACAAACTGAGCCCCAAATCGGCGCCGATTTCCCGCTGTTCAAGGGGGGAATTTTTTTCAAGGAGTCGAACATATTCAGGTGCCGGCTCGTAAGCTCCAAACGAAACTCAAAACTCGCCGCCATTTAACCCAAAGGCGGCGGGGGGGGTTGGTTTACAAAAAGTCCCGTCGCCAACCCTCCAACAAACGGCGCGAAGTGCCCACGCCTAACCCCCGGAGAGTCTTTTTGTTCTCCCTTTTTGTGCTGGCCCAACTCATCTTCCTAGGCTCGGAGCTCTTTGACATCCGCGACATCACCGTTTCCGGCCAAACCTCCATCAGCCGGGCCGATCTTCTGGAGCAAGCCGGCCTGAGCGAGCAGGCCCGTTTCTGGTCGGTCTCTCCCGAGCGGATGCAAACTCGTTTGCTCCAGTTTCACGAGCTCAAAAAAGCGGAGGTTGAGCGAGTCTTCCCCAGTCTTGTCACGATCTCCGTCAGCCAACGAAGCCCTCGCTTCCAGGTGGCCATGACCGCTCAGGAACCAGAATGGTACGAGTCCGACCCAGATGGGGTGGTGCTCCAGAAGGCCGGGTCCGATTCGAAGCTCCCCAGGGTGATGCTCGATCAACCCGTGGTCAAAGGGCAGCGCCTGACCCGCGAGGGGGCCTTCGCTGTTCGAGAATCGGTGCGCTGGCTTCACGGCCTCATCCCAGGCCCGCCCTGGTTTTACCACATTGACGAGAATTACGAGGTCACGGCCAAGACCACATTTCAAGGCTCAGCCCTGACCGTCAAAGTCGGCCAAGTCGAGCGGATGGCCTATAAGGCTGACGTCTTCAAAGCTCTTCTTGAGAAGCTCAAAGCCCAGAAACACTCGGTCGAGATGATCGATTTACGCTACGCCACACCGGTCGTCAGGATGCGACCCGAAAAAGAGTCTCCCTCCCCGACTCGTCCCTAAGCCAGGGCTTTACGCTCTCGAAACCGTGTGCTAGAATCGGGCCGGAGCGGCTTTTTTACACCGCCCGAAAGGAAGTAGACAGGCTTTGGAAGCGAGGTCGTCGGCAAATTTGAAGGTCGTGGCGGCCGAAGAGAATGTACGGGGGAACCAGAGATGGCAGCTTCCGATTATGTTTGCGAGCCTGATTCTGGGCATCGTCATTGCTGCTCAGTTCCGTTCCAGTCGCGCCCTAGTCGACAAACCCCAAGGCGAGCGGACCGACCTGATCGCTTTGGTGAAAAACCTGGAGTCCGAGAGGAATCGCCTTTCGGCCGAGCTGGTAGAGACTCGCGAACGCCTCAACGAGATCGAAGTGGCCCTCGGTCAGGGCCAGTCCCTCCAAGAAGAGCTGGTGGCCCAGTTTGAAAAGGCCAAAGTCCAGGCTGGCCTGATGGCCATGAAAGGGCCCGGCGTGATCGTACGGATGGCCGACTCACCCCGTTCCCCGGGGCCCGATGAAGACCCCTACTTCTACATCGTTCACGATGTCGACATGCAGGCCCTCGTCAACGAACTATGGGCAGCTGGAGCCGAAGCGGTGTCAGTCAACGATCAGCGCATGGTGACCCGCAGCTCGATCCGGTGTGTCGGCCCCACCATCCTCGTCAACGCCAACCGGCTGGCATCGCCTTACGTCATTAAAGCGATCGGCCCGGCTGCCGACCTGCTCTGAATAGCGCTCCCACGTATAGTGTCCGGTCGGCAGCGGCGTTACCGCTGGAACAGCCCCCAGTCCCTCGATTTCAACAAGAAGGGCCTGACCACCGTCGATCACATCGAAGGCGTCTGTTTCCGGCGTGCCGCTGTACCAGCAGCGGTCGTTGATCTGCTTCTGGCCGTGCCAATCGCCAAGAGCGAGATAAGACAGGCCAGCCCGTGTGGGACGGTCCGGGGCGATATAGTTGGGAACATCTTTATCATCGGACCCGAACCCGGTGATGGTGCCGTGGGCAAGCCCTACCCGCGTCACACTGTCAGGCAGGTCGGCCTCATCCATATAAGCTGTTGGGTCTTCCAGCATGCGTCGATGGTGGAGCGGCGCCGGCAACAGCGCGAACGCATCGTTCTCA
>CAYRFU010000171.1:0-15619 GCA_964423525.1 uncultured Burkholderiales bacterium | reverse complement strand
CCACCCGCGCCGGCGCCCCGGCCTCGTCCACCGTCAAACCCGTGGGACATCAAATGAGGGGACGTCCGTTTGATGTGGCCGTGGTCGGGGCTGGTCTGTCCGGCTCCCTATGTTCTCGACGCCTAGAACGAGCGGGTCACCGGGTGGTGGTTCTCGAGAAAGGCCTCAAGCCCGGCTTGGAGGTAGCCTTGATGCCCCCTCTGGTCTGGGTAGGCCCGTTTGGTCCGGGACGTCAGCCAACAGAAGTCGGAGGCCAACTCCTCAGCGGACAAGAGGTTCACTGGACGGCCCCCCTACCCGGCGGCGGGTTTCGAGTCTCGACCAAGCAGGGACACCATTTCTTGGTGAACGCCGTGGTCGTCTGCGCGGGGACGGTCGGGAGCCTTCGATTATTGCTCAAGCTGCGGGAAAGCCCTCACGGACTACCGGCCCTTTCGTCCGCTCTCGGCCAAGGCGTGAAAGGACTCGGTCCGGCCCAGGCTCTTCGCCTGGGACGTTCTCTCTGGACTGGCTTTCGAAAAGACCTGGTCGGCCCGGGAACGACCCCCACCCGTCGAGTTCGCCTGGCGGGTGGCTGTCAACTGGCCTGCTCGGCCCGAGGAGAGCTTGAGGGTTACCCGGGCCTCTATGTTTGTGGGAGTAACTCAGTGGTGGGCTCCAGGCAAGAGGTGGCGCGAGCGGCCGAGAACTTCGCCTTATGAGTTTTTCGGTCGGAGTTCGAGTGGTCTGGCACATCGCTGCTTTGGAGACCGTTTGGAGTCAGCATTTCACCATTCAGCCAGCCCATCTGTGGCTAGGGATCCTGAGCCTCAGTAAGGGCTTGGGAGGCGCCTTTGGAGAGCAACTCGAGCTAAGCGAAGGCGATGAGCAAGCTTTACGGGACGAACTCGACCGCCTGATCGAAACGCTGAGCCCCTTCGGACTGGTTTTCAAAAAGTGGCGCCATGCTGTTCGCGATCAGCTCGGCTATGGAGAGGGCCCCGAACGTCAAGAGACAGTCCATCGAAGCGCCGAGACCAAAGCTCTTTTCGAGCGAGCCGAGGCCCTCGCCGAGGGAGGATTGACCGATGTGAACTGCCTGTTGAGAGCCCTGCTCGAGGCTCCCGGCGAAGCCGCCGCGGTCGGATTGGCCGAAATTGGAATCTACCTGGACGAGATTGAATCCGCCCTTTGCGGACGGGGCCGGCCGGCCCTGGAAAAAGCCTTCAGTCACGAAACTCGGGACTTTCCTAGCCTGACTCCGACCCCCATCTCGATGACAGCTCTTCACCTCCAACAACAGTTGGTAGCCCCCGCCTCTCAGCGACTCCCGGGGAAATCCCTCGGGCTCGAAGGGTTCGGTCGCGACCTGACCGCTTTGGCCAGACAGGGCAAGCTAGGACCGGTGGTCGGTCGAGAAAAAGAGAGCGAACAGGTGGTCGGATGTCTACTCCGCAAGACGAAGAACAACCCGGTCCTGGTGGGTCCGCCGGGGGTAGGAAAGACAGCTGTTGTGGAAGCTCTGGCGGTGGCTATGGTGACCAACCCGGATCACCCGCTAAAAGGGCGCCGTCTGGTTGAAATTTCGATGGGCTCGTTGACGGCCGGCACCAAGTACCGGGGCGAGTTCGAGGAGAGAATCGAGAAACTACTCGAGGCGGTGGCCCAAGCTCCCGAACTGATCCTATTTGTGGATGAATTTCACACCCTGGTGGGCGCTGGTCGAACGGAGAGCAACAACCTCAACGCCGCCAATCTTTTAAAACCAGCCCTGGCCCGAGGCGAACTCTCTTTAATCGGGGCCACCACCGAGCGAGAGTATCAAAAATTCGTCACTCAAGACCAGGCTTTGGAGCGGCGTCTGGACAAAATCCAGGTCAAAGAGCCACCCCGTTCTGAAGTCGTCAAAATTCTCCAGGCCGTGGTTCAGTCTCTGGCCCAGCACCACCGACTCGAATACTGCGAACAAGCTCTGGAAGCCGCCATCGATCTGAGTCAGCGTTACGAGTCTCAGAAAAAGTTTCCTGACAAAGCCATCGACTTACTCGATCAAGCTGGTGCCTCGGCCCGACGCCAGAAGAAGGAGCGGGTCGATCGGAGGGTCGTAGCAGAGGTGTTGAGCACTCGCCTCGGAGTTCCCCTTGAAGTCCTTCTGGGAAGCCAGTCCGACCAACCCAGGGTGCTGGAGCTCGAGCCCTTCCTGGAGGGAAATCTTTTCGGTCAGGAAGAGGCTATCAGGCAGGTCAGTGAACGACTCATCCTGGCTCACTCTGGCCTGGGCGAGCAGCGCGGTCCCCTGGCCACCTTTCTCTTCCTGGGACCACCCGGAGTGGGCAAAACGGAGATGGCTCGCCTGCTGGCCGCTTTCTTTTTCGACGAGGCTATGATTCGGCTCGATATGTCCGAGTTCGGCGAGAGCCATTCTGTCTCTCGGCTGATCGGCTCCCCCCCCGGATATGTGGGAGAGAGGGAAGGCCAACTGACCGGCGCCCTGGCCCACCACCCCTATTCTCTTGTTCTTCTCGACGAGGTCGAAAAAGCTCATCCTCGGGTCTTCGATCTCTTCCTCCAGGTGTTCGATGAGGGTCATCTCTCCAATGCCGCGGGAAAAAAGGTTGACGCTTCCCAGGCCCTGTTCGTTATGACCTCCAATCTCGGGAGTGCTCCCGAGTCAAAAGGCTCCATCGGCTTCATTAAGCGAGAAGAAACCTCCACCAGGACCGACGTCCGAGATGCCCTGTTGGACTATTTCCGACCCGAGTTTCTCGACCGGATTCAAGAGATTGTCTCGTTTCAACCTCTCACTCGAGAAGCGATGATCGAAATCGTAAGACGGCGCCTCGAGAAGGCGGCCGAGCGCCTCACCCGTCGCCATCGTATCCGGGTTGAATGGAGCGCCAATCTCCTCGAGGCTATTCTCGACGAAATTGAAGCTTCGGGAGGAGTGCGCCAGGCCGATCGTTTGCTCGAGCGGCGCATCCTTCTTCCCCTGGGCCGCCTGACTCTGAGCCGAGACTTAAAATCAGCCAGTGTCTACCGGGCTCTATGGCGAGAGGGGGAGTGCCACTTTGAAGATCACCCGATGGGAACCGTGGTCGACCCTTCGACGTTAAAAGAGTCAGGAGGTTCTCAGTGAACAAACTGTTTTTCTTTCTAACGATCCTTCTTGTTGGGACGGGACTTTGGTGGTGGACTCAACGAGCCCAACCGAAGCCCGAGGTGAGCTTCGAGGTTCAGGTCACTCCCGATGAATGGCGCCAACGCCTCAACCCGATGCAACATAAAATGCTCCGTGAACACGGCACTGAGAGAGCCTTCGCCGGGGCTTACCACGACCACAAAAAAAAGGGTCATTACCGCTGTGCCGGCTGCGACCATCCGCTCTTTTCTTCCTCTCAGAAATACGACTCTGGCACCGGGTGGCCAAGCACTGGGCCCCCATAAACCAGGAGGCGGTGGCCACTAGCAAGGACTTCAGTCTAATCGTACCGCGCACTGAGGTTCACTGCAGCCGGTGCGGGGGTCATCTCGGCCACGTCTTTGCTGACGGTCCCAAGCCGACGGGAAAACGTTACTGCATTTATTCTGCTGCCCTTACGTTCGAAGATCTAAAAGCCTAGACAAAACATAAACAAAACACTGACAAACCAACAGTAGCCGTGCTACCGTTGGGGCAGAGGTCCCGAAAGGGATTGGGCTAAAGCCCCACTTTGGCCGCGAACAAAAGACGTCCCCCCATCGATTTTTGCAGCCAAGCCTCCCCTCTTTTTTTTACAACAACTTGACAATAGCCGGACAAAGAGTAAAATAGCTGGCGAGAGAGCTTTTGGTCTTCGGACCCTCCGCGGAGCCGGTTCCCCCCATGCGGTGATGCGGAGAGCCTCTCATTTTTTTCGCCCGAAAGGCATAACTCTTGCCCGGAAACGGTATGCTTAGGATTAGACCAACCTCTTTGGAGACGGAATGAAGACACGGCAGAAGAAAGCTTTCGCCCACCCAGACCAGTTCGCAGCTCGCCACCTAGGCCCCAGAAAGGCGGCCATCGAGGCGATGCTCAAAAAACTCGGGCACTCCTCTTTACAAAATTTGATGGAGGAGATCGTCCCCGAAACAATTCGCTCCCAAGCCAAGAGCCTGCCTGACGCCATTGGCGAACAAGAGGCTCTGGCCCGAATCGAGGAACTGGCCCAGAAGAATCAGCTCTTTCGATCCTTTATCGGTTGCGGCTACAACGCCAGTCGAACTCCTCCCGTCATCACTCGAAACATCCTGGAGAATCCCGGGTGGTATACCCAATACACGCCTTACCAGTCGGAAATCTCCCAGGGGCGATTGGAAGCTTTACTGAACTTCCAGACGATGGTTTGCGACCTGACCGGGCTCGAGGTCGCCAACTCCTCGCTGCTAGACGAAGGCACGGCGGCCGCTGAGGCCATGACCATGGCTCTTCGGAACTCCCGAGTCAAAGCCGACAATCCAGTCTTTTTGGTCGACGCTAATTGTCACCCTCAGGTGGCGGCTGTGGTCGAAGGACGAGCCCGTCCCTTAGGCATCGAGGTCTTGGTCGCACCGGCTCAGGAGTTTGCCTACAACGAAGACGTCTTCGGCGTCCTGCTGGCCTATCCCGGCAGCGACGGACAGGTCCCGGATCTTCCTTCGCTCTGTGCCCGGGCTAAGGAATACAACGTTGCTGTGACGGTCACTAGCGACCTCTTAGCACTCACCCACCTGACGGCACCTGGAGAGGTAGGCGCTGACATTTGCGTCGGCTCGACCCAACGGCTCGGGATGCCTATGGGGTATGGCGGACCCCATGCGGCGTTTATGGCTAGCACGGAGAAATTTAAGCGCCAAATGCCGGGCAGAATTGTGGGGCTCTCTCAGGACCGCCACGAATCGCCCGCTCTCCGACTGGCTCTTCAGACTCGGGAACAACACATCCGACGCGACCGAGCCACCAGCAACATTTGCACGGCCCAGGTCCTACCGGCTGTGGTAGCCAGCTTCTATGGAGTTTACCACGGGCCGGACGGGCTCAAAGCCGTGGCTGACTACATCCACTCGGCTACGACCATCGTGGCGGAAGGCCTCGAACGAACCGGCCACCGCCTGGTGCACCGGGAGTTTTTCGACACCCTGAGGGTCGAGCTTCAGGGTTCGGCAGACGCCTTCCGCCAAAAGGCCGAGCAGGCTCAGGTCAACTTTCGCTACTTCGCTAACGGCGACCTCGGTATCAGCCTCGACGAACGGGTCACTCCAGCTGAATTGAGCGAACTCCTAGAGCTGTTTGGTTACACCGGAGACTTGCCTGAGCCTACTGCTTGCTGGCCGGAAAAGCTTCTTCGCCAGTCGGAATTTATGACCCACCCCAATTTCCATCGTTACCGGTCGGAAACCGAGTTGCTTCGCTACATGAGAAAACTTGAATCGCGAGACCTGTCGCTCACCACCTCGATGATTCCGCTGGGGTCTTGCACCATGAAGCTCAATGGGACCGCCGAAATGGAGCCGATCACCTGGCCTAACCTGGCCGACCTTCATCCTTTCGCGCCGGTCGAGCAGGCCGAGGGCTATCGGGAACTGATCGAGGAACTGGAAAGATGGCTTTGTGAAATTACCGGCTTTGAGGCCGTCTCGCTGCAGCCGAACGCGGGGTCCCAGGGCGAATATGCTGGCTTGCTGCTGATCCGCGAGTATCATCACAGTCGCGGCGATCAGCAGAGGAACATCGTCTTAATTCCGGTCTCGGCCCACGGAACCAATCCCGCTAGCGCCTCCCTAGCTGGACTAAAGACCGTCCCCGTGGCCTGCGACTCCGAGGGAAATATTGACCTTCAGGACTTAACCACAAAGGCCGACAAACATGCCCAAGACCTAGCCGCCTTGATGATCACCTACCCGAGCACCCACGGCGTCTTCGAAGAGTCCGCTCCCGAGGTTTGCCGGATCATTCATGAGCGCGGTGGCCAGGTTTATCTGGACGGAGCCAACATGAACGCCCTAGTCGGCTGGTGTCAACCGGGTCAGTTTGGAGCAGACGTCTGCCACCTCAACCTTCACAAGACCTTCTGCATCCCACACGGGGGCGGTGGACCGGGTATGGGACCGGTCTGTGTGGCTGCTCACCTGGCCCCCTTCCTGCCCCGTCACCCGCTGGTGGAGTGTGGAGGAGAGAAGGGGATAGCCCCTGTCTCGGCGGCCCCCTGGGGAAGCCCCCTTATTCTTCCGATCACCTACACCTACATCGCACTGATGGGTCGTGAAGGCCTACGAACAGCCACTGAGGTGGCTATTCTCAACGCCAACTACATAGCCCACCGCCTGGAGCCTCATTTCACCATCCTCTACACTGGTCGCGCCGGCCGAGTGGCCCACGAGTGTATCGTCGACGTGCGCCCCTTCAAGACCCTCGCTGGGGTCGAGGTGGAAGACATTGCCAAACGCTTGATCGACTACGGATTTCACGCACCGACCATGTCTTGGCCGGTTGCCGGAACCTTGATGATCGAGCCCACCGAAAGCGAATCTCAAGAAGAGCTGGACCGTTTTTGCGATGCGATGATCGCTATTCGGGCCGAGATGCAAGCTATCGCCGAAGGGCGACTCGACCGTACTGATAACCCCATCAAGAACGCCCCCCACACTGCTCTTGAGCTTGCTGGCGAGTGGAGACACAGCTACTCTCCCGAGCAAGCGGCCTATCCAGCCCCCTGGACCAAAGAGCAAAAGTTCTGGCCTCCGGTGGGTCGTGTCGACAACGTCAAAGGGGACCGGAATCTGATCTGTTCCTGCCAGTCTTGGTTCGGCTAGAGATTTCGACGGGCGCCCAGGTAGCGGGCGCTAAAATACTCATCGTTGAGACTGCCGATGGCCACTTGCTGGTGTGAGGAACTGGCGTGAATGAAAAGGCGGTTCCCGAGATAGACGCCAACGTGGGACGCGCCTGGGGCGTAGGTCTCGAAAAAGACCAGGTCGCCCGGTCGCTCCTGACCTCTCTTCACCCTTCTGCCAACATTGAACTGGATGTCGGCCGTGCGAGGAAGGTGCACCCCGTGCTTACCAAAGACATACTGAACATAGCCAGAGCAGTCGAAGCCGCCAGGGCTTTCCCCACCCCAAACATAGGGAACCCCCATGTAACGACGGCAAGTCTTGAGCACCCCATGGATCCTCTTACCTTGCCGTGAGCTGAGCTTGGTGCGACGATGGTCTTGGGGCTCAGGCTTGGGAGCAGGACGAGCCGAAGGGATGTAGGTCACCCTTCCATCGCTTGAGATCACCTTATTAACGTGAGACACGGCCACCCGGCGGGCCCCACAGCGAGAGACTTTCGAGGTCGCATACTCTTCCAGGTAGGAAAGTTCGTCTTCAGTGACTTCTTCTTTTGTGCTCGACGGTTTCTTGGCGACCTTTTTTGGGGCGGGAGTGGAAGCAGGCTCGACCTCTGGACTTTCCTGTTCCGCTGGCTCGGGGGGCTGAGTTCGGTTGGGCACGCAAATAAAGGTCATGTCTTCCAGTTTGCCCCCCTGGGTCAAAGCTGGATTCATGGCTTCGATGGCGTTGGGAGCCACTCCGTGTTCGGCCGCCACCGACAGCAGAGTATCTCCCTTTTGGAGTTTGTAGTAAGTGTAGTAGGCGGTGTGGTCGGCCTGCACGGGAGCCGCCACCAAAAAGGCGGCTAACCCGAACCCAACGATCTTTCTCAGCACGGATGGACCCTCTCTTGAATCGAGTTCAAAGGAGACTTCGCCCCAGCCCGCCTCCCTCCCTGTTACAGAATTGCCCCGGAGGGTGGCGTGTGCTACCTTACTCGCGTGAAACTTTCACACCAGGCGCCGGTTCATATGGGGGTGAGTTGGAAATCCCTATGCCTTCTTTTAGTAGCCGCCCTCTGCCATCCCAGCCCAGCCCAGGACTATGGAACCGTCCCAAACTGGACGCTGCGAGCCTCCAGTGGGGAAACGGTAAGCTGCGCGGGACTGCGTGGCAAGATCGTGGTCATTGACTTTTGGGCCTCCTGGAGTCCGCCTTGCCGACGAGAGGTGCTTAGCCTGGTTGAACTGCAGCGAACCTACCGATCTCAAGGGGTTCTGGTGGTGGGCTTTTCTTTTGACCACGACGAACAGGTTCATGCCGAATGGGTCCGGAGCCACGGTTTGAACTACCCCTCGATTTTTGCTCGCAGCGCCCCCGCGTTGGAAGCTGTTCGAGCTTTGGTGGAAAGAGTGGGCCCGATCGACTCGGTGCCGACCACCCTGATCGTCGACCGGTCCGGAACCATCCGCTGGCGCTACGACGGATTCGCACCCAAAGCCGAATTCGACAGACGCATCAAAGAGCTTCTCGGCTCGCCCTAAAATTAGCTCAAAAACGGTAGGGAGCCCGCCCTTAGGCCCGAAGCCGCCGGCCATGACCATCAAGCGAATCGCGATCAGCACAGGCGGGGGCGACGCCCCGGGCCTCAACGCCGTTATCCGGGCCGTCACCAAAACGGCGGCCCTGAAGGGTTGGGAGTGTCTCGGTATTCGAGACGGTTTCAACGGCGTGATGGCTCCCGAGATGTTCCCCGACGGGGGCCTGTTGTCCCTGACCCCTTCCACAGTGCGCGGCATCACCCATCTGGGTGGAACCATTCTCGGCACGACCAATCGTGGAGACCCAAGTCGATACCCCACCATCGATTCTAACGGCCAGGTAAAAGAGGTCGACCGGACTGCCGAACTAGCCGAGAAACTCGAGACTCTAGGCATCGACGCCGTGGTCTCTATCGGCGGTGACGGCAGCATGAACATCGCTAACAAGCTGGACCTCCACGGGGTCCCGGTGGTGGGCGTTCCCAAGACGATCGACAACGACCTAAACGGGACGGTAGCCACCTTCGGATTTGACACTGCCGTGGCTTTCGCGACCGAGTGTGTCGATCGACTTCACTCGACCGCTCAGGCCCATAAGAGAATCATGGTCATTGAAGTCATGGGTCGCTACGCCGGCTGGATAGCCCTCCACGCCGGCGTATCCGGGACCGCCGACGTCATCTTGCTCCCTGAGATTCCGTACGACTTGAAAAAGGTGGCCAAAAAGCTCTATCAACGAAAAGCTTCAGGAGCCCACTTCTCGATCGTGGTAGCGGCCGAGGGAGCCAAACCCGTAGGGGGCGAGCACTCCATTGTCGGAAAGTCCGTGGGCCAGGCCGAACGACTAGGAGGCATAGGCGAACAGGTTTGCAAAGCTCTAGGAGAACTGACCGGTCAGGAGGCCCGCCATGTGGTTCTGGGTCATCTCCAGAGGGGCGGCTCCCCGACCTCCTACGACCGCCTCATCTCCCTTCGCTTTGGGGCGGCTGCGGTGAGAGCCCTGTCGGAGGGTGTTCATGGCATCATGGTGGCCCTCGATCCCCCTATCGTGAAACATATCCCCCTGGCCGAGGCGACCCGGCGAATGAAAACCGTGCCTCTTGACAGCGACACGATGGAAACGGCCCGGGAGCTGGGCATCTCTTTTGGAGACTGAGTTTACAAATCGGCAACATTTTTTGGCAGCCCGACACAGTAGATTGAAGCCGATGCAGGGCGGTTTGCAAACTAGGAGGACTCAAATGAATAAATGCAAGCAAACATCCCTTGAGATGGCCCACTCCTGCCACCAGCTGGCCCTGGATTCATCTGTCGCGAGCAGTCTGGGCAGCCTTGGCGTAGGAGCGATCTGGGCCAACCAACAGCCTGTCTTGCGGCAAGCTGTGCTGTTACGACCCGGTCGCAGAATGTGGTTTGGCGACGCCGCCTGGGAAGGCATGCCGCGTCAACAAGAAAGCACCATCAGGCCCGTCTTACTTCGCGATCTTCGCTGCTATCGCAACTGATCGGCCAACCAGGCTTCGACCTGCTGCTCGAGAACTTCAAGGGAAACGGCTCCCTGGCCGAGAACCGTGTCGTGAAAATCGGCTAGGCGAAAGCGAGGGCCAAGTTCTTGCTCGGCTCGGCCCCGGAGTTCCTGAATTCGGAGCTGGCCAATTTTATAAGCCAGGGCTTGCCCGGGCCAGGCGATGTAGCGATCCACCTCATTGACGATGTCGAGCCGACTCTTGGGGGTATTGTCCAGGAAGTAATCGATCGCCTGAGCCCGAGTCCAACCTTTGGAATGAAGCCCAGTGTCGAGCACCAGCCGGACGGCTCGCCACATGTCATAAGTCAACTGCCCGAACTTGGCATAAGGATCGTGATAGAAGCCCATCTCTTCGCCCAGACTCTCACTGTAGAGAGCCCACCCCTCTACGAACACAGTGTAATCCCCAAAGCCATCGACATAGCGGCGAAAGGACGGAAGAGATTCCATCTCCTGGGTCAAAGCGATTTGGTGGTGGTGGCCGGGCACGGCTTCATGAAGTGAAAGAACGGGAATCTCATAGATCGGTCGCGAGGCCGGCTGGTAAAGATTGACGAAGTAGATCCCCGCCTGATGGCCGGCGGGCGGCATATAGTAAGCCGTGGTCGTGTCGGGGGCTATGTAGTCCGGAATCGGCTCGACTCCGTAGGGGAGTCGGGCTAACCGACCAAACAGCCGAGGCATCTGACCGTCCACCTTCTTGCAGAAGGACCGATAAGCTTCCAGTAATTCTTCGGGGTCCTGGTAATAAAACTGGGGGTCACTTCGTAAATGCTCAAAGAACTCTTTAAGACTCCCCTCAAACCCCACGGCTTGTTGGACCTTCTCCATTTCGGCACGGATCCGACTCACTTCAGCCAGACCCAACTGATGGATCTCGTCGGCGGTCATCTTGGTCGTGGTGTAGCGCTCGATCAGGAATTGATAGGCCTCCCGACCGTTAGGCCACTGAGAGGCCCCTACCGTCTCAGGAGCAGCCGGTCGATAGTCTGACTCGATGAAGGCCTTCAGGCGACCGTAGGCCGGCACGATTCCCTTCTCGATGGCCACCTGGGCCCGCTGAGCCAATCGGTCGAACACCTCGCCATCGAAAGCCTCAGGCCGCTCCAGAAAAGGTTTATAATAGGGAGATTCGGTCGGGTCGGCGGGCATTTGCCTTTCAATCTGAGCGGGCAGGCGGTCCACGATCACACGGGGCAGGAGAATCTGCTCTTCGACCCCCTGGCGCAACAGTTCGATGGTGGCGTCGGCGTAATTCGGAAAACTCTCTAATCGCGAAACCCAATCCTGGTAGTCCTGGACTGTCTCCAAGGGAACCACATCAGCCAAACCAGCGGCCGTCTGAATCCCTTCTCGTTGATTGAGAGC
Organism: uncultured Burkholderiales bacterium; assembly: GCA_964423525.1. Lineage (GTDB taxonomy): Bacteria > Vulcanimicrobiota > Xenobia > Xenobiales > JADMJV01 > CAYRFU01. The sequence continues at coordinate 4,390 of CAYRFU010000171.1, read as the reverse complement.
CAGTCGGTCGAGGCCCAGTTCGAGTCTTCGGACCTGCCAGCCGACTTGCTCGCGAAAGAGCTGAAGGTCGAGCCTTTCTCGAGGAGTCAAGCTGGTGATCTCGAATCTTTCGAGACGGGTCAACAGTTCTCGATAGTGACTGAGCCGCCGGGCCCGAGCCCGAGGAGAAAGGTCGGGCCAACGATGGTTGCGGCCGGGGGCTCCCACATAGGTAGCCAAGACCGGTCGGTCGTCTAGCAGAGCCTCCCACTCGGAGGCCAACAAGCTGGAAAGAGAGTCACTCCGGGCGGGAGCCAGATTCAACAGGAACAAAAACGGGAGGAATGCCCTCAAACACCTCATAGGCCCGGATGTTTGGGCGCGACCGAAACATCCACCTTTTGAACAGGATTCAAAGGCCAATTCGAAGAACGTTCGTTCGATAATCGGCCTGGAGTGGGCCTTTCCAGCAAGACCTATCGGAAACGACGAGAAGATGATAATCGGGGCGAACGAGTGAGCGAAGCAGAACGAAAAATCGACCAACTCGAGGTGCTACTGAGACGGGCCCGAGAGGAAGCAGATCGCTATAAGGACCAATACGAGGTCATTCGGCGGGACCATCGTCGTTTGGAAGAACAAGTGCAACGCTCCGAGGCCGCCGAGGAAGCTCTTCAGTCTCTCAAGTTTCGATATGCTGAGAGCGACAAAGCCCGTCAGGTAGCTGAGCGCCGGGTCCAAGAACTGACACAACGCCTCAACGAGGCTCGCAAAGCCCACTATTCTGCCAACCAAATCAACGAAACCCTGGCTCAAGCCAAGCAGCAGCTGGCCAAACTCACCCAAGAGAATCAACGCACTCAGGAAACCTTAAAGCGCCGCGAGACCCAACTCAACACGTTAAGAGGCGAGAAGGAAACACTCACCCAAAAGGTTCGCTTCGCTGAAGCGAAAGTGCGAGACATCTCAAAAGCCGCCGACCAGAACCGATTTGCCCGCGAAGAACTTGATACTCAGATGGAAAGCCTTCGCCAAGAATTGGAGGCATCTCAGGCAGCGCTCGACCGAACCGAGAAACTGCTCACCCAGAAGGGTGATCGAGTCACTGACCTTGAGAATACCCTGAGCGCTACCCGCCGCCAATTCGCTCAGATGTCGACCGAACTGGAGTCGAGTCGCGGCTCCCTCGAGGAGAGCTTCCAGCGAAATCGAGACCTCGAGACCAAACTCACCCGGGCCATCGATAAGCTCAACCTCTTCAAGAACAAGATCGAGTCTCTTTCCCGAGCCGTCGGCGATCGAGACGCTGAGATGGTGCTCGTTCGCAACGAACTTGAGTCGGCCCAGCGGCGCCTGGCGGCCGGTGGCGAGCAAACCGAAGAACTCCAGAAATCTCTGGCCGAAGCCCGCACGGTTCAGGCCGAGCTAGAAAAAGCCGTCATCGAGCAAGAGAGCCAGAAAGCCCTCCAAGAAAACGAAATCGAGAGGCTCACCCTCAAACTCGACGACGAACGCAAAGTCCGCAAAATGCGTGATGATGAGCTGCGAGTCATGAAACTCGACCTGGCTCAACTGCAACACAACGAGGAGCAGCTCGAACGTCACAAAAGCGAAGTCCAGGCCCAACTGGCCAAGCTCGAAGCCAGCCTCGAACAAGAACGTCTTCGTCAAGCTGAAGTTCAAGAGCGACTCGCTTTCAAAGACCAAGAGAGCGAAGAACTGACGGCCCACGTCAGTGGACTCGAGCAAAAGCTCGATGAAATGCAGCGAAGCTACGAGAACCTGAGTAGCGAGGCCCTCCGCCGACAGCAAAAAATCGAAGAGCTTTCCGCGACCCTCGAAAAGGCGCGTCCCGCGCTAGCGGCCTTTAAAGACAAAATTCAACATCTCAATCAAGCTCTCGAACAAGCCCACCGAGAACGAGACCGTTTCCGAGCTCAACTCCTCGAGAACGAGACCATCGCTCAGACCACCCAAGACGAGCTTCAGGAGACGCTGACCCTCCGCCAAGACGCCGTCGAGAGCTTGGAAACGGTGGTCGAGGAGTTGAGAGGAGAACTTGACCAGAGCCAGGCTCGCGAAGAAGAGTTGCGGGAGCAAGTCGAGCACAGGACTCGAGACCTGACCCGCCTGAACGACGAAAAGCGGCAACTGGAAAGCCGCCTGTCGCGAGTCAGTGACAAACTCGAGCTGATGCGGGGAGCCCTTGAGCAGACCCGAGCTGAAAAGACTCGTCTCCAAGAACAGTTTGAACATCGTGGTTCCCAGCTGACCCGGGGCGAGAGTCGCCTCGAGGCTCTCAATCTGGAGTTGAAATCTCTCGAAGAGCGCCATCAGACCGAGGTGGCCAACCTGGAGGGAGAACTGCTAGAACTCCGCTCGGAGATCACACGCACCCGTTCCGAGAACGAGAATCTCCGCCGTGATGGCGACCACCATCGCGAGATTTCGGTAGCCTTGCGCAGCAAGCTCTCCAAAGCCGCCGAGGCGATCGAGGAGCTGAAATCCAAAATCGGGGAGTTGGCCAAAGAGATCGAACGACGCAATCAGTTGGTGCGAGAACTGCGCCAAAGGGTGGCTGGTGCAGAGAGCGAAAACAACGAACTAGATCAGGCCCGGGAGACCCTCGAAACCGAACTCCAAACCCGCCAGGATGAGCTGACCCGCCTGACTCAAAGACTCGAGGAGAGCCAATCCGAGAGCGAGGAACTCCAGACCGAGTTGGCTGAGCTGAGTGACCAACACTTCACAGTCCGCCATCAACTCGAGGAAGTCCACTTGGAAAAGGACCGGCTAGCCGCGCGTCTCGGTGAACGAGAAGAGGCTCTGGCCGATACCAGCCGGGAGCTAGAGTCGCTTCGTTCTCTGCTGGGCGAACGAGAACGATTCTTGGAAGCTCTTCAAGAGCAGTTTGAGGAGGTTCAAAGACAGAGCACCGACCTTTCTCAGGATCTTGACGCCAACCGTCACCAGCTCCAGGCCCGTAACGAAGAGCTTGAGCGCACCCGCGCCGAACTGGAGAAGAGCCGCGAGGAATTTGAGCATCTGATCGAAGAGATGGAGCTGCTCAGCAACGACTACCACCAGGGTCAGGCCGAACTTGAACAGACCCGTCATCAGCTCAGTCAAACTCATCACCAACTCGACCATAGCCAACAAGAGGTCCAGGCCCAACAGCTGGAGCTAGAGGATACCCGAGAGGCGCTCCATCTCACCCAAACCGAGTTAGAGGAGGTGCGGGAGGCTCGCGACCACCTGTTGGCCGAGTTCGAGGCCAGCGAGACTGGCCGTTCCCAGCTTGAGAGCAAACTCCAAAAAGCCTCGGCCGCGCTGACCACTCTGAAGGAAAAAGCCTCGGCCCTGGCCTCAGCTCTGCGGGCCCGCGATCAGAAGCTTCGCGACCTAGAAGACTCCTGGACCACCAGCCAGACTCATCTGCAACAAGAGAAGGAGCAAGTCCAAGAACTGATCGCCCGACTGGCTGAAGAGCAGTCTCGCTCTGAGATGCTCGCCGCGCAGCTCGAAAGAGCCGAACGCAGCCGCGACGAGAAAGGCCAGGCCTTTCTCGATTTGAAACGCCGCTTTGAGGCCTCCCAATCGGCTCTCGAAGATCTTCGCGATCAGGTCAATCAGAAAGAAGAGATGGTCACCGAGTTGGAGTGGCATCTGGCCGAGGTTTACACGGGGTTAGAAGACTCCGACAACCAGATCGATGAACTTCAGACCGAGGTCCACGAGAAACGAAAGTTGGTGGCCGAGCAAACGGAAGCCCTCACCTCCAGTCAGACTGAGCTCGACCAGGCCCGGCGTCAGATCGAGAGCCTCGAAAGCCAACTCCACCACGTCACCCGCGAGCTGGAGGGGTCGCAAAGTGATCACCTGGAGCTGACCAACTTCCTCGAGACCGAGATCGAAACTCGCGAGCAGGTTGAGGAGCAGTTACAAGAAGCGGTTGAAGAGCTGACCTCCACCACCTCGGAGCTATTTCGAACCCGGGCCGAACTCCAGCAAGCCCGCAACGACCTTCAATCTCACGCCGATCGCCTGGCTCAAGCAGAAATGGCAGCCGAAGATAGGCGTGAGGAACTCCATCAGACGACCCACCTGCTCACTTGGCGTACGACTGAGCTGGAAGGAGCTCGTCACCAGATTCTCATTCAGGAGCAAGAGCTGCTCAAAGGTTTTGGCGCCCTCCAAAATAGTCGCCAGGAGGTGGAAGAACTCCAGCAGGCCCTCCACGCTCAGCGCAAAAGGTTTGACCAAGCCCGCGAGAAGCTCGATCGAGCCGCCACCGAACTGGACACCCGAGCCAAGGCCATCAAGCGCCTCACTGCGGTCCAGGAGACGGAACGTCAGCAGTGGCAAGAAGAGAAGGCCGACTATCAAGATCAACTGAGCCGCGCCCAGAAGA
>CAYRFU010000170.1:0-15640 GCA_964423525.1 uncultured Burkholderiales bacterium | reverse complement strand
CGGATCAACTACCGCTATCGGCTCAAGCCTCTGAACTTGGGAGAGACAGCGAGCTGCATTTCCCATCATGTCCAGGTGGCCGGATTTCGAGGAGAATTCCCTCAAACTTCATCTCTCCGTGGTCTCCGCGCTCTCCGTGTTAAAACACACAATAGCTCAACCAAAGGAAAGAAAGCAGTGACGGTCGTCGCTGATTGTCAACACGCCCCAGTCGTCCCCAGCCGGAAGGCCGCCTCATCCGAAGAGCGAAAATAAAAAGAATGCGACCTTTCCTGCTCGGGCTTTTGCTCCTCTTGCTGCTTCCCGGCCAGGGGGAAGAGCTCATCTCTTCCGCCCAGGTCAAACCGTCGCGACCGGGGGCACTCAGTCAGGGAGACTTTCTTGACTTCGCCGTGATGGCGCCGAGCAACAGCACTGTGGAGGCGAGTGTCGGCCCGACCCGTCTTCGTCTGGAAGAAAGCGCTCCTCGCTTCTACTCTGGCCGCTACCACGTGAATCTAGAAGACCGGGGCAAAGTTGACTTGACGGTGACTGCGACCAACGGCGGGAAAAGCTCGTCCAAACAGGTTGGTCAGGCCTGGCTTCAGGGCTTGCGCCCTCCTGTGGTTGTCAGGACTGTCCAGCTCGACCCGGGGCGGTGGTCCATGCGCGGCAAAGCTCCGGCCGACAGCAAAGTGGTGGGAACGATCGCTCTCAGGGGTGTTGGTGAGACGGGGTTTGAGGTGCCGGCAGACCCGTCGGGTCATTTCGAGGTCGAGCTTCAAACGCAAAGATGGTTCGACGATCGGTCGGGTCGAGTCCGACTTACAGCGATCACCGACCAGGGTGAAGAAGTCAAAGCCCCCGAGCAGAAGGTTTGGTTCGACTTCAAGGAGATCTATCGTCCGGCGGTGCCGGGTTTCCGCGGTCGTCTGCCGGGCTACCGTCGCTTTCCGAATATCTTGCTCGGGCCGATCTGTCGATAAAGGTGGGACTCCCCGTGAGAATCTTCCTGTTGATAGCCCTGCTTGGGGCACCGGTCTGGGCTGTCGAACCCTGCGTGTTCTGCAAGTCCACCACCAAGACCCAAAGGCTCGACTATGTCGACGGACGCCATCCGGTTTGCTATCTTTGTCGCCAGCGACTGCAAAAATGCACGCTGTGCTCCCAGCCCGCCCAATCCAAGGTGGGACGGGATGGTCGGCTAGCCTGTCGCTTCTGCCGAGAATTCAGCGTCTTCGAGCAAGCCGCTTTGGAGTCGCTTTACGGTGAGGTCAAAGGCTTTCTTGCCAGAGAACTCGGGGGGCTTACCATCGCCCCAGCACCGCCTGTCCAGCTGGCTGATAAAGATGAACTTCAGACGAAGTTTACGCGCAGCGGTCGTTCGCTTGATGTGGGTGGCTTCTATCAGCCTTATAACCCCGAGATGATCTACATTCTGAGCGGGCTGACTCCTATCGAGACAGCGGCCACCCTGGTTCACGAATACACCCACGCCTGGCAAAGCCGCAACTGCCCACTGCAAGATCGAGCCCTGACCGAGGGCTTTGCCACCTGGGTCCAATACCACTACTTGATGTCGGTGGGGGAGAGCCCCAAAGCCTACCGCCTGACCCGCCATCACGATCCTGACTACGGCGCCAGCTTGAGGGCTTTGTTGGCGAAGGAAAAGAAGCTCGGGAAGGCTGGGGTCATCAAGTTTGCCCGCACTTCTGACAAGCTTTAACAGTTCTGTGACGGTCGGATGCTAGCTTTGAACTGAGGCTTGCAGGGGACTCTCCATGACGGAATATGCTGTCGAAAGGGATTGCTCCGTTGAAACCTGAGCCTAAACTACACAATACTATCGCCCCTCCTGGTCGGACCAGGGTGGCAACCCAACCCACACCTGAAGCCGGAGAGAGCTTCGTATCGAGTCCGCCCGAGGCTGGTTTGATGCCCCCACCGAACCGGGTCCAGTGGCCCCAGGACCACCCCACCATCGAACCTCGGGTCAGCCCCAAAGTGGCTGCTGGCGTTAGCCGGGCCTTCGGGGAGCAGGCTGTCCGAGCGATCGATGAGGATCCGGTTTTGTGGAGCGCTGAGAGACTCCAGCAGGGTGACGATGGGCCGTTCCTGCGAGGCTGGGAGAAGGTGGGCGGTCTGGCGCTCGAAATCCGTAACGAGGAAGGCGCTTATCAACGCCTGTCGGTCGACCCGACCTCAGGACAGATCGAACTCGTGTCCTCTTACCCTGACGTTCGCGACGGTCAATTAACCGAGGTGCTCCGTCGCAACCCCGATGGGACGATGAGCCGAATTACCCCCCTTCAGATTTGATCACCTGGAACTGCCCACTGGCTGTGGTTGACGCCCAGCCTGGGCGATGACAAGAGCGACGAAGAAGGGGAAGACGCGCTCCATGACACCACTGCCAAACCAGTAGCCGGTGACGCTCAAAGTAAAACCGGTGGCCATGGCTGCCAGGGTGAAGGCGGGACGAATGGGTCCCCCCAAGCACCGCACCAACAACAGAGGGCCGAAGGCTGAGCCTAGAGCAGACCAGGCGAAAAGGACAAAACTAAAAATCTCGGGAGGTCCATAGATGGCGGCCAGAATCGCGACCAAAGTGACTGTCAGGATCACCCAACGCGACGATTGAATCAGGTTGCCTTGCTCTTGGCGCTCGAGATTGAAGTCGTGGGTGATGGAGGAGACCACCACCAGCAGTTGGCTGTCGGCGGTGGACATGATGGCTGATAGGACGGCTGCGATCATGATGCCGGCCACGACCGGAGGAAAAAGATCGCTAGTCAAGCCGATGAACACCTTTTCTTTGTCGTCGACCACTGTGAGTACTCGGCCACACCAGCCCACTACCAGCATGCCTGAGTAGACGATCACTCCCCAAACGATGGCAACCCAGCGCCCCACCAACACGCTTTGATGGTCTCGCAGGGCCATGAATCGGTTGGCTACGTGGGGCTGACCAGGATAGCCTAACCCAATACCCAGCAAACCGACCACAAAACCGATGGCGGAGGCCGTTTGATAACCTCGCGTCCAGCTTAAGAAACCCTCCACTTCGACGGCCGCCATTCGCTCGATGAGGCCGCTGGCCCCTCCCACTGCCACCAAAGCCGCGAGCGGGAGAATCAGGGCCGTGAGGGCCATCAAAAAGCCTTGCAGAGTGTCGGTCAGGCTGACGGCCCAGAACCCGCCCATCAGGGTATACAGGGCTACCACAGCGGCCCCCAGCCAGATGCTTTCGGCCATCGACAGGTCGAACACCTCACTGAAGGTCTTACCCGCTCCCTGGAACTGGGTGGCCACATAGGTGGCCAGGGAAAGGACAATGATGAAGGTCGCCATTCGTCCGATGGTTTGTCGGTAGGGTGTGCCCGGCGGTCCGGCCAGAAAGTCGGTGACCGTTAAAGAGCCCTGGGCGTGACTGAGTTCTCGGAGCCTGGGAGCTAAGAAAAACCAGTTGATGAGAAAGCCCCCGACACAAGCGGGGAAGAGCCACACCGCGCCCAAGCCCCAGGCGTAAGCGGCTCCGCTCACTCCTAGCAACGTCCAGGCCGAGGAGGAGCTAGCCGAAGCCGAGAGGGCGGCCACAAAGGCGCCTAGCTGGCGGCCCCCCAAAAAAAAGTCGGTGCCGTCCTCAGTCCGTCTTCCGGCCCACCATCCGATTCCTAGGAGGACGATCTTGTAGGCCACCAGGGTAGCCAGGATCGCTTGCTCCTCGGTCACTCGACCCAGTCGAGTTTGGCGGGATGCTTGGTCTGCATCAATCCGGAGGCTTCTTCCAAGAACAACAGAGTGTCTTCGTGAATATGACTCTCCAACTGACTGCAGATGATCGACAGAGCCGTTTCGAGATACATTTCTTCGTTGAAGTTGGCTTTGGTTTCGGCGAAAGGCCCGCCGAAGCGAACTTCATAGTGGAACACCCGTTCGTCGTAGCGTTCGATGGTGGCCTTCACCACCGAGCCTTGGCTGCCCGCTCCCTGAGCCTCGGCCGCGATCTGGAAATGCTTCTCCGGCTCGTTGCGCAGCCGGTATTCCACCGTCTTTTTCATGGCCCGAGGCTTCTGGGGGAGTAACGCGATCCCTGCGTTCGGTAGGTCCTCCCATAGAGGTGGAAGAAAGTTCACTGAGCTACGACGATCTAGCAAACCCAACAAGGAGTTCTCGGTGTCCCAAAGGCGCTTTCTTTTCATTCTCTTGGTAACTATCCTGATGGCCGGTTGCCGAACCCAAACCCCCGTGGAGGAGCAGAGCGTGACGGCCGTTCTGCCCGAGGGAGAAAAAAGACCCGTCGAAGTGGTGTTGGCTTCGCCTCAAGGAGTGACCAGTTCCCCGTCTGATTACCAGGCGGTCACGGTCGTTTTCAATCAAGCCATGCACCCTTTGACGGCTCTGCCTCAGACCCCTCAGAACGGCCCACTGGTGTTGGACCCTCCGGCCATGGGGAGCTTTCACTGGAAGGGCACCGCCACAGTCGAGTTTCGACCGGACGAGCCTCTCCCTCGGGCTACGACCTTTCGAGGACGGGTGGCCGCGGGCACTAAATCCTGGGCTGGAAGTGAACAGACTGAAGACTTCGAATTCGAGTTTTCTACGGTCATCCCCGAACTGAAGTCGTCGTTTCCCAAGAATAAGGCTAAGTGGGTCGACCCCGAGGCTCCTTTGCGGCTGACCTTCAACCAGCCGATCTCTCTGGAATCGGCTCGTCAATCTTTGAGCCTCTATCGCCTCGATACCCAGGGTAAAGCGATCGACCTGCCCTTCGAAGTGCGCGCGGCTAAGGCTGACGACTTCGACGAAGAGAAGGCCCCTCCCCTCGAGAACAGTCTGGTAGTCGAGCCCGAGAAGCTCGAGGGGGCAACCCAATACACGCTGAAGATTTCTGAAGGTCTTCTAGGAACGGAAGGACCCAACGGCTCCACCTCTGTCTCCCTGGTGACTTTCAATACCTACGGCCCGCTCAAGTTTTCGACCCCCGAGGTGGTCACTCAACGGCCCGGCGAGGCGCTGAGCTTGAATTTCACCAACTCGGTCAAGATGGCCGACCTGGTTGGCCATCTCACCTTCGAACCTGAGGTCGAGATTCCAGAAAGCTATCGAGAAGACGACTATCAGTGGCGTAACCACTCCCTCTATCTACCTTTAGAGCCCCGTAAGAAGTATCGGGTCACCGTCTCCAAAGGTCTCAAGGACGAGTTTGGGAACGAGTTGGCCGGTTCGACCACCTTCGTCCTCAAGACGACCGACCGTTCTCCTCGGGCTCAAATGGCTGGAGGGATCGGCGTTTTGGAGGCCAAAGGGCCTCGCTCGATCCCTCTCGGCGTGCGAAATCTGAACAACTATTCGCTCAAGATGGCTCGGGTGAAAAGCCAGGATATTCCCAAAGTCCTTGGGAGCGAGCACGCTCTTTGGAGCAGCAAAGCTTACACTCCGCCGGGAGGCTTCTCGGTCAAGACGAGCCAGAAGATTAAAGCTCCCTTGAACCAGGCAGTCGATCGTCCGGTGGCCGTGGCTAAAGCCCTGGGGAAATCCCCTTTTGGGTTTGTCTATTACCAGCTGAATACGGCGAAAGGCGATCGTAAGTGGGGTTTCCGGGGCCTGGTTCAGGTCACTGACCTGGGCCTGACAGCCAAGTTCAGTCCTGAAAACATCGTCGTCTTTGTGACTTCCCTGAGCGCGGGGGAGCCGGTCGCCAACGCCCAGATCGAGGTTCGGGACCAGAAAGGCAAGGTGCTATGGAGCGGAAAGACCGATGGCCAGGGCACAGTTCAGGCCCCTGGCTGGGTCAAGCTAGGCGTGAAAGCTCCCGAGTCGAGTTGGGATTCTCCCGACCTGTGGGTCTTCGCCAAACTTGAAAAAGATGAGGCGTTCATCCGCTCCAACGGTTTTGGCGGAATCTCACCCTGGATGTTCGATATCGCCTTCGACTGGCAGCAACCGGCTCGCGAATATGGGGGGCACGCTTTCACCGAAAGAGGCCTTTATCGTCCTGGTGAGGAGGTCTTCCTGAAAGGCACGGTGCGCCAGAAAGTGGCCGGGCACTGGAATCTTCCCGAACTGAAAGACCTCGTCTACAAAGTGTACGACGCTCGCGACAAAGAGATCGAAAAAGGCGACGTCAAGCTCAATCGTTTCGGCTCGTTCGACCACAAGCTGAGCCTGGAAAAGGGTGGCCCGACCGGGAACTATCGAGTGGTCTATATGTTGCCTGGAGGCGAGGAGCTTTTCCGCCAAAGTTTTCGGGTCGAGGCCTTCCGGCCGGCTCAGTTTGAAGTGACGGTGGAGGCTCCCGACCAGCCTCTGGTGGCCGGTCAAAAGTCTGACTTTTCTGTCAAAGGTTGGTATCTCTTTGGAGCCCCGATGCAGGGAGAGAAGGCCAGTTGGACAGCTCGGCTTGAGCCTCACTCGATCGTTCCCGAGGGCTTCGAAGGTTTCGACTTCGGCCCCAGTCATTACCATGACGAGCAGGCCGACGGGGCTGTCCAACTGGATATGAAGGAAGGCCAGCTCGACGATGAAGGCTTGTTGGCTGGCCAGATCTCCCTCGATGGCCTCACCTTCAAAGGCTCCGGCTTATTGGTCCTCGAGGGATCCGTCACATCGCCCACTCGTCAGAAGCTATCGGGGCGTAAGCGGATTCCAGTCCATCGAGGTGAGTTTCAGCTCGGTTTGCGTCCCACTTCGACTTTTGTTCCTTCGGAGGAGCCCGTTTCCGTTGAGTTGGTAGCGGTCAATCCCGAGGGAGACACTCTCCAGGGCGAGCAGGTGAAGCTGGAGCTGCTCCGTCGTCAATGGAACTCGGTGCGAAAGGCGGATGTCAACGGCAGCTACCGCTGGGTGGTCGAGTCGGAGGATAAGGTGGTCGAGACCATCGAGAAACGGACCGCCTTCAAAGCTGATTCCTTTTCGGTGACGCCTCCGGAGCCGGGATTCTACCTGGTGCGGGCCACCGCCGAGGACGACGCTAACAACCCTATCCTAACTTTGACGCACTTCTACGCTCACGGCGCCGGCTACGTGCCCTGGGCTCGCTCGGACGACGATATCATCGAGTTGGTCAGCGACCAGAAACGGTACAGTCCGGGAGACACGGCTTCCATTTTGGTGAAGTCGCCTTACGAAAAGGCGGTGGCTTTGGTGACGGTGGAACGCGAGCTGGTAATGGAACGATCCGTTCAGGTGCTGGAAGGGAGTGCTGACACGATCGAGCTGCCCATCAACTCCGACCACTTGCCCAACGTTTTCGTCTCGGTCACCCTGGTCCAAGGCCGTCTTGCCGAAGCTGGCTTCTCTGAGGCCGGTGAGGATTTGGGCAAGCCGTCTTTCAAGATCGGCTACATCAATCTCCCAGTCGAATCTTCCCAGAAGAAACTCCAGGTCACGGTCACGCCTGATCAGGAAAGCTACGGTCCCGGTCACGAGGTGAAAGCCAGCTTGAAGGTGTTGAACGCTGATGGGGAGCCGGTCCAGGCCGAAGTCAGTCTGTCGGTGGCCGACCAGGGCGTGTTAGGTCTTATCGGTTATGAGACCCCCGACTATTTCGACCAGTTTTACGGACCCCGTCCCCTCAGGGTGCGCTCGGCCGAGTCGCGCCTCGACGTGATCGGACAACGAAGCTACGGCACCAAAGGAGAAGATGAAGGGGGAGGAGGAGGCTTCAACGCACCCTATCGAGAGGATTTCCGCTACACAGCTTACTGGAACCCGTCGATCGTGACCAACCAGGAGGGCGAGGCCGAGGTGGCTTTCAATCTGCCCGAGAACTTGACCACCTTCCGGTTGATGGCCACAGCCTCTACTACCGCCTCCCAATTCGGTTCGGGGGAATCCAAACTGGTGGTCAACAAGCCCCTGATCCTCAAGCCCTCTATGCCCACCTTCGTCCGAGTCGGTGACGAATTCGAAGCCGGTGTGTTGGCCTTCAATAACTCCGAGCAAGGTCTGGGAGTCACGGTTGAACTGGAGACCGAGGGGGTGGAAACCACCGGTCACGCTCAAACCACGGTGATGCTTGAGCCGGGTGAGGAGAGAGAGCTGTTGTTTCCTCTTAAAGCGGAACGTCCGGGGGAGGCGACCCTCGCTTTCGAGGCCATTATGGGCGCTGAGCACGACGGTCTTAAGATGAGTTTCCCGGTCCAGTTGCCGGCGGCTACCGAGAGCGTGGCCACCTCGGGTGTGGTAGAGGGAGAGCGCCGAGACGAGAAGGTGGAGGTGCCAACGACCGTGGTCCCAGGCACGGCCACCCTTTCGGTGCGTCTGGCTTCGACCGCGTTGAGCGGTCTCGACAACTCTGTGCTGGCTTTAATACGCTATCCTTACGGATGCCTCGAGCAGCGTCTGTCACGGGTGGCTCCCTTAATTCTGGCCGAGGAGTTGGTGTTGGCCTACGAGCTAGATGGCTACTCTCCGGAAGAACTCAAGACTAAAGTCGAGCAGACTCTGGCCGATTTGAGCGGCTTTCAAAGAGGAGACGGCGGTTTTGGTGTCTGGACCGGGTCGAAACGGTCTAGCCCTTATTTGACGGCTCACGCCCTGTGGATTGCCAAGCTGGCTCAGGATGCAGGCTACAAGCCCGACCCCCAGGTGATGAAGAAGGCCCGAGTTTACCTCAAGAACTACCTGGCTGGCAAAGTGGAAGACCCCTATGGTTATAGCCCGGACGAGAATCTGGCCGTTCGAGCGGCGGCCGTTCACGCTCAGGCAATCTGGGGCAGTCCTGACCCGGGTGCCGTCAGCAAGCTGTTCCATCAGCGTTCAAAGATGCCGCTACTAGGACGAGTCTTCTTGCTCAAGACGGCCCGCCTTACCGGTCAGAAGAAGGTGGTCGAAACTCTCGAAACGGAGTTCCTCCAAGCTGTCAAGATCGAGGCCGAGACGGCCCACTTCGAAGTGAACGACGAGCCTGGCTGGCTCTATCGTTCCAGCGTTCGAGAAACAGGTTTGATCTTGCAGGCCTTGCTCGAGAGCGACCGGGACTTGCCCGTGGCTGAAAAGGTGGCTCGTTGGCTCCTGGAGGCCCGCACCCAGTCGGGCGACTGGGGAGGGACCCAGAAGAACTTCGCGGCCCTCTACGGCCTGGTCAGTTTTCAGAAGCGCTATGAGAAAGAGCCTGCCGATTTCGTGGCTCGAGCGATTCTGGGTGATAAGGCGATCGCGGAGGAGACTTTCTCAGGCCGCCAGACTCAGGTGCGCTCAAACGAACAGAACCTTAAACCAGGTCAATCGGAGCAGTTAGCTCTGGTCAAAGAGGGGGAAGGACGGCTCTATTACGGGCTGACGATGACCTACGCTCCGGCTGAGCCGGTGCCGGCCCGGGATGAAGGATTTGCCCTTTTTAAGGCGATCTTTCGGGTCTCGGACAACGAGCCCGTGAACGACTTGCGAGCGGGGGAAACCTACCGGGTTCGCCTATCGTTGGTCACGCCTAGCGAGCGACGATTCGTGGTCTTGGAAGACCCGGTTCCGGCCGGCGCTGAGGTATTACAGACCACCTTCGCAACCGAGTCTGACAGCTTGCGGGAGCTGCTCCGGCGGGCCAATCGTAATCCCTGGTGGACCTTCAATCATTTCGAGACCTACGACGACAAGATCTTGCTTTTCGCTGACGGGCTGGCGGCCGGCGAGCATACCTACGAATACCTGATCAGGGCACGCTTGCCGGGCACCTATGAAGTGCCTCCCTCCAAAGTCCACGAAATGTATCATCCCGAGGTGTTCGGAACCACGGTCAAGCGTCGTCAGTTGATTCGGTGAGCCGACGATGGCGCATAGGGTTGGCTGGACTGTTGGTTGGTCTGGTAGCCTTTTTTGCGCCCGTCCTTCCGGAGGTCCTCGAGAAGCCGGAGGCTGGTCGGTCTTGGCAGCTCCTCGACCGCCATGGTCGCCTTTTGCGGGAGGTCTTGTCTCCTCGGGCGGGTTTGGACGACTGGGTGACCCTGGATGAGGTGGCTCCCGAGCTGGTGGCCGCCTTTCTGGTCTCGGAGGACGAAAGGTTCTGGTGGCACCCGGGCCTCGATCCTATGGCTATCGCTCGAGCTGCCTGGGCCAATTTCCGAGCTGGTCGAGCGGTCCAGGGTGGTTCCACCATCACTCAGCAGCTGGTGCGTAATCTTCGTTCCCCTCGCCAGCGTTCTTGGAGCCATAAGCTTGGCGAAAGCTACTACGCTTTACGTCTTGAGGCCAGAATGACCAAAGCGGCCATCCTGGAGTGCTATCTCAATCGGATCTCCTTCGGGAATCAGTGTTTAGGAGTCGAGGCAGCCAGCCAACTCTACTTTGCTAAGACAGCCTCGCAACTGTCCTTGGCCCAGGCCGCCTTCCTGGCCGTGATTCCCCGCTCGCCGAGTACGCTCGATCCGTACACCCCAGATCAGAAGGAGGCGATCGAGCGCCTTTCGGGTCAACTGCTGGAGCGGATGCTGGCCGCGGGTCGAGTCACCCGGGAGGAAGTCGAGATCGCCTTGGCCGAGCCGATTGTGATCGCTCCTTTTAGCCATCGCTTCGAGGCTGGTCATTTCTGTGACCTGGTGTTGGATCGCGAACCTTCCGGACCGGTGGTCAAGACCAGTCTCGACCTGGAACTTCAGCACCAAGTTGAAGGCCTGGTGAGAGCTCACCTGGCGAGCTTGCAAGACCATCGCGCTGAGCAAGCCGCGGCCGTGGTTCTCAAAGTCGAGACCGGAGAGGTTTTGGCCCTGGTCGGTTCGGCCGACTACTTCGATTTTGCCAGCCAGGGTCAAGTCAACGCCGCTATCGCGGCTCGCCAACCAGGCTCAACCCTGAAGCCGTTCACCTATTCGGTGGCCCTCGAGTGGGGAGAAACGGCGGCCTCGTTGTTGCCCGATATTGACCTTTATCCAGCCCAGCAAGGCGAGAGTTTTATTCCTAAGAACTACGACTCGCGCTTTCATGGACCCGTCCGACTCCGCACCGCTTTGGCCTGCTCTTATAATGTCCCGGCCGTTCGGGCCTTGGAGAAGGTCGGGGTCGAACGCCTCCTGCGTCGACTCCATGCCCTCGGCTTTGCTCACCTGCAAGAGGACCCGATTCACTACGGCCTGGGTTTGACGTTGGGCGACGGCGAGGCCACTCTTTTGGAGTTGACCAACGCTTATCGTGCTCTGGCTCGGAGCGGTCAGCACTCGCCCTGGCGGTGGGCCCCGGGCCAACCATCATTGAGTCGCCAGGTCATCAACCCTGAGGTGGCCTTTTTGATCACCGATATACTCTCAGACGATCAGGCCCGGGTGCCCGCTTTCGGAGGAGAAGGCCCTCTCGACTTACCTTTTCCTTGTGCCGCCAAAACCGGGACGTCGAAAGGCTATCGAGACAACTGGACCATCGGCTATACGCCCCGCTATGCTGTCGGGGTTTGGGTGGGCAACTTCGGGGGGGAGCCGATGGTGGATGTCTCTGGGGTGACCGGCGCGGGCCCTCTCTTCCGGGACATCGTGATGTTGCTGGGTGATGGGGGGAGCTTCTCTCCCCCCGCCTCGTTGCGCCGTCTGGAAGTTTGTCCCCAGTCGGGAATGCGGCCTTCACCCGATTGCCCTCACACCATGCTCGACTGGTTTCAGCCTGGAACGGAACCGTCTCTTTGTAACGTTCATCGGGTGGTGGAGGGTCGACTTTACACTGTTTTTCCGCCTCTTTACTGGGACTGGATGGTCGCGAACGACCTACCTCTCCCTCCCCAAGACGGGCCTCTGCAGTCGGGCCTGCGCTTGGCCTCGCCTCAGCAGGGAGCGGTCTTTCAGCTCGACCCGGTTTTACGACCGGCTTACCAGAAGGTGCTGCTCAAAGCCGTCCTGCCCGAGGGCACCCGCAGGGTCGAATGGTATGTTGATAATCGATTGGTTAGCGAGGGAACCGGTCCTCGGGCCTGGTGGCCGATGCGTCGGGGCGAGCATCACGCCTACATCATCGCCCACGGTTCTGACGCGTCCCTCCAGAGTGAAACGGTCACCTTTTTTGTACGCTAGCCCGATCGGCCCGCGAGGCTGGCGTCCCAGAAGGTGGCTTCGATCTTGTTGCCATCGGGGTCGATAATGAAGCAGCCGTAGTAGGGGTCACCATAAATGGGACGCGGACCCGGTGCTCCATTGTCACGGCCGCCGTTCTCGAGAGCGACCCGGTGGAAGCTATCGACTTCTTCTTTGGAGTCGGCGTTAAAGCTGAAGTGAACCCCGTTGCCAGGGTGAGCGGTGGTTCCGTCGAGCGGCTTGCCGATCCAAAACTCGGGAAATTTATTGCCGTAGGCCACGGCTCCGTCGTGTTCCAGGACGCGGACAGCCCCGAGGGTCGCTAGAACTTTGTCGTAGAAGGCGGTAGAGCGCTGATAGTTGAGGGTACCGATGGAAACGTGGTTGAGGATGCTGGGATTTTCCATGGGTAGAGAGTGTGACAGGGTCTCACTTTGGCCCTGCTACCATTGTTCGTGCACGCGGAATTCGCCAGTGGACAGCTGGGTGACGGAAGCCGATTCCCCCAGCTCTGAGTCGAACATCGTGTAGGTGTGGCTTCCATCCTGGCCCCGGACATAGGCCGCCGCGTCGCAGAGGATCGCTTTTTCCTGCGGCACACAAGCCCAGGCCAGGTGGCTCTTGACGCCTTGCGAATCCGACACCGTCCTGTGCCCTTCGAGGCTAGGCAGGTTGCCGTAATCAGGTCGGGTCGTCCCACCAATCTGGCTGATGCAGCCCGTTTTGGTACAGACGGTATGAGACAGGTTCCCTTCGGCGTTCCAGTCGAACTGCGTCAGAAAGTGTTGGAGGGTGGGTTGGGGAGTCACTTCGCCTCCACCAAAACGAGCTTCGTTGACGTGGACATGACCCGGCCCGAGTTCAACCTTGTCCCGGCTTTCCACTAACCCTGTGACGAACGCTTTGACTTCTCGGCCGTTCTGCAGAGTTGAGTCCCAGCTGTTGGTGGCCTGGAACTGGTCCTGAGTGTAGGTTTGCTGGTAGGTTCCGTGGGTGGGCTCCTGGGTGGCAACCTCGCCTGTAGTTGCAATAGCGGCGGCTACGGCTCCAGCTATCAGTGTTCGGCGAGGTGTGATGAGGTTTGCGAAGTTCATAGCCAAAGTTTAGGGGAACTCCGTTAAAGAAGTGTCAATCGAGCAGCTTGAGAGCTTCGACTATCAGGCGGTAGCGCTGGTCCACACCCGGTTTGTCGGACAGTTTTCGAAAAAAATCTCGGTCTTGCTCGAGTCGTTGGCGGAGATAGCCGTCCCGGCGACGGAGGAGGTGAGGCCCATAACGGAGGGCTATCTGACGGGGCAGGCCGGTATAGGCGGGATCCGGTCCCTCATCTTTCTGAAAGTGAAGAATTTCATAGAGCCAGAATCCTGGAGCCATCTTTTCGTCTTTAAGATGAAAGCCCGACTGGCGAGCCCATTCGCGGATTCTTTCCCCGCCATCATTGGCCTGAAGAACCATCCGGTCCGGAAGCCGGTCGGGGTGGGCTGAGAGGATCGAGAGGATAGAGCGCCATCCCATCCCGCTGATACTGAGACTCTCGAATTCGCCAGCGGTTACCGGTTCAAGCCCGTCCCCAAAGCGCACTTCGGCCGGCTTACCCATCAGAGCTTTGCAGGCGGTTTGGTAGGGGTCCTGGTTGTTCTCAACCGCCAGGATCCTCTCCACTCGACCGGTGGCCAGGAGGTAGAGGGGGATAAAGGCGTGGTCGGTGCCGATATCCAGATGGGTCTGAGCCCGAATGAACTGGGCTATGGCCAGCATTCGGGGCTCGAGTTTCTTCTCTAGGTAGTCTTTATCGTCCAAGAGTCCGGGTCAGTTCGCGCACCATGATGGTGCGTTGGATCTCGGAGGTTCCCTCGTAGATTTGGAGGACTTTGGCGTCGCGCATCAGCTTTTCCACAGGGTACTCCTGGCTGTAGCCGTAGCCACCGTGAACTTGAACCGCTTCCACGGCCGCCTCCATGGCCGTGTCGGCGGCAAAAGCTTTGGCGTAGGCAGCCTCCAGGGTGTTCGCTTGACCGTTGGCGACCAGCCAGGCAGCTTGACGAACGAGCAGCCTGGAAGCTTCCGTCTTCATTCCCATCTCGGCTAGCTTGAAGCCGACTCCCTGAAAAGCGGCGATGGGGGCCCCAAAGGCTTGGCGCTGGCAGGCGTACCGGGTGGCCTCTTCCAGGCAGCGACGGGCCACGCCGACGGCCACCGAAGCGACCAGGGGGCGGGAGCGATCGAACACCTTCATCGCGATTTTAAAACCCTCGCCTTCCTGACCCAGTAAAGCATCGGGGCCGAGTTGGACGTCGTCGAAGGTGACCTCGGAGCAGGGTGAGGCCTTCTGGCCCATCTTGGGAAGAGGATTGCCGACGTTGACGCCTGGCGCCTCACGGTCGA
This sequence comes from uncultured Burkholderiales bacterium, assembly GCA_964423525.1. Classification (GTDB taxonomy): domain Bacteria; phylum Vulcanimicrobiota; class Xenobia; order Xenobiales; family JADMJV01; genus CAYRFU01. The sequence goes on along the minus strand of CAYRFU010000170.1, from coordinate 1,286 downwards.
CCAGAAAGGCACTCAGGCCGCGGTGCCCGGCCTCGGGGTCGGTCTTAGCGAAGACCACCAGAAGATTCGACTCGGAGGCATGGCTAATCCAGGTCTTACTTCCTGACAGAACATATCCGTCAGGGGTCTTCCTGGCTCGGCTCGCGATATTGGCTGCATCCGAGCCAGCCCCCGGTTCGGTCAGACAGTAAGCGCCGTGACTTTGGGCTAGGACGGTGAAAGCCCGTTGCCGTTGTTCTGGATTGGCGCTCACCTCGATAGCGTCCACCACCAGCGAGTTGAGGGTGATGGCTACCGCAATCCCGGCGCAGGCCCAGGCTAGCTCTTCGGCTACGAGAGCGATCTCGAGCGGTCCGAGTCCGGCTCCGCCGTGCTCGACGGGGATATTGATGGTGGTGAATCCCAGCTCTCGAGCTTGACTCACGATAGGCTTGGGGAACTCAGCGGCCCGGTCGTAATGGGCAGCCTGAGGCAGGATTTCTTGGCGGGCAAAGTCCCGGGCAAGCTGCTGGATTTGCCGTTGGTCCTCAGTCAGTTGAAAGTCCATCGAGTGACTTGCGGGGCCTGTCAAGCGTTTCCCTCTTGTTGAGCCGGGACTCAGGGGGGGACATCGGAGGTTGGATTGGAATGGCAGCGAACGCCCTAATCCCGCTTTAGAGTTGAGGGTGCTCCCTCAGCCCATGAACCCATTCCCGAGGCAGCTCGGAGCCCGCTGCCCCTAGCAAGAGACCGAGGACCAGAGGGCTTTTTCGAGGCGATCGCGGTAAGTCATCAGGCCAGCCTTCAGCCCCGGAGGCAGAGAGCGCGACTGAAGTCGCTTACAAACTGTTCTGACCTTTGCTTGCTGGCCATCAGGTCGGACAGACGGTCAACAAATTTACCGGGCCCATCACTGCAGAAACGGGCCCCAGGATTCTTGGAGAGCGCTCTTGCTCCGGAAGCCGCCAGGATGGCCACCCCCGGAATGAGAAGGCCGGGAAGGCCGAACGCCAAAGTCGACACAGCGCCGGCAGTAGCGAGGCCCCCCCAACTGGCAATATTCTGGACGATTTCTTTGCCAGGGCGAGGCGTGAGGCTCGGCTCCGAAGCAGAGTTTGACTCCGAAGTAGCGTAGGTTTCGGTGTGAGACGGATCGGCTGACGAAGACTTCGTCTCCCCCTTCCACCATCGACCGACTTGTTGAAATGGCTGACTCAGCCTGTTGACCGTGACACTATCCCTCCTGGTGAGAGAGGCCACTACGATGACGATGATATCATGTTCGGGCAAGACTCGAGAGAGGGCAA
>CAYRFU010000169.1:7087-15670 GCA_964423525.1 uncultured Burkholderiales bacterium | reverse complement strand
GGCGCCCGAGGCGGCGCGCGGGCGGCTCGCAGGCGGCGGGGCGACGGCGGAGGCATCGCCGTCACCGGCCACTGCGTTGCCGGTCACCTGGGTTCTGTGAGCGTCTCCGATTTGAGTGGCCGAGATCGCTTCGCCACCGTCTCGGGAAACGGCGTCGGCCTGGGTGATCGTATTGGTTGTGTCGCCGAGAGCGACTTTAGCACTCGCTTGTCCATCTGAAGCGGCGGCGGTCACGGCGACGGTCGCTTCATCGAGGCTACCGCCCTGGACGGCTGCGGCGGCGGGGGAGTCCTCACCTGTTGCCACAGCGGTTTCGGAGATAAGGGCGTTCTCGGCTGAGCCGACGTCGGCTACAGCGGCGGCGTCGGATTGGTCACCGTCGGCAATAGCTCTGCCCGTGATGCTCCCGTCTTCGAGGCGGTCGGTTTCGGTCGTCACCTCGGCCGAGTGCTGGTCTTCGGTGGTGTGAACGACCTGCTCGGTGTCAGTGTCGGAAATCTCCGATGCCCTCAGTTCATCAGAGGTGACGCGACCGCCATCTTGAGTTTGTGTCACCGAGACCAGTCGACTGCCGTCGCTCTCTGGCTGGCCATAGCGCTCGGCGATCTCTTCGGCCGAGAGATTAGTGGGGAACTTGTATTCTCGATCGTCTCGAATGACGTCAGGGTTGCGAATGTTGTCGTTCTGGTCGACCACCATCTGGCGGACCCGGGGGATGTCATCTTGGGGAATTCCAAGGTTTCTGAGGATCCCGTCAATATGGTCGCCGCGCGACTCCATGCCTTCGGGGGGGGTGCGGTCGCTACTCCAACTGTCGGGTCGAAGAGTCACAAAGCCTTTGAACTCGTCTCCGAAAGGGTTGGGCGCGACGGTCCCGATCTGAGAGACATCGCCGGCTGCCTGCCTGCCGGTGTCGGTCTCGACACCCACTGCGGTGATGGTTCCGGCCCCGGAGGGTGGTGCTGTTCTAGCGGGGGCCGGGGCCTGAATTGTGGTGGGGATTGCGGTAGCTGTAGCCATGGGTTGAAAGGTTTCCTCTCCTGCTGTCCTTACCATGATATTAACAGGTCGACATGAACGAAGCTTTGCGAAGTCTGGATTTATGTAACAAGTTTGTTAAATTTTTCAGAGATTGATCTGACTGAGAAAATTTAAGGCTCCTTCATGGGCGGGTTGATAGTCTAGGACGGCTGTGAAGGTCTCTCGAGCTTGGTCGATTTGGCCCGTTTTTAACTGCGCGATTCCCAGGTTCATCAGCCAGCTGGTCTGGTCGGGAATCAGCTCCAAAGCCTTCTTCAGGCTTACAATAGCCGAATCGGGCTGACCGGCGGCGAACTGAGCTTGGCCCAGCCCGGCCCAGCTTAAAGGGTCGGTAGCGTTTCGCTCTAAGCTCTGGCCAAATAGGGAAATGGCTTCCTCAGGCTGTTGGCTTTCTAGTAGCGCGTGTCCCAATAGAGCGTAGGCCAGTCCGTCCTCGGGATAGGCCTCCATAGCTAGCCGGTAGTTTTCGATGGCCGATTCGAGCTGACCGAGTTTCGAAAGCAGGAGGCCGAGTTGGTTATGGAGAGCGGAGCGGCTTCCCGCCGGAGGAGCTTCGAGAGCTCGGCTGAGAAGCTCGGCCGCCGCCTCCTGTTCGCGGTTCTCGGCTATCAAGTAACTGGCCCACTGGGCCGCGATCAAGCCCGACTCGGGGTAGGCCTCCAGGGCGCCTGCGAAAAGAGGGTCGGCCTTTTCAAGTTGCTCGTCTTGGGACCCGGCCAGGGCGGCCAGGAGCGCGAGTTGCTCGCTGCCCTCTTGGGTTTCCGAGAGAATTCGCTTGACAGTGGGGAGATTGTCTTGATTGAGCCAGGCAAAGGCGGCCAGGGTCAGGAGTCGGGGCGTCGGCTCCACTCCTGGCGGTAGGTCGCCGGTGTGACGTTGCCGCAAAAACTCGAGATTGTCGCGCATCTGGTCGAGGTTATAGAGGCTCTTAGGTGCGGAAAACTCTAATAGAGGGCGATCGTCGGTGTTGAAAGGAGCCTGGCTGGCCTCGGCCAGGGCGACTTCCCGGTCGAAGAGGTAGTGGCCCAGGAAACTCTCTGGCTCATACAGACCGATCTCATAGAAGTGGCGCTGAATCTGGGGATTGGCCTGGTAAACGTCGAGAAGCCTCTGGGTGTCCATCTGCACGGGCTGGTTGGCACCGATCAGGAGTAGGTCGCCGGCGGCCGACTGCCACACCATTCCGTGGGGGAAAACCGAGTAGTAACTGTGGAGCACCATTTTGAGATCACTGTTGCTGACGGCATACAGATTGAACCACTGACACATGATTCCGCCTGGTGCCAGGCGTTGGCTGCACGTCTGGTAGAAGTCTCGAGTGAAAAGGTTGCCGATTCCAGCGATCCATGGGTTGGAGGGCTCGCTGGCGATAATGTCGTACTGCTGAGGTGACCCGAGGATGAAGGTTCTCCCGTCGGTCACGTGCATCCTCACTTTGGGATTGTCCAGAACGTGACCGTTGTAGCCGGCCCAGAACTTACCCACCTCGACCACGGCGGGTTCCAGTTCCGCGCATTCGATCTGCTCGACCTCGGGCACCTCGGCCAGGGCCTGAAGGGTGAAGCCGCTCCCCAGGCCCACCACCGCGACCTTTTTGGGCTGGGGGTGGAGGATGGCTGGCAGATAGCCAGTTAGGAACATGGTCTGCTTATCTTGACGACCTAGAGAAGCGTCGACTTTGCCGTTGACCCGCATGGCCATTTCCTGAGCCCTGTTGCCGTAGTAGTTAATGCTGACCGTGCAGCTCAGGCCATCCTCGTAGTAAGCCGGGGGCCGGAACAGGGTGCGACGCGCTTGGTCCAGATTGAGATGCTGATGACGGCCGGCGTACACCGCTACCCCCCCAGCCATCACACCCGGCTCCCACTGAGGGATCCACCACAAGCCGAAACAGGCTAAAAGGGACAGGCCGGCATAGGTGAGATCCTGCTTGTGAGTCCGGACTAGAAAAAGAGCAATACCGATGACGAGATAGAGGAGAGCGGCGGTTTTCAGGGTGGCCTGGGCGCCCAGATTGGGAATCATTAAGAAACCGGACAGAAACGCTCCGGCGATACACCCGAAGGTATTGGCGCTGTACACTTCGCCAACGCTCTTTCCCAGTTCGGCCATTTTCTCGGTGTAGAGATGGGTGGCCAGCGGGAAGGCTAGCCCCATCAGGAAGGTCGGCCCGATCAATAAGAGTCCCGAAAGAAGAACATCGAGGGCTAATACCTTAAAGAAGCTGTCTCCGACCAAAGGAAAGAGCTGGAAAAACAGATAGGGGAAATAGCCTAAGACCGGGATGGTGGCGGCTCCCAACACTCCGATCCCAAGCTGCAGTAGGCCAAGATGGGTGAGGGTCGGCTCTTTCCCTCTCATCAGTTTGGGGTAGAGGAGGCTACCCAGACCCAAGCCCGCCAGAAAGGTGACCAGGATCGAGCTGAAAGCGTAAACGGAGGAACCCAGGGAGAGAGCTAGACCTCGGGTCCAGCCGACTTGGAAGGCCATCGACGAAATGCCGGCCAGACCGAAGGTGAGAGGAACGAGCCAGGTGGGGAAGGGACTTGCCGGGGCTTCCTTGTCATCGGCCTCCGTTTCCAGCTGCTGGTTCGGGCCCAGGCTCAAGGTGCTAGTCTTGACCAGCAAGACCGCAATCCCACCGATGGACAGATTGACGGCCGCTGCCAGGCACATCGAAACCGTTAAACCCAGCGTCGGCAGGAGGATGAAGCCCGCCAGACCGGCTCCGGTGAACGCTCCCAGGGTATTGATGCCGTAAAGTCGAGAGAGAAGGCGACCGATATCGCCCCGCTCGTGGACCAGCAATCTACTCATAACAGGTACCGTCGCGCCCATGGCTGTGGTGGGCGGAACAAGCACGATCATGGAGCCGGCGAAACAGGCCAGATAGAGAGACGTCCCGGAGACCCCCGAAGTTGAGAGGTGGAGGTAAAGGCTCTCTACCACTCCCAGAAGGGGCAGCGAAAGCAGGGCCCATACTCCTATGAAGGCTTCCAAGACGCCGTAGTAGGCCAGGAACTTCACCGGGTCGACATCGCGGGCACAGGCTTTGTCAGACCATCGCCCGGCCAAGAGGCTTCCCAGGGCCAGGCCCGCCATGAAAGCCGTCAAGACCGTCGAGACGGCTAACACTGTATGTCCGAACGTTAGAGTGAGCCGCCGGGTCCACAACACCTGGTAGACGAGACCGGTGGTTCCCGATAGGAAAAAAAAGGCGAGAGACCAGCGTATAACAGCGCCGAGTCTAGATTGCTCCGGCTGAGGCACGCTTGGGAATTTTTTGGACGGGAAGGTAAAAACCTTCAAAGGAGTATCGTTAGCCAGCCTGAATCGAACAAGGGTGCGCAGTTCTCTATTTGTCAGGGTTTTGTGCCTCCTTGTCTTGCTGGCCTCAACGGGCCTGGCTAGTCCCGGCGAGTTTCGTTCTCTCCTGATCGCCGTGGCCGGAGAATATGAGCGGTCCGGCATTCCTAACGAACAACGGGAGAAATCGTGTTGGCTTGAATCTGACGGGATGCTTCGCAAGGTCGCCTTCAACGGTTTTCTTTCTGAACGTCAGTTGGCCGAGATCGATTTTGAGCCTCAGCTGGCTTCGCTAAGAGAATTACTCCGGCAGGGTCCCCTGAGTTCTCTAGACCCCCTGGTGGCGATCGATGCCTACGCCCACAGCGAGGGAAAGAGGGCCCGCTTCGGTCGTCGTCTGACCCGCTTGGAATGGGATCAGAAACCCGATTGGAAGGACAGGACCGTTCAAGCCACCATCAACGACCTCTTTTCCTCCCTCGATAAGCTGCAATGGGAGGATTTGGAGGTGTCGTTCTCGTCGCGCCACCAAGAAGCGACCTGGGCCTTCAACACGAGCGCCGCTTACTTTCCGCTGAAGAGACGGGTGCGGGTTTATGTGGTTGGTTCCTCAAAATGCCCGGCTCTAGGTCGTTCCAAAACGCTCTCTTTGAGTCTCAAAGGGTCGGTTGAGGTGACCCGGGGAGGATCGGGAAACCGCCGCTTTTCCGTCAGCCTCGACGACATTCAGTTCAAATGTCGCGGCTGTGTGCTGAGCCTAACCGGTCGCTGGACTGACCGGTTCCTTTCTCCGCGCGGGTTTCAGGTCTCGATTTCTAATCACCTGGACCTCCTGGTCAAAGGCGAAAAGGTGAGCGGTCAGCTCACCCAAGAGCATGTTTCGACCGATGAGGAGGGCAAGGTCAGCGGGGGACGGTTGGTCTTAGAGGTGAACGGTCAGGTCAGCCAGGAAGGTGAGCTTAACGCGCAGTTGATAGGGGAACCCAATCCTCGGGCCCTCGGTTGGATGGGTCCGATCCCGGCTGTCGTCAAGGCCACGCTCACCGGAACGATCCGTAAAGGAGTCGCTCGGGGTCAGCTCTCGGGGGCTGGCCTGCCGAGGACCCTTAACTGGGTCGCTAAATAAAAGGAAATCGCGGCGGGGTTGAGAACGAGGCCCCCATGGTCATAAACAACATTATTACGGTGCTGACTGAATTCCTGAAAGAGTTCGTTCCCGCCCAGAAGATTGAGATTCTGATTTTTGGCGTTAGCTTAATTATCATGTCTCTCTGCCTCTGGGAGCAGGCCGTGACCAGCGGGCTGACAGGTCCTCTGACCTACGCGACTCTTCATCCCGGCGTCACCTTCGCAGGTCTCGGCGCCGGACTCGGTTGCATCGCTTTGACTTTCGTCTTTCCAGCCCAGCAAAAGTAGGGCTTGATCCATCACCGTAGTGGCGGGGGGCGCTCTTAGCGCTCCCTACTTATATTTCCCTCACGCTCTCCACAAGCCCTAATCCATCAGGGTTGACGGCTGGGAGCGAATGCCGAGAAAGAACGGACCAAAGTCAGCATAAACGGCGCTGACCTCGTCAAAGCGCATCTCATAAATCAGTTTTTTGAACTGGACGGCCTCATCAGAAAAGAGGTCGACTCCCCAGTCGTAGTCATCAAGACCCATCGACGAGCTTATAATCTGAGTGACCTTGCCGAAATACTTTCGGCCTATCTTGCCGTGGGATTTCATGAGCTCAGCTCGTTCGGGCGGCTTCAAGGTGAACCAGTTCTTGCTTTCGCCGCGAGTTTTATTCATCGGGTAGAAGCAAAGGTAAGTGTGAGCTGGGAGCTCGGGGAAGAGTCGGGCCCGCTGGGTTTCTCTCTCTTTCTCGAGCAGGTCCTCAAGCGCCTTGTCCCACTCCTCGCTGTCTTCTTCGAGGCCCTGTTTTTTGAGAATCTTGCTGTAGCGATGGGCGGCTCCGTGGAGAGAAAGCTCGACCACCGAAAGGTAAGAATAAGACTCTTGCAAATAAGTCCACAGTTTCAGGCGGCTCAGTTGGCGCTCTACCTGGCTGAGTTCCTCAGGAGTGTAGCGGAGGTGGACCAACATCAGGTCACCTTTGTGGCCCAGCACTTTATAGTAGGCGCTGGATTCTTCTCTTTGACCGCGGGTGGCGAGCTGCTCCAGGACCGGGGTGGCTTCCTCTATGACCTGGTTTTGTTGACTGACGTCCAGATGGTTCCAGGCGTTCCAGTCGATTGTGAAAAGCTGGTGAAGCATAAAAGCTCCTTCCAGCGTGGAGGGAGGTCTATTGTCGCTCATGGGCACCTCGTTCCACGCCGTTAGGACCAAACCTTCGGCAGGTTCGAAACAGGTTCGTTACAAATTAGAAAAGTGATCAAGCGGCTGCTCGGCTATACTCTTGGTAGGTTAGGAGACCCATCGCCGAAATAGAGAGAGAAGAGGGTTGGAGATTCTGTGTTTCCGTATCAGATAGGTGGCTCCGCCACGGCCGCTTCCCAGTTGAGTTCATCTTCCATTCCTCCAAACGTCCGTCCAGCCGATTTTCAGCAAGTTCTTGGTCAAGTCTCAGCGCGAGTCAGTCAGGCCCGCGAGGAGCTGTATGCTACTCGACCGAGTCAGCCTAAACAGGACGTCGTCCAGCTTTGTTTCGCCGAGAGCTTGCTGCGGGCTCAAACGGTGGAACCCTCAGAGCCAACTCTTCACTTCGGGTAGGCCTTTTGGGGACGGGCCCGAAAGGACGCCGCCATGAACGCAAAGACCTTCCAGGACCGTCGTCTTGCTTTGGCGGATCTGCTGCCCGGCATTCCCGCCCTTTTCTATAGCGGGCTGGCGCAGTCACGTAATTCTCCCCATAACGTCTACCCGTTTCGTCCTTCGAGTCACTACCTGTATTTCGGAGGACCGTCAGAGCCGAACGCCTTCTTGCTCGTGCTCAATGGCGAAGGGTGGCTTTTTCTCGACTTGCCGGGACCCGAGCAAGCGGTATGGACGGGTCAGAGATGGACTGCCGAGAGCTTGACGGAGACCTTTGGTCTACAGCGTGTCTCGTCCCTGTCAGAGTTGTCCTCGACCCTCGTTGAGCTCCAGCGAGAGGAAGTTCTGGCCCTTCCTATGGCCAACGCGAGTTCGGCGCTCGAGCTCGAGAGAGTTCTGGAGCGCAAGCCCGACTTGGGCGGAGATTTTGATAGCGACTTGGCTCAGGCGGTGGTTCACCTGCGTCTCCATCACGACGCCGGAGCTCTAGAAGGCTTGCGCCTGGCGGCCGAGGTAACGGTGTCGGCTCACCGCAGCCTTTATGGACGGATCGTTCCCGGCACCCGCGAGTCGGAGTTGATGTCAAATCTTCTCAAGACCGTGTTGAGCCGCGGGATGGGGGCTTCTTTCGAGCCGATCGTGAGTGTTCACGGCGAGGTGCTCCACAATCCTCATTACACCAACCAGCTGGGAGAAAGCGACCTGCTCGTGGTCGACTTTGGGGCTGAAACCAGCCATGGGTGGGCCGGGGATGTCACCCGCACCTATCCCGTTGGAGGAGATTTTACGACCGAGCAGCGACAAGCCTATGAGTTGGTTCTCCGGGCTCAAAGGGAGGCGATCGCCATGGTTCGTCCCGGCGTGCTCTACAAAGACGTCCATCTGAAGGCCTGCCAGGTGATGGCCGAAGGTCTGGTCGAGCTCGGTCTTCTCAAAGGAAAGCCGCAAGAACTCGTCGAGCGGGGAGCTCACGCCTTGTTCTTCCCCCACGGCGTTGGTCATCTCCTCGGTCTCGACGTCCATGACATGGAAGATCTGGGTGACCTGGCCGGCTATGAGGAAGGGGAAGAGCGTTCTGAGCAGTTCGGGCTGTGTTACCTTCGCCTGCAGCGAGAACTAGAGCCTGGGATGGCTGTCACTATTGAGCCGGGTTTCTATTGGATTCCTCAGTTGCTCGAAGGAGAAAGGGTTGAGCCTTTCCGGGATTGCCTCGACCGGGAGGCGATGGAAAGGTTTCGCCACGTTCGCGGCATCCGCATCGAAGATGAGGTCCTGGTCACGGAGGGGGGTCACGAAGTGTTGACCGAGGGTCTCGCAAAAGACCCCGACGAGGTGGCCGCCCTAGCGGTCAATTCTTGAAATTTAAAACCATAACCGTGATGGGGTCGGGCAGCCTGGTCGAGTCTAACTTCAAGGTCGTCGCCTTCTGATGGTTGGGAAAGTGACGCAGGAACCTCTCGGCGGTCAGAAGGCGACGAC
>CAYRFU010000169.1:0-7077 GCA_964423525.1 uncultured Burkholderiales bacterium | reverse complement strand
CGGCGGTCTGAAGATCAAAGACCAGGGCCGGAGTTTTGTAATGCATAGGGATGGTGACTCTCGGCTGGAGCTTCTTGGCCACTAAAGCAGCCTGGTTGCCGTCGAGAGTGTAGATGCCCCCGACCGGAATCATGAGAACATCGATAGAGCCGATTTTTCTCAGTTGTTCATCGTTGAGCGGGTGTCCCAAGTTGCCCGTATGAAGAATTCTGAGACCGGCGGTCTCGAACAAGAACATACCGTTCTTGCCTCGCTCTTCGCCCTGCGAGTCGTCTTGCCAGCTTCCGAACCCCTGAATCGTGACGTCCCCTGCCCGAGTCCTGATTTCGGTCCATTCTCCTTCCAGGGTCAGTCCATGGAGAACCCTGGGATTGCCTTCGGCCATGGCCACGTGACTGTGGTCGAACTCGTCGATGGAAATGGTGACCACATCGGCCGGGACACGGGTGGTCGGGTAGCCGAGCATGGGAGGAAAAGGGTCGGTGAGGATGCGAGTTCCGTTGGGGCTGGTTATTAAAAAGGCCGAGTGCCCAAGCCATTGGATGGTGAGGCTCTGGGCCCAGACGGGAGTCGCCAGCAGCAACAAGAGGCCGACCAGAAAGAGGCTCATCTGAGAAGGCCCGCAGCCGGTCGAGCGCGCCGCTCCCTGCGGCTGGCTCATTTGAAAATTGGGCCGCTGGGAGGGGGCGCGCCCATCAGCCCCGACACGATCACCTGAAAATGGTAAACCCAGGCTTCGACTGAAGAGTCGATTTTTTGCTCAAGCTCTCGCAGTTCATCCATGTCCTGACAGGCTTTAATCTCGAGTTTGAGTTCTTCGATGGCGTTGCTCAGCTTATCGAATTCGTCTCGAACCTGGGGATCGGGATGCATGGCCACCAGTTCATCCATCAATCGAACCTGTTGCTCCGTCAGCTCGTCGATCCGCTTGCGGAGCTGCTCAGCCTGGATCATGTTGACAGCAGAATTGGCCATCTTGGCGTTTCGCTCAAGATCGCTGCTGACGGTGGCGAGCTCCTCGACTCGTCGACGAATTTCGCCTTTTTTATCGGTTTGGTCCGCTACCGTTCTGGCTCCTTCGCTCCCAGTAGGGTGGGCCGGTCTTCCTTCGCGGGCATGACCCCGAGCAGGTTCTGAGGGTCGCAACTCTCAGCCGACAAGACGGCTCCCCTGACCGACCTGGAGTATTCTTTTATGCGGGCTTTCTCACTCCTGTTGTAAACGAGGGTCGGAGCCGGCGACTTGGCGGAGATGGTCGAGCCAATCGGAGGTATTGAAGTGATAGTTGGCCTGAGCTCGTGAAGCTTTGAGTAGACGCTCCTTCACCCTGATGAGGTCGTGTCGAGCCGCATCGCGCAAGATGTTGAGGCCGCTACGGCCTAACCCACGCTGGGGTTTGGGGAGAGGCCGTAGAATCTCGATTCCCTCGGCGGTTTTGACGGCTTGACAGGGAAACGAACCCGACTCAGGGAGTTTTAAGGCTTCTCCCCCATAGGAGGCGCTCCGAATGCTCCTGTCGACCTCCTCGGCGTAGTCTTCCAGTAACTCCTGGGCTAGCTTGAGGGTCTCAATTCGGCGCTCGAACTCGACTGCGATTTCGTTCCGGTGCTCGACCAGGGCAACGCCGGCATAGAGCACGAGCAGATCGTGCTCGGCGGACCGAGAGAAGCGAGTCGCGATCAACTTCGAGAGCGCTTCAGGGGTCTCGGGCCCTTCTTGGACCAGGGCTTCGAGCGCTTCACGGGTGGTCGAATCGAGCAGTCGTGAGGCTCGGCTTCGATAAAGAAGCAGGTCGGGGTCGATCCGGCTCAATGCGGGAACCGCCATCACGATCAGCAAGGCGAGCACGGTTGCGTATCGGCCTGGTGGGAAATAGTATAGCACGATGGCCAAAGTATTCCAGCTTCAAGCGCCTTTCCCCGCCAGCGGGGACCAACCAGCCGCAATCGAGCAACTGGTGGAAAGTGTGGAGGCCGGCAATCGGTTCACCACGCTGTTGGGCGCCACCGGGACAGGTAAGACCTTCACGGTTGCTCAAATGGTGGCTCGCCTGGGTCGGCCTGTCTTAGTGATGGGCCCGAACAAGACCTTAGTGGCCCAGCTGTGCAGCGAGTTTCGCGAGTTTTTCCCTCAAAATGCTGTCGAGTATTTCGTTAGTTACTACGACTATTATCAGCCGGAGGCCTATATTTCCAATAGCGACACCTACATCGAGAAGGACGCTTCCATCAATGATGAGGTTGACCGCTTGCGCCACTCCGCGACCCATGCTGTCTTGGAGAGGCGCGATTCCCTGGTGGTGGCCTCGGTCTCGTGTATTTACGGCCTTGGCTCTCCTGAGGATTACAAAGATACTGTGCTGGTGTTTCGGCCGGGTGAAGAGCTGCCCCGCCAGTTCCTGCTGACTCGCCTGATCGACATGCAGTATACGCGCAGCAACAATGTCCTTAACCGCGCCAGTTTTCGTCTTCAGGGAGAAACTCTCGAGGTTCATCCCGTCGATGAGGAAAGGGTCTATCGAGTCGAGTTCTTCGGCGACGAGGTCGAGAGCATGACGGTTTACGACCCGGTCACCGGCGAGATCCTCAGTTCGCCCAAGAGGGTGGTCATTTACCCCGCCCGGCACTACGTTACTCCCCGAGAGAAGAGAGAGGCGGCTGTTAAAAGAATCGAAGCCGAACTCCACGAGCGACTGATGTTCTTTCGGGATAAAGAGAAACTGTTGGAAGCTCAAAGGCTCGAGATGCGAACTCGCTACGACCTTGAAATGCTGGAGGAAATCGGCTACTGCAACGGGGTCGAAAACTATTCTCGTCATTTGACCGGTAGGGCACCGGGTGAGCCGCCCTACACTTTGTTGGATTATTTTCCCGAAGACTTTTTGGTGGTCATCGATGAGTCGCACGTCACCGTTCCTCAGATTCGCGGGATGCTTCACGGCGACCGTTCCCGTAAAGATAGTTTGGTCGAGCACGGATTCCGGCTTCCGTCCGCCTACGACAACCGTCCACTGGCCTTTGACGAGTTTATCAAGCGAGTGGGCCAGATCGTTTTTGTCTCGGCCACCCCCGGCCCATTCGAAAGAGAGATGTCCTCGGTGATCGTCGAGCAGATCATCCGCCCCACGGGGCTGATCGATCCGGAAGTCGTGATGCGACCGGTAGAGGGTCAGATCGACGATCTGATCGCCGAGATTCGGGAGCGTGAGAAGGTCTCAGAGAGAGTCTTGGTGACCACTCTGACCAAAAAGATGGCCGAGGACCTTAGCGAGTATCTGGCCGGGCTTGGCATCAAAGTGCGTTATCTTCATTCCGAAGTCGACACCCTGGGACGAATCCAAATTCTTCGCGACCTCCGACTGGGAGAGTTCGACGTCCTGGTTGGAATCAATCTGTTGCGGGAAGGCTTGGACCTTCCTGAAGTGTCCCTGGTGGCCATCCTGGATGCCGACCAGGAGGGATTCTTACGCTCCGCCACGTCGTTGATCCAGACCATCGGTCGAGCTGCCCGAAACGTCAGCGGGAAAGTCATTCTCTACGCTGACAAAGTGACTGGGGCGATTCGGGATGCGGTCGATGAAACTCAGCGACGACGAGATATTCAGCTGAAGTATAATCAAGAGCACAACATTACTCCGGCTACCATTCGCAAGAAGGTCAACGACATTCTGGATACTCTGGGATATGTTCCCGAAGAGACCCGAGAAGCTCGTCGGGAAAGCAAGAAGCAGATGGAGTTGCCGGAGCTTGAGAAGGCCATCGCTCGGTTGGAATCGGCTATGTTAGAAGCCGCCAAGAACCTGGAGTTCGAAACGGCCGCAGCCCTTCGCGACGAGCTCTACGAGTTGAAGAAAGCGCATAACAAGAAGCTGGAAGGGATGCCGGTCGGGACCCGTATCGAATGGGCTGAAAGCGAAGGGTTGCAGGCCACGTGGCGGGCGGTGGCCCAGCCTAAACCCGGGGAGCCTGGTCCTCGGGTTCGCTCCTCGAAAGGTCGTTCTCGACGCCGTCGTTAAGAAAATGGTCAGTTCTGGGGATGTCTGTCAGTAAGATCTCTGTTACAATCAGGCCGAGTTGGGGCATCCGCCAAAGCAGCTCCTCCCCCGGGAGAGGAGCTGTCTCTTTTTTAGCTCCCGGTCACGAGGTTTCGTTCTACGGCGTAACGGACCAGTTGAGCTCGGTTGGACAGGCCTAGTTTGTTCATGATGTTAGCCCGGTGACGCTCAACGGTGTTGGCGCTGATACCTAATTCCTTGCCCACTTCTTTGGCAGTGAGACCTTGAGAGGTCAATTGGAGAACCTCGCGCTCCCGATTGCTGAGGGGGCAGTCCATATCTCGATCGGGGGGATTTTCGCCGCGGTATTCGTCGACCAGGCAGCGGGCCAAGCTAGGATAGAGATAGACTCCGCCCGACGATACGGCCCGTACGGCCGAGACCAGGTCCCCGAGAGCGGCACCTTTGACCACGTAGCCGTTTGCGCCGGCGTTTAAGAGCTCGAAAAAGTAGCGCTTGTCCTCGTGCATGGTGAGCACCAAAATGGGGAGGCTAGGATGACTCTGGCGCAGAACTTTGGTGGCCTCTAGGCCCCCCACTTCAGGCATGCTGATGTCCATCATCACCAGGTCGGGCGTCTGCTCTTGAGCCATATCGATAGCTTCGCGTCCGTTGCAGGCTTCACCCCAGACCACGATATCCTCTTCACTCTCTAACAGGAGTCGAATCCCGGAGCGCACGATAGGATGGTCTTCGGCTATCAGGACTTTTATCGCCACTCTTCTAGATTTGGCCCGGAGGATGATTACCCCTCTGTTGAGGGACTCTTTAATTTTCTTCAACTGAGGAGTCGAACCGACCAGGAGCGAAACAGGCCAGGGTGGCGCTAACCCCGTATCTCGACATTCTGGCTTCCTCGAAGGCTTCGGAGATGCTGCTGGCATCAGGCCGCCCTTTGGCTCTTCGTCGCAACAGTGAACTAGAAAGCCCGGCTACCGCCGAGAAGCTGAGCGAAGAGGAAGTGTGGGCTGTAATCCGGGACGTCCTGGACGAAAAGGCCCTGGAACGTCTCCAGCAGCAGGGCTCAGTGACGGTTAGAAGAGCCCTGGAAAACGGCAGTGGAAGGCTTCGGTTGAGCGCCTTCTTGCGGCTTGGTCGTCCTGCCCTGGTGATCCGAAGTTTGGAATCCGGCGGCAAGACGATGCCCGAGCTGCGGTTGCCGTCGACGGTGGCTCGGTTGGCCGACTTCGAGCGAGGCCTAGTGATCGTGGCTGGCGCCTCGGGCTCGGGTCGCTCGACAACCCTGGCCGCTCTGGTCCATCAGATCAACCGCACGCGTTCGGTTCATTTGGTCACCTGCGAAGAGCCGGTGGAGTTCGTTCATACTGACCTTCGGGCCACCATTTCTCAGCGTGAGGTTGGTTCTGATGTGGAGGACTGGTCGGAAGCCGTCAATTCTGCTCTGCTCACCAGTCCCGACGTGTTAGTGGTGGACGAGGTGACTGACGAGCAAACCTTTGTGGCTGTTCTGCGTTGGGCCCTGGCCGGCAAGCTGGTCTTTTGCACCGTCGAAGGCCGAGATGTGGCGGGCAGCCTTCGCCGGCTCTTGAAATTAGTCGCGGATGACACGGCTGCTCAGTGGGCAGCCGAACTAGGCCTCTGCCTCCAGGGGATCGTGTGTCAGAAGCTGGTCCCCTCGGCTGATGACCGGGGGAAGATCCCGGCTACGGAGTTGTTGATCCCCGACACCTCTATCAGTCAGTTGATTCGGGAGCTTCGGCTCGAAGAGCTGGTGGAATATATCCGGGGCTGCAACGAGGCGGGCATGTTCAGCTTTAACCAGAGTCTGGCCGCGCTTTTCAAGAACGGCTTGATCCGGCGTGACGTGGCTCTGGCCTACTGTGGTAATGAAATTGAGTTTCGAGCTGCTATCGGGGAGTCGAGGGCACCCGAACCCCGACGCAACTGGGACCTGATGGCTTTGCTCAATCTGGCCGTCGAGCACGATGCGTCAGACCTTCATATGTCTGAGGGTCGTCCCCCGATTATGCGAATCGGCGGAGGTCTCGAGAAGCTGAAGATGCCTCGTTTACGGTCCCGGGATATCCGCTCGATGCTCTACTCTGTCTTGACCGGCCGGCAGCGGGCCGATTTCGAGCGGGACAAGGAACTCGACCTTTCGCTGGCCATCGACGAGGGAACTCGCTTTCGCGTCAATGCCTTTTATCAAAAGGGGAATGTCGCCTGTGCCTTCCGGACCATCCCTTCCAGGATCCCGGACGCCAACTCTTTGGGTATCCCCGAGGCTTTGATTCGGGTGGCCACCAAACCCCACGGTCTGGTGCTGGTGGTCGGCCCAACCGGTTCTGGTAAGACGACCACTCTGGCCTGCTTGGTCGACCAGATCAACCGCACTCGCCCCTGCCATATCATCACCGTCGAGGATCCTATCGAGTATAGCCACTCGAGTCTGGTGGCCACGGTCGACCAGCGCGAGGTTCATTCTGATACTCACAGTTTTGCTAACGCTCTCAAGTATGTGTTGCGCCAGGACCCCGACGTCATCATGGTGGGGGAGATGCGAGATCTGGAGACGATCTCGGCTGCTCTGACGGCCGCCGAGACGGGTCACTTGGTGTTCGCGACTTTGCACACCAACGACGCTTGCCAGACCATCGACAGGATTGTTGACGTTTTTCCCCCTCACCAGCAACCGCAGATTCGCCAGCAAGTGGCGGCTTCGCTCTTGGCCGTGGTTTCCCAGCGACTTGTGCAGCGGGCTGATGAGGTGGGGCGGGTGGCAGCTTTCGAGTTGTTGATCGCGACCCCCGCCATCCGGTCACTGATTCGGGATGGTAAAACCCACCAAATGCTCAACGTCTTGTCGACCAGCGCCAATCTGGGCATGACCACCCTCGATCGGAGTCTCGCTCGACTGTTTCAGCGCGGCCTGGTCGCTTTTGAAGAAGCCGCGCGATTCGTCTCTGATCCCGAGATCTTGCGCAACCCAGAGCGGGTGGGCCTCGGATAACCCCGACTTTCCTTAATCAGCAGAGGCTTAAAGCCAGCCGAGCAGGGCCTCG
>CAYRFU010000168.1:0-15767 GCA_964423525.1 uncultured Burkholderiales bacterium | reverse complement strand
AAAAGGCGATGGCGCACCCTCACCGGCCCTCCAATAAACGCCGGACTTTCTTCCAGTCTATGCGCCTATTCTGCCAGGCCATATCGGCCGGGGTTCGGCCTTGGTCATCGCTAACCTTGGGGTTGGCACCCGCCTCGAGGAGCACTTGGGTTAACTCAGCCCGGCCCGCTGCGGCGGCCAGGTGAAGGCAGGAAACCCCCCAGCGGTCGACCCGGTTGGGGTCGGCTCCCGCCTCGAGCAGTCGTCTCACCAGGCCTCGATGGTTGGCCCGTACAGCCAGCCACAAAGGAGTCTGACCTTCCTGGTTTGGCCGATTGGGGTCGGCCTGGTGGTCAGCCAGCAGATCGTAACAATAGGTGTGACCGGTGGCCGCTGCTGCGTGGACGGCGGTGTTGCCCCGCTCAGTCTTGGCCTCAAGATCGGCCCCTCGAGCTAGGAATAGCCTGACCATCTCGGGTCGGTTGAGGTGGACGGCTCGGAAGAGTGGCCGGGCTCCCCGGCCGAAATCGGCATTCACTAACTCGGGATGAGCTTCGAGCAGACGTTCCACCTCGCCGGCGTCGCCTTCATGGAGCGCCTGAGAAAACTGTAGCTGGTAGTCGGCCGTGACCGGACCAGCCAGCACCAAGACCAACAACAGCACCAGACCAATCATGGGCGATAGTTCTGCGAGTTGGGGGGCAGTCCTGGCACCAGGAACTCTCTTGCCTGAGGCAAATCCATGGAGGGTGGAGAAGTTTCTTGATCGGGTTCTGAGTTTCGCTGGCGTCGCTTTACTAGTGGCGGTCGGACTGGCCTGGTTTTTAACACCGATTCTGCTCGATGCTGACGAGCCCGATGAGAAGCCGGCCATCGAGGCAGCCCGTAAGCCGGGAGTGGCTGAGTCCCGCCGCCCGCAACCGGGAGATATCGTGAAGATCGCTTCTCGCAGGGTTCCCGGTCGTTCGACCAGGCCGTTAGCCGCACCCACGCGGGGGCCTGCCGGGTCGCCACCTTCGGACACTCCGATCCCCGTCCGTCAGCCCGGTCTGTTGCCCGACGATGAGGTGACCACCCGAGCCTGGCTGCTAGACCCGACTTACGCCTATGAAGGACCGGCCCTGAACCGGCGCATTCTGGCTCGCCTCGAGAGTGGTGAGCAGGTCCGGTTCATCCGAACCGAAGGCGAGTGGGATGAGGTGTTGCTATCGGGTCGAGGCCGGGTCTGGCTGCCGGCCAAGCATCTCACCTTCGACCGTCCTGGCGAGGCCGGGATGAGTCCGGCTCAGAGCGCTGTCGAAGTGGTAAGGCGCTTCTATCAGGCTCTCGACCAGCGCGACCTCGGCAAAGCCTACGGCTATCTTTCTCGAAGTCGGCGCCAGGAGGTGCCCTACGAGACCTTCGAGCGGATCTACGCGGGGTTGTCTGGAGCACAGGTCCGCATCGACCGGGTCTTTACCGACCAACCTGGCGAGGCGGTGGTCGAAGTGACGGCCGAGCTGAACGATTTCGACGGCCCTCGCACCTATCAGGGCCGAGTGGTGTTGGTGGAGGAGGGTACTTCCTGGAAGGTTCGCTCCGCCAGCCTTCTCTGAGGACTTGCTTCAGGGTGAGGGCCGAATCGATACCGTCCATCCGGTTTGATGTTCAAACTTTTTTCATATTGATAGGGCCCCGCTCGAGTAGATTAGGGCCGAAAGTCAAGTCCGCGCGAGGTAGCTTGTGAAAATTTTCACAGCTTGCGGAAAAGTGGCCTGTCGTGAAAACTTCAGCCCACTCCCAGTAGTCTCCCTACGACCGTCGGAGGCAAGCCTCCGGCCCATTTAGGAGGTAATCATGACCACCACCGTCACTCAAGCCGCGAGTCTTTTCTATCCCCCCTGTCATCCTGACTACCAACTTCCCAAGGACCCGGTGATGATCGGGGTTCGGAAATCCTCCCCCGACCACTTTACCCCCAACCCTGTGGTGCCCGATGAACCCCCTCGGAATTGGCTGCCCCGTCTCCCCATCTCGGGTCCGGTCGGCCGCCCGATAGGGGTCCCGGCCTGGAATACGCCTCTTCTCTAAGGTTGACAACGACAAAGGGTGGTGTTGGTGACCGGAGAACAGTATAATAGAATGGACGAGGAGGTCGGTTGTGGCAAGAGAGAGAGACGTCATCGAGCAGAGGTTTCGGTCTGGCAGTCGCTGGTTTTTGATCGTAGCCGGCTTATCCGCCCTGGCCAGTTGCGCTTTCTACAAAGGAATCGCTTGGAAGGCTTTCGCTATGGTGAGCTTGGCCACTCCGCTGGTGGTGGACGCGGCCGTCAAGAAGATTGGTGGTGGTTGGCTTTGGGCCGAGAACCTCCACTACTACACCTTCCTTTTCGGGCTGGCTCTAGCCGGGCTGTTTGCCCTGCTCGGGGTGCTTTCGACCTACGCCTCCCAAACGGGTGCCTTCCTTCGACTTGAGAAGGTTTTCGGCGTGTTCGCTGTGGTCGGCAGAGCGGTCGGTATCGCTCATCTGGTTGGGTCAAGATTGTTTTACTTCGCAGGCGTCGTGCTCTATGCGTTCGACGGCCTTCTGGCCTTCTGTCTGGAGCTTTGTCTACGCAACTTCCTCACTGACTTGAGGGTCCTCGTTTTGACCAACCTTGGTTTCCACTGCGTCGTCCTCGTTTTCCTCCTGTTCGGCTTGGTGGCGGGATTAGAGAGAGAACGCAAGCCAGAATAATCTTCAAAGGAGCTGCTTGAGACGCCCTCGAAACTCGCGGCATGGAAGGCAGTCCGTACATTGAACGGGCCGAAGAGACAGACGCTCGAGAGTCGTGGCCGTTCTACCTGATCGTCGCGGCGGCGGCCGCTTCACTACTGTTCGGGGCTAGTGTCGGCGGCTCTTTTCAGCTGGCCGCTCTTCAGGCTGAGAAGGGTTACTGGCTCGCCGGATTGGTCTTTGGCTCGACTTTCGTCGGTGCCGTCCTAGGTGTTGGTGCCCATCACAAGCTAGGAACGTCGCGTGCTTGGAGCTGGATCGTAGCCGGCTTCTTGGGAGGAGTCGTGCCTCTTCCCTTATTGCTCCGTTACGACACCATTCGAGTGGGGCTTATGATAGGAACCGGAGCAGGTTTTCTGCTTTTCCTGATAAGTCTGTCGGGCCGCGCCCTCGGGGACGCGCGCCGTCTGGCCGTGGAGCGCAAAGCCCATAACCTCGCGCAAGACGCCTGGATCGAACACGCCTTGAATGAAGGGGGGAAGGCTGAGGCGTTGCTGGTAGAAGCCGTCAAACTCTGTCAGAAGAAGTTGGGTCAGCGCAACCTGCTGACTCTCATGAATCTCCACTCCCTGGCCAATCTTTATCGCCTGACGGCCCGCTACGAGCAAGCTCAGGAGCTCTATGAAGCGGCTTTGCCGCTCTACGACGAGCTGGTGAAAAGGAATAAAAATGCCAGGGCTCTATGTCTCTATGACCTGGCCCTGAATCATTACGGTCAAGAACAGTTTCAACAAACCGTCGAGTCTTGCCAAGGGGCGATCGAGCATCGCCGAAAACATCAGGTTGACGAGCTCGAAGACCAGTCCAACTGCTTCGCTCTCATGGGGCGAGGCTACGTCAAAATGAACGACGACGAGAAAGCTGTGGGGGCTTTCCTTAAAGCTCTCGACCTTCGCCAGAAGGCACTCGGGCCTCGCCATCCCCAGGTCATGAATCTTTTGGGGGCTTTGTCGCGTTGTTATATGCGACTCAACCGATTTCAGGAGACCGAAGGCTACCTGAAGAACCTGGTTGAGACTTTGGGCCAGGCCGAGGACCCGAATTTCGAATTGATGGTTGAGGCGATGCTCGACCTTGGCTTGGTGAGAGTTCGTCAGGGTCGGGCTGAGCAAGCCAGGCCGCTATTGACCAAAGCTCTTCGTTATTTGCAGGAGCAGGTCGGTCCCGATGAGCGGTTATTACATAAAACCGTTACCGGTTTTCAGAAGTTGCTGGGGAAGGGGAAAGGCGAGATCGACCTGCTGGTGATCTTTCGAGGAGAAAGGGAGCAACTCAGGAGGATGGTGGAAGAGGCCCCGGGCTGGGTTCAGTCGCGTGACGGCACCGGCTGGGGTCCTCTCCAATGGGCGATTTTCATTGGCAGAGAAGACTTGACCGGATGGCTCCTGCGCAAAGGAGCGACCCCTGATTTCGACTCTGAGAGCGCCCTGGGGCCTCTCCACGTGGCTGCAGCCTGGGGTCGCCGTCAGTCCGTCTTGGACCTGCTCAATGCCGGTGTCAATGTGGATGCCCGAGGTCCAGGAGGTTGGACTCCACTCTATTGGGCCTGTCACTTCGGTCGAGACCGGATCGTCGATCTCCTGGTCAAGAAGAAGGCCCAGGTCAACCTTCGAGACGATGAGGGTCGCTCTCCCCTTCACGTGGCCGCCGCCGCTGGAGAAGCGGGTTGCGCCCTCCACTTGCTGTCTCAGCAAGCGAAAGTCAACGCCAAAGAGAAGTCCGGTGGTCGCAGCCCCTTGCACGAGGCGGCCTTTCATAATCGCATGAAAATGGTCGAGGTCTTGATGCTCAACGGTGCTGATGTGTTGCTCCAAGACAAAGAGGGTAAAGCCCCGATGGATCGAGCCGCTAGCCGTCTTTTGGTCAGGTTTATGAAGAAATTTCTCAGTGGCAGAGGAAAGTGGGAAGGCGCACCAGAGCCGTGAGCGTCGGTCCCAAGACCAGAAGATTTTTGGTCATCACCTATCTCATCTTCCTGGGTTTGCAGCTGCCTTTCTACGCCTGGGTGGGGTTTTATCCGTTTCAATACGATGCTCTACTCGACCAGGGTGAAGATCTTTTAAAAGAGAATGACGACCCGGCTCGTTTTGAGCAAGCCAGGGAACTGTTCAAGCAGGCCCTGGCGGTCTGTGTCGATGGAGACCTCGACGACGCTCGAATGGGCATGTGTTACTACAATATTGGAGCTATGCACTGGGCCCAGGGTCAGCTGAGTGAGGCTCAGACCCATTTCTGGAAGGCTCTAGAAATTTTTCGCCAAACCAACGGACCGGACTCCTACTACTGTGGAGTGGTTCGAGCCCGGCTGGGCGAGATCGATATGCAGTTGTTGCGCTATGTGGATGCCCATCAGAAGTTCAGTCGTTCTCTCCCGGCTATCTCTCAATACTTGGGGCCGAAGGACGGTCTCTACCTTAGGATTCGAGCCAAATCGGGGTTGCTCGCCTACTACCGCGGGGATTTCGAAGAGGCCCGTAGGATTCTGGAGCAAACGCTACCGCTACTGCGTCGAGACGAGAAGGCCGCCGATGAGCGCTTGATCGCCCATTTCGACGCTGTCTATCAGCAGCTCAAGTTCCGGCAGGGGAGCCGTTAGGCCTCTCTCTGGGGAACTCGCTCGACGGCTGAACAAACTCGGTTGCGACCGCTCCTTTTGGCTTCATAGAGCGCGTCGTCGGCGGCTTTTATCAGCTTCTCTGGGTCGCTCTGTTGGGGAAAGGTAGCCACGCCCAGGCTGATGGTCACGTCACCGGCCTGCCCATCCCGTAGCGGAAAGGAATGGTCGGCCACCGCCTGGCGAAACTGTTCGGCCCGGGTCAATCCAGGGGTGAGGCCGGTTAAGCTCAACACGATGGCGAACTCTTCGCCCCCGGTAGCGGGCCGGGAACTGGCCTCTGCCGAGTTGCGCCTCGAGCAGTCGAGTCAGGCTGACCAGAACGCGATCACCAGCCTGATGGCCGTGAGTGTCGTTGAGGTGCTTGAAATGGTCCACGTCGATCAAGATCAGACACAGTCGGGGTTGGCGCGATATCCATTGCTCCAGGGTCCTCTGAAAGTAGCCCCGGTTGTAGGCGTTGGTCAAAGGGTCCCTTCGGTTCAGCTCTTGGAGTTGCTCGTTGGCCTCCCGGAGTTGCTGGGTTTGGCGAGCCACTTCAGCCTCGAGTTCGGCGTTGAACAGTTCCAGTTGGCGGTTGCGCTGGCGAAGTTGAGCGGCCAACTCCCGCTCAAGAGCAGTCCGAGCTCGAGAGCTGACTGTTTCGATCAGCTCCAAAGCCAGAGTGGGGTTCTGACTCAGCTGGGCCAAGAAGCTCTCTTTGCTGAGTCGAAAAGCCTGCAGAGGGGTCAAAGCCTGGGCCGAGGCGGTTCGGGTCTCACCGTGAAAGAGGGCGATCTCGCCAATGAAAGTCCCGGCCCCCCGCACCGCGATGGGGCGCTCCGCCTCCTCGTGATAGATCTGGATCTCTCCGCCCAGAATGACGTAAAGGGCATCACCGGTCTCACCTTCAGAGAAAAGCTTGCTATGGGCCTCGGACTCGACGACGTCGCCAGCCTGGACCAACTGGTCCACGGTCGCTTCGCCTAGCCCCGCAAAGAGAGGAACCTCCATTAGAGCCGACTTGAGTGTGACCATAAGACCGGTTTCGGACCGGCGTCGTTCGGGGCCTCTTCGTAGGAATTTCCGCTGCTCACCATTAACTCCAAGTCATGCTCCCCTGGTTGCAACAGTTTCGCCTGGGTCGTTTCCCTTGGGCTCAACGCTTCATCGCCCGGGTCCTTCTGCCGGTGGATTACTGGCGGTCTCAAACCACCATCGTGGTGGAGGGAGTGGAGAATCTCACCACCGGGCGGCCGACCTTCATCGCTATGAACCACACCGATCGGTTCAATTATATGCCGTTCATGCATCGGCTTGATCAGCTCAGGCTGCCCCCCGCCGCCCCCTGGGTCAAAGGCAAATACTATCAGAAAGCCTGGCTGGCTCGTGTGCTCAACTGGTGTAACTGCATCCCCGTGCCTTCCCGGGGGTACATCATCACCCTTGAGTTCAAGCGCCTCAACCAGCGGCCTCCGGAACCTGGAGAATACCGGAGTCTGCGAGACCTGGCCGACGGGAAACTGGACCGGGAGAGCCTGTCCGAGGGACCGGTGGCTGACTTCGTGGCTCGCCTGGAGGGCGATACCGGAAAAGAATTCTTTGACTATTTCGACGAGCTTTTCTCAGGCTTGGCCCAAGAAGTGATCCGGATCAACCGAGAGGCGCTCGACTACGGGCATTTTCCCCTGGTCTTTCCTCAGGGCACTCGCTCTCGTCGGTTATCCAAAGGCCATACCGGGCTGGTCCAGATGGCTCACGCTCTGGAGGCGGTGATCGTGCCGGTGGGGGTGAGCGGCAGTGACAGGCTCTATCCGGATAGCAAACCTTTCTCGCGTGGGGGTAGGGTCCTCTACCGGGTGGGAGAGCCGCTGACTCCAACCGGGCCCAAGAGGCCCTATACCCCTTTGTCTCTGCAGGCGTCCCAACAACACGGACCTACCTTTGAGGTGATGACCGAGCAGGTCATGGATGCTATCAACGGGCTCCTAGAGCCGGATTATCGCTACAGTCGCGACAAAGAATCGGATGGGGTTAGCGGCGTTAGACGCTTTCTCTGAGACTCTTGATAACCTTTTCAAGATGATCGCGGCGCCGCTCGAGAGCCCGAGCCAGAGCCAGTTGAGCCCTGGCTCGTTGCAGGTTGTGACCAGGATGATGACATCGGAAGTAGACATCGCCCTCGAGGTGGTCGGTCAGAAAGCGGATGCCGACCTCAAAGGTGATCAACCAGCCCGAGAACGCCAGTTCCCCCAATTCGGCTTCCGTCAAAGCCCCCCGGACTCCCTCGAGGTAACCGCGAGTCAACGCCTCGAAGAGATTGAGGTCGGGCTCCATCCGTCCCAGGTCTTGACAATCCTCAGGAGCCAAACAGGTCGTTGTTCTGACCAGGTCGCCGAAATCATAGAGCACCAGGCCGGGCATGACCGTGTCGAGGTCGATAACACAGACCGCCTCGTCGCTCTCTTGACGGAGCAACACATTGTTGATCTTAGTGTCGTTGTGGGTGATTCTCTCCGGCAGGCCTAAATCCAGTAAACGGCCGGCTTCCTTCTGACGCTGCTGGGCGTAGGTCAGCTCGGTTTGACACTCCTGGACTCGGCCAACGGGGTCCTTGGTAGCCACCTCGAGCAAGCGCTGAAGGCGCCTGGGAGTATGGTGAAAATCAGGGATGGTCTCGACCAGGCGCGGTTCAGGCAGGTCGGCCACCGCTTGGGCGAACCGTCCGAAGGCCAAACCGGCTTGGTAGGCCTGGGTAGGGTTCTCTGGTTGGTCGATGGTGCGGGTCCCGGGCAGGAAAGGACTCAACCTCCAAACCCCGCCCTGGTCGTCGGTATGGTAGGCCTGGCCGCTTTGAGTTGGGACCAGGGTTAGAGTCGGCTCTCCTTTTTTGTGGAGATGCTCACAGACTCGAACCATGTTGGTCATCAGTCCTTCGGCGTTTTGAAAGACATCCGTGTTGAGCTTCTGCAGCACCAGCATCTGGTCTTCGGTCTCGACCCGATAGGTGCGGTTAATATGACCGCTCCCGAACGGCTCGATGGCGAGAGGATTCTGGTCGGGAAAGAAGGCCCGGAGAACTCCCTCTAGTTCCACAGACTCTCCGGATAAAGTCCCTGTCCGACCTGGGTCTGGATGCCCTCCACCACCACGGGCTTGTCTTCAGGATAGGTGACGCCAAACCAACGATCGGGACTGGTTCGCACTCGCACCTCGGCCTGATCTTCTTGAATGAGGCGATCGACCACCGAGGGGATATAGAACTCGGACTTCTCTTGCTGGCCCCGCTCCTCTAGGAACTGTTCGAACTGAGTCTCGAGGTGGCCGAAGAGACTCGGCTGGAAGCCCCACAGGTTCATACTGACGGTCTCGTCCCCGGTCAGGTTTTGGCCTTCCGAAAGAGCGCCTTCTCCCCGCTGGAAGATCGTGGGGTGCTCGACCACCGACTCAAGAAAACCGTCCTCGTTGAGCTGACACAGACCTCTTGAGACGGAGCCATATTCGGAGAGAGTATTGCGAAGGGTGAATCCCACCATGGCGTAGCGATTCTGCTGCCGGGAGGCTAGCTCCTCGGCCACCAACTGGAAGGCTGCTCGACCGTAGAAATCGTCAGCATTGATGGCCGCGAAGGGCGTCTTGATAGCTTCCTTCGCTACCAGGATGGCGTGGCCGGTGCCCCACGGCTTGCGGCGACCCGCGGGCACTTTGAAACTTTCTGGCACCGAGGTCAGCTCCTGAAAGACGTAGTCGATGTCGACCTTCCCTTCTAGTCGGGAGCCAATGCAGTCGCGAAAGTCTTTCTCGATATCCTTGCGAATGACGAAGACAACCCGGGAGAAGCCTGCCTGGAGGGCGTCGTAAACCGAATACTCCAGGATGATTTCACCGCTGGGACCGACCGGTTCAACCTGTTTGAGACCGCCGTAGCGGCTGCCGAGACCTGCTGCCAAGACTAACAGAGTGGGTTTCATGGGCCGGCCCTTCGGCTTATTGGCCGCGAGCCCTCTGCTGGAATTCGAGTTCCTCCAGGGTGCGGGGCCAGTCCTTTTTGAGCAATCTTGACAGGGATCGGTCGTCCAGAAGTTTCCCACCCGTCTGGCAAGTGGGACAGTAGTTGGTCTCGTTCTCGGCGTAGCGGATTCTTTGAACCGGATCCTCACACACGGGGCACGGTTGCTGATACTTCCCGTGGACGGCCATCTCGGGACGAAAGGCAGTCACTTTTTCCGGAAATCCCTCTCCTACTTCTTCGCGAAAACGCTTCAACCACAGGTTTAGCACAGTATGGATGGAGTGGTAGAGGCGCTCGACCTCCTGGTCGGTGAGTTTCTGGCTAAGCTTCATAGGGGAGAGGCGGGCTGGAGGATCTCATCAGAATACGCGTTGCCGATGCCTGAGAACATTCTGGGGTCCGTCAGGGCTCGACGAAGAGTGTGATTGCGAGAACGCAAGGTGTCTTGGAACTGCTGTAGGCTAGCCGAAAGGATCTCCAGGCCCCCTCGGTCGTGCTCGGCCAGTCCCTCTCGGCCTCGCACCAGATGCATTCGCGCTCTCCTCTTTTTGCCTGCCTCGGTAAGAAAGAGCCGTCCGTTGGGGAAGTCGAAAGCCACCAGGCCGTTACGCTTGGGTAGCTTCGTGCCGCTCTTGCGCCAGCGCAGACGGCCAGCGATCATCAGGTGGATGACGACAAACAGTTCCCCCTCGACCTCCAGCACAATGCGTTTCCCCAGACGCTTGACAGCCACTACCGGTTGACCTTGAAAAGCTGAGGGAGGAGGGTCGACCGAACGAAGGATAAAGGGGTCGGCCACTTCAATCCTCTCCAACGGCTGACCTACTGAGTGACGCTCGAGAGCCTCTAAGTAGACGACCACATCGGGCAACTCCGGCATCCTAGCGGATCCTTCGTGCTCCCAGAAAACGTTGCTGATAATAGTCTTCCTGAAGGCTTGATTCGGTCACTCCGTGACGGGAGGAGGCGTGGAGGAAGGTGTCTCCCCCAGCGTAGATGCCAACGTGGGAGGCCCCTTTCGCGTAGGTTTCGAAAAAGACCAGATCACCGGGTTCGAGGTCTTGTCGCTCAACTCGCTGACCTTCCTCAAACTGCTTGTCGGCGGTGCGCGCGATACTGTAGCCTGCCAGTCGGTAGACTTCGTGAACGAACCCTGAGCAGTCGGCCCCGTTGGGAGTTTGTCCGCCCCAGCTGTAAGGCGTTCCCAGCCAGCGTCGAGCCAGGGCCAGGATTGTTCTTGGTCCGGTCGGTTGAAAGCTACCCTGCATCAGGTGGCGCCTTTCGACCCATCCGCTGGTGCCGTCTTCTAGTCGGACTTTGACCCAGCTTCGAAGGCTCTGGCGAGGCACTGGCACAAACAGTTTTTGGCCGGCTTTGATAGCGTTGCCTTCCAACCTGTTGGCCTGTCGGAGCTGCTCAGGAGTCACGTCATACTGGCGAGAGATAGCCCATAACGTTTGGCCTTTTTGAATCTGATGTTCGGGCCACCCCTCAGGCCCCGGTTTGACCTCGACGGCCTTACCTGGCTCGAGGCTGGGTCCCCAGTCCACGTTTCCTTCAGGCACGCCGTAGCGTTCTGCGATTCGGGCTCGAGTCTCACCTGGTTCTAACGAGTGCTCTATCTTGCCGGCTTCAGCTGAAACTGGGCTTTGTAGGATCCAAAGCAGGCTGGTAATCAGAACAAACTTTCGAGTCACCGCTCCAGTATGCCCTATTTTTGAGACACGTTCAAGTCTCTGGTGTCCGTTCCCCTCTTTTGGGGCGCCCTCCTCCGGCCGTCGAGAATCAGGAATAAAAAAAGCGGCCGGTGGCCGGCCGCAGGCAGTTTATGTGGTGAACTCTCAGGCTGGCCTCTTGGGACGACGTAGTAGTTGGTCAAGAGGGGAGGTTTTCGCTTCTGTCGACCTGACAACAGCGGGTCGGCGGATGGGGCGGACAGTCTTACGGAACCTCGGGACGGTCTTTTTGAGCATTGGTGGCCTCCAGTTCAACTAGCGGGTTTCGATAAACGACGCGGTAAGGTCCGACCGAGTCGCTTTTCAGTCTGAGGAATTAAACCCAAAGGAGGCGCTGCCGGTTTCGGTCTACCCGGCATCGATCTTCGAGGCAGGATGACGGGCTTCTGTTCGCTTGTATTGAGCCACGAGACGTTCACTTCACATTCACCTACCACGATTTTACTCCTTTCCAGTTTAACTGTCAACAGTGTAAGTGTGAGGCTGCAAGATGTTGTGAGGGTTGACGTCTGGGCCATCCGTTGATTCTTTGCAAGTCTTCAGTCCTGAGCTGGGGCGAGTGTCGGCCAGCGGCTTCTACAGTTGGGCCGAGACCATGGCGTAGATGGGGAGAAAGGCCGCTAGAACGATGGTGGCGACGGCGATCCCGAGAACCCCTAAGATGAGGCATTCTAGCGCCTCGCCACTTGAATGGGTCGCCTAGTCGCCTGGCGGCGAGAGAAGTTGAAGGACGGCCAGCCTGTCGAGCGGCCGCGACGGGAGATGACGGGAATGAGGCGTCCGGCCAGTCGGCGCACTTTAGGATCGGAGTCCTCAAGAAGCCGCGTTAGCACCGGCAAAGCGTCAGTGGAGAGCTTCTTCAGGTAAACCGTATCGACAACCCGTTCGCCCTGGCGGGCCATCTCCAGATGGGTCTCGAACGACGTCAGAGTCTTGCCAGACGACAGCCCAGGAGAAAGCAAGGGGAGCGAGCCAGAGGGCTCCAGACCAGGCGGTAGCCTCGCGTTCCAGTCGAACTCTCAAGAACTCAACCAGGCCGATAGCCAACAGGCTTAAGAGAAGCCAGCCGATTCCGGGTAGATGCTCGACGACGAGAAGTTCCCCGGCCAAAGCCAGAACCAGCGCTGCAAAGAGGAAAGAGAAGGGAAGTTTCATAGGTCCTCCTAGTTTTCTTGTTAGATCATACTTCAATGCAAACAACTTTGCAATAAAAAGTTTTGGTTCGGTTCCATCTCTTTTCAACAGGTAGAGGCGGGCGAGAACCGAACAGTCCTAAGGTGGATAAGCAACGGATTTTGCTGGTCGAAGACGACCCAGCGGTAGCGGCCTCCGTTCGCCGCCGTCTAGCTTTCGAAGGCTTCGAGGTTGAGACAGCGGCCGACGGTCAGACGGCTCTCGAGGCGATGAGTCGCAGCCCTTCACTTCTGATCCTCGATGTGATGTTGCCCGGCATGGATGGTTTCCAGCTGGCCGAGAAAGTGCGTCAGGAAAGTGACGTTCCGATCTTGATGCTGACCGCCAGGGATAGTCTTGAAGACCGAGTTACCGGTTTAGAACGAGGGGCCGATGACTACCTGGTGAAGCCTTTTGAACTTCCCGAACTGCTGGCCCGGATTCGGGCCCTCCTGAGACGGGCTAGAATCGCCCCTACCGAGGCTTTGACTCCAACTGCTCTCACTTTTGAAGATCTCGAGCTCGACAGTCGGACTCGTGAGGTCCGGCGAGCTGGGGAGCTTCTTCAGCTGACTCCGAGGGAATTCTCCCTGCTGGAGTATTTCCTGCGGCATCCCAGGCAGGTGCTGACTCGTGAGCAGATTCTTGAGGAGGTTTGGGGTTACGATCACGAAGGCAGCTCCAATGTGGTCGATGTTTTCGTGCGCCAGCTTCGAGACAAAACCGAGTTTGACAAGAGGGCTCGCCTTTTGCAGACCGTTCGTGGGGTGGGTTATGTGTTACGACTCGATTGATTCGAGAGGTATCTGGAAAGTGAAAGTCGAGCCGATTTCGGGGCTACTGCGAACAGTCACATCACCATCGTGAGCGCGGGCTAGCGCTCGGGCTAGGGGCAGACCCAGTCCCGTTCCCCCCGATTCGCGACAGCGAGACTTATCCACCCGGTGGAACCGTTGGAAGATTTTCTCCTGGTGCTCCCGGGCGATGCCGCAGCCGGTGTCCTCGACCTCCACATAGACCTGACCGGCGTCCACAAAGATTCTGACTTTCACTCTGCCACCCGGGGTGTGACGGAGCGCGTTCGAGATCAGGTTGACCAGGATCTGTTCCACTCGACTGGGGTCGGCCAACAGGTCGACTTCAGGGGAATCCTCGAAGGTCAGGTCGACGTTTTGGGCCAGAGGTTGCATTCGTTCCACCGTGCGACGGGTCAGAGCGGTCAAAGAAATCATTTCTTCCCGCAGGTCGATCTCAGTCTTGGCCCAGGAAAGCTGGAGGAGGTCTGAGACCAGTTGAATCATTCTCCGGGTCTCCCGTGAAGCTTCTTCTGCGACCTCCTTTCGAGTCTGTTCGTCGAGCTCTCGGCCCAGCAAGTCCAAGTCGGTCTGAATCACGGTCAGGGGATTGCGGAGCTCGTGAGAGGTGTCGGCCAAAAACTCCTTTTGAGTGTCCAGCACGTCCTCCACTCGGTCGAGGAGCACGTTGAAGGAATGGGCAACCTTTCCGATCTCGCCAGCGTCTGACGTGACCCGTACTCGGCGTGACAGATCTCCGGTTCGGGTGATGGTCTCGATGGTATTGGCAAGACGGGCCAGGGGGGTGAGTCCTCGATTCAAGGCCAAGCCGCAAAAATAAAAAGTCAGCAGTAAAGTGAGAAGTCCGATAGCCACCGTTCGCTGAGCAGCCCTCGAAAGGGCTGCATCGAGAAGCTGCAAAGACTCGCCCACTACGATACTCAGGATGTGGTTCTGTCCTACCATAAAAGGCACGACCATCCGTCGCAGCCGCAGACCGCTCTCGGTCCTCACGATAGTGACCGACGTCTCTTTTAGGACCTCGGGGGTGGGAAGACTCAAGCCGTGGAGGTTAGAGGAGCGATTCACGATCCGGCCACCGGGCTCGATCAATTCAACATAGACCTCAGGGGCCGAGTCGAGTTCGAAGGCGGTGCTATCATCGAGATTGAGCTTGGCTGCCTGGCGGGCTTGAGTAACCCCCGACTCGGACAACAACTCGGCCACGGTTCCGGCTCGCAACACCAGGGTCTCGTCGACCTCTTTGAGCAGAGCCAAATGCATGTTTTCGTAGTGGAGCCAACCGAAAAGGCTGAAACAAACACAAAGCACGGCTGCCAGGAGTAAGGCTAGCCGTGCTCTCAGGGTGAGCCCCTCGGCGATTAGCTCGCTGCTTTGAGAGGCACTCGGTTGGTTCGGCTGGTCAGCTCTTTCCATTGTATTTCAAGAGTTCCGCCGGCGTTGGTGTAAAGCCTGTCGAAATTCGTCAGGAAGTCGATGCAGGCGTGGTCCACCAGGTTCAGATGCTCAAAGTGCACTTTGACCTGGCGTCCTGCCGGCAAGCTCTCCATAGCTGTTGCCAGTTTCGGTAAGCTCAAGAAGGTTGCGGCCCCTTCGAGGTGGACCTCGATCTGGCCCTGACTCTCGTCTTGGCGAATTTCCAGGTGGCTGAGGGCGTAGAGGGTCTTAGCCAGGGAGAGGCCTAACCCGACCAGGACGCCCGTGAGCAAGTCGGTGGCCACGATGGTCACCACGGTGGCCAGGTAGACCCCAACCTCACTCCAGCCGTATTTCTTCAGTTCTTTGATGACTTTGAGGTCCACCAGGCGATAGCCGATGTAAACCAGGATGGCGGCCAAGCTAGCAGTGGGAATCATCTCTAACACAGACGGGAGCAAGAGCACGAAGCCCAGGAGCCAGAAGCCGTGGTAGAAGGCCGACATTCGGGTTTTTCCGCCAGCTTCTACGTTGGCTGAGCTGCGCACGATAACCCCCGTCATCGGCAGCGCTCCGAGAACGCCGCAAACCAGGTTGCCGACGCCTTGGGCCCTTAGCTCTTTGTCATAGTTGGTGCGGGCGCCGTCGTGAAGCTGGTCGACAGCGGTGGCGCACAAGAGCGTCTCAGCGCTGGCTATGAAAGCCACCGCCAGGGCTGCTAGCAGGATGTCAAGACTCCCGATCTGGGTGAAGCTCTCCATCGTGGGCAAGCTGATCATCTCGCCGACGTTGGCGGGAACCGCCACTCTGTTGATAGGGAGGTTCCAGGCGACCGCTGCTGCGGTGGCCGCGATGACGGCCAGCAGAGGAGCTGGGAGCAGTTTCAGCTTCTCGGGTTTGAACTGATTCCAGAGCACCAGGATCACCAGAGTTCCGACGCCGATCATG
This sequence comes from uncultured Burkholderiales bacterium, assembly GCA_964423525.1. Lineage (GTDB taxonomy): Bacteria > Vulcanimicrobiota > Xenobia > Xenobiales > JADMJV01 > CAYRFU01. Next base: position 340 of record CAYRFU010000168.1, on the reverse strand, counting down.
GCGGCCAGGTGATGGCTGCTGCCATCCATAGGGAAGATCCCTTTGTAAATCGCTTCAGGAATCGAGAACAGGTTTTCCCAGCCTTCCCCTCGGGGTTTGTCGTCGACCATGACATGGAACTGGCTGGAGAAGATGAGCACGCCGATTCCGGCTAGCATCCCTTTGATGATGGCCGGAGAAACGGCCTGGAACCAGCGCCCCAGGCCGAGAAGGCCCGCCGCCAGTTGGAAAAGACCGGCTAGCATCACAATGATTCCGAGGGTGGCCAGTCCGTGCGTCTGGATCAGCTCCCACACGATTACCGCGAGACCTGCAGCGGGTCCACTGACCTGAAGGGGGC
>CAYRFU010000167.1:0-15807 GCA_964423525.1 uncultured Burkholderiales bacterium | reverse complement strand
TAGCGAACTGGCCTATGACGGAGACGACTACCGGTCTTTGGGCTTTGATACCACTCAAGTCACCTCCGACCAGTGGACCAATGGCGACAGCACCAACCGAACTCTGACCCATATCCTCATCGCTCAGGGTTTCGAGGAGCCGGAACTCTACAAGATGCACGACCACCCCGAGACAGGCGAACGGATGACTCTGTTGGAGGTGGTGGCTTCGGTCAACGATGACATCATGGACAACCCTCACGACCTTCCTGAAAATACTTCTGGTCTGGTCGTCCCAACCAAGCTGAGCCAGCCTGACCGAGAGGGCCTGGCTTTGGGGGTCGACCGGGTCGGCGAGAAGGCCACCGCCTACTTCGCCAGTCGCTGAATGCCCAGGCCGACGTTCTAGATGAAACACTCGTCGACGCTCGCACCAACTCAAGCGACGTGCTGGTCCGGACCGAAGTCTGGACCAAAGCCGAGTGCCCGCACAACAGCACCAAAGAAACCCGTGAACTGGACCGCAGAGACACCTACCTCTCGTATGCCGTGACCACCGAGGATGTGAAAGGTGAAACCGTCGGTCACCGACGGATCTCCTACTACCAGCAACCCGGCGGCTCCATCACCGTGTCCGACTTCGACGGTAAAAGCATCCGCGACTTCGTTATCGAGGCCTGACCTCAAGACCTTCGAGAGCCAGGTCAGGATGGTTGGCGAAAAATCCGTCCAAGCCGGCCTTACGATAGACGGCGACCTCCCCCGCGAGGTCGCCGTTGTCTGAGTCTTCTCCCCGTCGAAACCCGGGCGGAAGGGTGGAATTCTCAGCTCGAAAAGTATAGGCGTGGACCTGAAGACCGCAACCATGGGCATCTTCGATCAGGCGGGTGGCCTCGGTCGGAAGCGACCAGTCGGGTCCGGGGGGGAAAATCTGATACTTGGAGGGAGCCACGATCTCGGCATAGGTTGCGATCTGAGCCAGACCCTCGGGGCTTGCCATGGAGGCATAGGTCAAGCCCGTTTCCATTTCGATCTGATCCTGGGGTGACCCCTGATAAGAGAGCAGTTGGGCCAGAGGTAGCGGGGTTAAGGCGTTGAGCTTGCGCAAACTGCTCACCTCGAAACATTGGATGATCACGGGTGCGTCGGCCCGGTTGTAGCCGGCCTGCTCCAGTCGCTCCAAGAGCCTTTCCTCAAGTGGCAGCCCCAGAGCACGAAAATAGCTGGGATGCTTGAGTTCAGGGTAGAGCCCCACGGGAGTCTCGCGGTCTTGACTCGAACGCCGGGCCAGCTCGAGAGCTTCATCGAAGGTGGGGATAAGATACTGTCCATCAAAACGAGAGCTCTCTCGGTTTCGCCCTCGCGCCCGCAAGATCTTGATCTCGGCCAGGGTGAAGTCTTCTGAAAACCAGCCCGTCACCTTCCTTCCGTCGATCTCTTTAGTGACTTTGCGTTGCCGGAACTCGGGGTGGTCGGCCACGTCGGTCGTTTGGGTCAAATCGTTCTCGTGACGGCAAATCAGATGACCGTCTCGCGTTGGAACAAGGTCTTGTTCGATATAGTGCGCCCCCTGTTCGATCGCTAGCTCATAACTGGCCAGGGTATGTTCTGGCAAGTAGCCGCTGGCTCCCCGATGAGCGACCACCAACGGAGATGGGACCTTCGGACCGCCCTCAAGGGCAAAGCTGAAAGTCACCAGCAGAAAAAAGCAGCCAAGAATAAGTCGTTTCACCAATCGGGGGTTAGGACGACCACCACTGTCATCCTGCCGAAAGACCCAACCAGAAAAAAGTTTTGAAGCAAAGTGGAATAAAGTTCAGCCGGACCTCGTCTAGGGGTCCATGCGAAATACCCAACTCATCATCATCTGTCTTTCGTTCCTTCTCTTGGCCACCACTTGGGCCAGCGAGAAATCCGACATTCATAAAGCCAAACGGTCGTTGGACCGAACCCAAAGATATCCGAAACCAGCCTGAACGAGTCGGTCTTGAACTCCTGGAACCTCAAGCTGGAAAAGGCCGAGACCCAACTGAGCAAAGCCGAGGGCTTGCTCGACTCCTACTCCAGTGAACCAGCTCGTTCCCAAAAATCCCGCCTGACCCAAATGCGTCAGACTTTCGTCTCACTCCGGCTGAAGGTGAAAGAGAAGGAGACCTTTCTCGAAAAAGCCGCCACGGCCGCAAATAGTCCGGCAGGGCAGGCTGCTAAGCAGGAATTTGAAAACCTGGCCCGGCTATTCCACGACTTCAACGCCTACCTGATCAACGTGACCGATAACGACAAGCTCCTCGAGAGCTATCGCGTGGGCCTGGAAGCCCGAACCCACCTTCGCCAGAAGTACGCTCCTCTCCTGACTACCTCGAGTCGCGAAACTTTTGACCTGAGGGCAGCAGCCGAGCAGGCTGAGAGGAACCTCGAGGCGGTCCAAAACACAGCCTCCAAGTTGAAGCGCCGGCTACCGCCCCTGGTCAACAATCACCTCCAGAAAGCCGAAGACTACGCCAAAGACCTGGAACGGACTGGCGCTTATAGCGCTTGGGAAACCAACGTGGAACGGGAACTGGACTACGCCCGAATCCGGCTCGAAAATGGAAGACCGTGGCTCAACCTGGCGAGACTAGCGGAGCCGAGGCGAAACTGGCTGCTGGAGAGAAACGATTGGCGGCTACCAAGGAACGCTTCCGGGTCAAGATCATTGCCTCCAATCAGGTTCCCGCCGATGCCTATCGGGGTGGCGACGCAGCCAGCCTCAAATCTGCTGTTCGCAGCCAATGGCAGAGCCAGTTCCCCGGTGACAAAGTGATCGACGTGCGCCTGACCGACAGCCAGTGGTCTGAGGCTCCTCCCACTACAGCAGCTCCTAGCAGCCCAACACCAGCGACGGCTCCGACTCCGGCTCCGGCTCCGAGTCCAGCTCCGATCAGAGCACCCGAGGCAGCGCCCCGGCGAGCGCCTAGACCGAGATCCATATCGCCACCACCATAGATGTCGAAATTCCTCACAGCATTAGAAACGGCCCCCAGGCCAGCTCCCACTAGACCGCCGATGCCAAGACCGATAAAGGCAGGGACACCGAAAGCGAAAGCCACGGCAGCACCGCCGGCGATAGCGGCTCCCTGAGCAACGGTCTCGACCGAACTCCAAGAGATTTCCGAACTATCCTCTTGGGGAGCGGCCTCGGGGGCAGTGCGGTTCAGGTTGCGAGACGAGATAGGGTTGGAACCACCAATGAACAGAGTAGTCATCATGGCGTGTTAACTCCTTTGCGCGAGTAGGCTACGACAGAGCCCTGAAAGAGAACTCAAAGGCGAGAGGCATGGCTTGGCTGGGCCCGAAAAGTTGAGTTCGATGGGCAAACCGGCGACACTGAAAGCCACCCGGGTCAAGCCGGAAGTCATAGTCCCACGCGCCTGCTGATGACTCTCACTCAAATCGTCACCGGTCCAGTCACCCCCGCCCTGGCCGTGTTGCTGGCCCTGGCCTTTCTGGTGATCAATTTAAGCCAAGAGATCAGGCTCGGTTGCAGATACACATTTTGCTCACAGGAGAACACGCCTTTTGGCAAGCTTCGGAAAGGAGACGAAGTCGCTCTGCCGGCGGAAGACCGAACTCTCGCAGGCTGCGAGCCAGGCGAGCCACTTTTTGAAACGAAGCCAAGTCGTTGGGGTAAGAGTTACGCTCAAAGTTTCTCGAAGTGGTTTTCATCTGGCCTCCTTGACGCCTCAGGCGTTGTTCTGACTTGAGTATCTCCGAGCGTAGTGTGTTGAAGACAAAATCGGGCCAGCCAGGATTTCCAAACTGTAACATTTTCTCGCCAGAATATTACAACGGACCGTTACAGCGAGAAAGACACAACTCTCTAAAGCTTCTGATGGCGAGGCTGGCATAAGCTAGCAGGAATGAAGCTTAATCCGTTCACAGCCAAAGTCTCAGGCCGAGCCAAGGCAGCCTACCCTGCGGGCCCTGGGCGCGACAACGGCCCGATCGACACCTTTGTCCCGAGCGGCGTCGAGCCGGTTTTCCCTCCCGTGGAGACGCCCCCCTGGTGCAAACGGGCGCGCAATACGAGACCCGTAGTCATCCTGCACGGCACCCTCGCTGACCAAACGAGCATCAGCGCTTTTCGAGACCTGGCCCTCGAGATGGGCTACCCGGCCGACCTGCATACCCATGTCGGCATTCGAGACGGCGCTCCGATGGAGGAGTCTGTTCAAATCCTGTCAACTCGGGTCAACCGTGACCGTTTGGCCGTTGGACGGGAGGTCCTCGAGCGCCTGAGAGACCGTCAGGAAGGCCAGGAGCTTCAAGACTTTTTCTTGCTTGAGTCCGACCTCTACGGAGAGCCCGACTCGGCCGTTGCCGAAATCGAGGAGTTCCTTCCCTCTCTAGTGGAGAGAGTCGGACAGATTCTGGCCCGGCCGGAAAAGGAGCTTCTAGCTAGCTTGAGCCGTCGACTCGACCAGCTTGAGACTGATCTAGCCAAACAAGTCGAGGCCACCAGTTTCGCGAGGGGGCAAGACAAGCGCTCGACCCTGTGTGCCAAAGTAGCCGCCGAATTGGTGGACAGCCTGGTTCCTAAAGCCGTGGTTCTGGGCCATAGCGCTGGAGGGTTTGCGGCTTACACCCTGGCTCTCAATCCCAAGAAGGGACTCGACGACCAGAATCCCTTCGCCTATGACGCGGGCATCGGGGTCTCTCTGGGCGTGGTCGTCTCATCGCCAGTGGGCCGAGGAATGGAGAACCCCGCCCCCCCGGCTCTCCTCGACCTTCCCTTCGCTCAGCATGACAAAACCGTGCTCCGGCCCCTGGAGAGCAATCCGTTCCATCAGACGGCTCTGTTCAACCCGTTTTACCGCGCCGGCTACTCGAACCTCAAGAAGATGTCCCAACTGGCTTGGCGCAACGGAATGCTGACCTGGACGATGCTGAACAATCCTCTCATCCACGCCCTGAAACCGGGCTACGAGCAAGTGATGGAGGGAGCCGACTTCTTCGAGCAGTATGTCGCCGAAAAGACTCTCAGGCCAGACCTGACGGTCGTCAGCGTGACCAACCCCCAGGACGGCATCGTCCCCGAACAGCGGGCCCAACTCGATGACGAACAGCCCAACGCCCACAACCTCTCGGTGAAGGTCGAAATCCCGGACGAGGAGCTCGAAAAAAAATTGAGTCTACCGACTTGGGCCCACTTCAAAATGGGCCAGGTGCCCCGTGAGGTGCGGGCTGAATTCCAGCGAACAGTGATCGAAAACCCGAAAGAACTCCCCAAAATTCTCCACCCTTGCAACCACGATGGCTTCCGCTACCTGGCCCTCAAGACTCTCCAAGAAACGATCGAGAAGCAGCCTTCCTTGCTGCGCACGGACGCCTACCGCAACACCTGTTCGGCTATCAAGGCGGTCGCTCGCGAACGCCTCCCGTTTCGGGACAGCCCCTCGTTTCTGGCTCAACAGATCGTAGAAGCTCTACCCGACCTCTTTGAAAACCGTTAAGACCTGCTCAGCCTCGCCTCTTTGACCGTGGGCGAAGAGCTGACTCGCCTGACACATCTTGGCCAGCCGAGGTAGAGCTTGCGGCACTGCCTCTTCCGAACCTGAGACCAGGGGAAAAAGCTGGAGGGCGCTTTGACCCGGTGAGGGTCGGTCAACCTGCCAATCCGAGCCCGGCTCAAAAGTGACCTGAAAAAGGCCTTCCACTTCCAAGCCCTGAGACGGAAGTTTCGTTGCAGGATAGGGCAAAACTTGCCCCTCATCGTCTACCACCGCAAAATGACGAGACCAGACTTTCCCTCCCTCGGCCATCAGGGCTTGAGCCATTCGGCTCTTTCCGGTCAGGGTGGAACCGGCCAATACCAAAGCCTTCTCCTGCCACTTCACCACCTCGGCTCGCAAAAAGGTCAGGTTACTGCATTCAAAACTGACCCGAGAATGGACTCGTGAGGCGATGATCTCGCATAAGACCGCAAGAGGCTGCTGGCGCGAGCTACGGGCTGGGCCGTGGTAGAGGTCGTAGTAGTCTCCCTGAGGATCCAAACGAAAGGCGACCAACGCTTGGTCCTCAGCAACCGAGGGCCGAACCGAAAAGCCATGGTCGCCAAGCAGGGCTGCACATTCCGGTGGGCCCTCAACCGTAAAAACGTGGCCGTAGCACTCAAGAGATATCATAGCGGCGGAAGGTTCTCGGCCGACGGTGCAAAACCTGTTTCCTCATGATTACAGCTCTTGTTCTATCTGGTTCCCTGGGGCAGGCCGAACTTCTCAATCTTGCCCTTCGGTTAGCGCTATCCGCCGTCACCCTGATTTCGGGCTTGGGCAAGTTGGTCGACCCCGCAGGAGGTCGACAGGCGATGGCCGATTTCGGTCTTCCTTCTCGCTGGGTGGACCCTGCCGCCCGACTGTTACCGGCTTTCGAGATCGCTTTGAGCCTGGCCGTTCTGCTCAACCCGACCGCAACGTGGGCGTGCGCTGGACTGGCTGGGCTTTTTCTGGTGTTTAGCCTAGGAATCGCCAATCTTCTCCGTCAGGATAAAGCCCCACCTTGCAACTGTTTCGGGGCAGTCCATTCTGAACCAGTCTCAAGTTGGACTTTCATCAGAGCTCTGGGGCTGGCCGGTTTATCCCTGGTGGGCTTCGTCCTGCCGGTGTATCGACTCCCCTTGGCAACCGCCCTGGTCACCTATCTGTCAGCCGCGGGGGTGAACTACTTGGTGGCCAAGCGAATGCAGAAAGAACGAGAGACCAAGCTGAATCGGCTCAGAGTTGGCCAGAGAATTCCGGCCTTACAGCTGGACAACGGGACCTGGTTGCAAGACGTCTTACCCGACCAGGACAAGTCCCTTTTGTTCCTGACCTCCCCGCGCTGCGGACCCTGTCGGCAACTCAAAGATTCCCTAGCCCAATATCGAGACAGAATCGCTGCCGACCTGAGGATTGTGGAAATCCGAGAAGCGGTCGACTCGATGCCCGACGAGGACCCCACTAGTCTCCCTGTCTCAAGCAACGACTTCAAGCGATTTCTGTCGCCAACGCCGGGGGCGCTCCTGGTCGACCGGACCGGCACCATCCTCACCCCCCCGGTGGCTGGCGGGGAGGAGATCGAAGCCCTGATCCGGGTCATCCTGAAGCAGGTCTCTCTTCCCCCGAAGCGTTCCTGAAACCTACGGCTCACTATCGGGTAACTGCTGGAGACGCTCGGCCAGCATCTCCCGAGCGGTGGGGCGGTAGAGGAGAGCGTCCGTGACCATAGACTCGTCATCGAAAGGGAGTCCAGCCTCTAGCATCAGAGGGTCGTCAGGACGCCACTCTCTCACCCTTCTGGCCCAGCCGGCAGCGAAAAGGCGGAGGTCGTCGCGACGCGAGGTGACGATTCTCTTCTCGGTCGTGCGGGCACTCAACCAACAAAGTCCCATAAAGCCCGACAGATAAGGACTGGCGGCCATCAGCCACTGACCCACGCTCCAAAGATGGTATTTCAATTCATAGGCCAGAGCCATATGCGAAGGCGACAGACCGTAGATCGCCAAACCCGACGCCGCCAACAGAACGCCTCCTGTCACAGCTCCCCGCCGGCGGGCCTTTAACAGGTCACGGGGATAGTCCATCTCGTCAGCCTGGTAGTCCAGTTTCTCTTTCAGGAACGCCAAAGCAAAATCGGCTGCGAAACAGAGCCGCTCCTGGTCCCCTGGCTGGTGTCGCAGTTGCCAGCCGGTAAGATCCGTTTCGAGATGGTCGGCGCTGACGACCACCTGAAGGGCGAAATGGTGGCTGGAAAAGATAACCGGATAATCCACAAGAGCACCATCTTTGGCCCAGGCTATGAAGCTCTTGTCGTGGTCGGGTCGAGTTTCACGGAAGTCCCAGAACCGGTAATGAACTCCTCGCGACTCACAGGCCGTTCCCACCTGACCCCGAAAATTGGCCCGCACGCTCTGAAACAGCGCTCCCTGAGGGTCCACCGGTGTGGGCTCATCCTGAGGCTCTTGGTCGTCAATCTTCAAGTCAACCGAGGAAAAAGCCCGCTCAAGAAGGTGGGCCTTCTCATCCCGCCAGCCGGTCCACAAGGAAGGCCGTTTCAAAAGTATCCACACGGAGTCCGCGGGAATCTCCTGAGGGGACTCAAGATGGTCAAACTTCTCCTGAGTGAACATGAATCCACCCACCTGGTCCGAGGCGGGTCGACAGCCCAGGCTGAGAGTCATTCCCTGGGAAAGCACGGCCGACCGGAGACCGATGGTGAGAGGCTCCGGCCTGGTGGGCCGCCTGAAACACCTTGGTGAGCCACAGAGAGGGGTCGGGCAGCTGAAATCTCGCTAGCTTGTCTAAGGCTTTCTCAGCGGCCAGGGTGAATGTGCCCGACGACTCCGCCTGACCCAAGTTCGCCAGAAGGATGCCCCGCCCTGATGCGACCGAGGTTCGTCTACCCTCCGCCGAGGCGATATCCTACGATTAGGAGGACCGATGAGTGTGAGAAAGCCTGGCGACCGACGGCGTTTTAAGAGACTGGTGAGAGCCATACCGTGCTGGTATCGCCTCGAACCCGGTGAGCAACTTCGGCGCTGCCACGCTATCGACTTTTGTCCAGGGGGAGCCCTCCTCGACCTGGGGGAGTACCTCCGACCGGGAACAGAGTTCGAACTCCACTTTGACTTGACCACCAACTGCCAAGTCGAGACAGAAGCGAAGGTTGTCCGCAACCGGTCAGCTTTTTGGGGGAGGCGACGCTTGATAGCCGTGACCTATCGACCGGTCCACCGAGCCGATCGCGCTTGGGTCCCGGTATGGCATAGGCAACAAGTCCGTGCTTCCCGGATCCTTTCAGCACCCACTGGCAGAACACACTTCTCTTAAGGTTTTTTTAGGCTTCAACTGCTACACTTCAAGGGTCCGGCCAGTCGAGAGAGAGAGGTTGTCATGAATGCAGGTACGGCCGTTGGCCCAGGTTATCAGCTCAGGGGAGGAAGGCTTTCAACCGAATACGATCGAGAGCGTCAGGTCGCCAGACACGACGCTCACAGCAGCGACGGCTCGCTGCGCGTCACCCACTCTATTCGAGAGGACATCACCACAATCCAGGGGGGCGAAGGTCGCTATGGTGTGCCCTGCCCGATCTTCGCCAACCTCGAGGAAGATGGCCGAACTCTCATCATCTCGGCCGCGCAGAACTCTGCTCTTCAGGTTTCGCTGGCCCTGGCAGGTCCCGTCTTCCTGGGCACAGAGAAGCTCGGCACCAACGACCAGCCTCTGACCAGCATCGCTTGGGACCATCGCCACAACCAGGTCGTGGTCGAGCATGCCGATGGCGTGGCCGTGTGCCGTTATGAAGAGTCAGAACACGGTCTGGAGCAGGATCGGCGATACGTTTCCGGGCCAGAGAGTCGCTGGGGTCATCAGGATAGTGGCGACGAGTCAGGATGGAGTATCCATTGGCGGGACAGTTCCAACCTACCCGATTAGACTAACCTCCCACCCCGCTTACCGTCAGGCGCTAAAGCTTATGAGCGAGGGCGGGATCCCCCTCGACGGCCACCATCTTCTCCGCGAGAATGTGGCAAGCTGCCTGATCCAGGAGGCCGCCCAACCAGCCGAGCGCTGGACGAGCAAAGTCCAACGCGACCTGGAGCATCCTTACACGGACCAGGAAGTTTTCGAAAAGGTGGACCGGCTCGATGCCGACGCCCGAGTTTTGTTGAAACACGTCAATCAACGTGGCGCCACCTACGTCGGCGGGAGCCTCGTCAAAGGCCGCTTCGGAGCCAACTCCGACCTCGATCTGGTGGTGGAGGGACACGACGTGACAGGTCTAGCCTTGACGGGGGAGTATTTCGTTAACGTCCTCAAGAGCTTTGACCTCAAGGCCGTTTGGGAAACGAATCAACCTCTCAAGGCCATTTACCGCCAGGCCCTGGAGGAAAAGGGCTACCACCTCTCGGGTCAGGTGGTCAGCCCCCCCTCGATGGTTCCCTTTCATCTGGTGGAGAGGGAGACCCCTCAGCCCTGAAAACGGATCACGCCATTGGGAATGAAACAAATCCTCGGTCGCGAAGCAAGGAGTATGCCCATTCGCCTGCTTTGTTGCTGCTTGCTGCTCCTGAGCGTCGCTTCGGCCCAGATCCCCAACCGCAAGGGGCCCGATCCCTACGAGAAAATCAAGACTCAGGCTCGAGCAGATGATATCCTCAAAGATGTCTTGGTCCAGCTCAACTCCTTTTTCAAGATTCGCCTTCGTCACCCCGTGCAACTCCATCTGGTGGAAGCCAAAGTGATGGATGAGATCTTCAAGAACAGTCCTTACAGGGGTTCTCAGATCGGACTCTACACCGGGATGGAAAACGGGCGCCATCAGGTCTACGTGATGACGGGATGGAATCGAGACACCTTTGAGGGGATCACCACCCACGAACTCGTTCACGCCTGGCAAGACGAGAACGGCCTGCGCCACCAGGAGCTAGCCATGGTCGAGGGGCTGGCCATGTGGATCGAGTCGAAGTACTACGACCGAATCGGGGCTTTCCAGAAATCGGAAAACGTGCGGGAAACCGCCGACCCGGTATACGGAGTCGGGGTGAAGGCGATGCTCAGACTTGAAGACGCGGTGGGCGCAGCCAACGTCACTAGTGAAGTTCGGAAACTCCGGAGCATAGCCGAGCTGGAAAGAAAATACCCGCCCAAAAAGACCAGTGGCCTCAAGGGAAGGTAGCCTAGGCGTAAGCTGTGAGAGAACTCGCTAGACCGCTGTAGTGACCGGCCACCTTGGAGTGCCAGTTGCCATCGGTAGCCCAGCCAGCCCGGTTGACGGCCAGGAGTTGCTGACTCAGGGAGGCGCTAGCTCCCGACCCGCCTTTACGCCTCAGATTGGCGAAGGTTCGAGCTCCAGAATAGATCTGATTGATAGCTCCGTCCCATCGGCGAGCTTTGTTGGGACTGGCGTCGAAAGCCCCGACGCCCATATGTTTTCGAACCCCAACACCGAGTTTTCCGAAGTTGGTCTCGTGGCGAGAGATAGCCACTAAGGCCATGGGATCGACGTTGTGTTGCCGCCCAGCCGCTACGAAGTGCGCCCCTAGGCCTTGTCCGGCCAACGGAGTCCCCTGGAGGCGGCTCTCGATAGCTTGAGCCAGCCTCTGGTCGTTTCCGGCCAACTGGGGGGGAAGAACGTTCAAGTCACCGCTTGGCCCCGCAGTGCCCGTGTTCCCTCCGAGGAAATTGTTGGTCGGTGTCGGGAATCCCGGAGACCCCATGGAAGTCAAGCCGCTGTGGCCAAAATTGGGACTCTGAGCCGGACTGAAGGCTCCCCCGCCAGGTCCGCAGCCGCCTTGCTGCTGTCCCATCATATTGCCGAGCAGGCTCATCATGAGGCCCATGACCAGCTGCATCAACATCATCATCGGGTTCAGGCGGCCCAATCCCCCACCACCGCCCATTCCACAACCCATTTGGGGCCCAACGCCCAAGAAATTCATCGGTAACCTCTCTCGCTTCGGTCTTGCTTCTAGGCTAGCAAACGGTGGGGCGAGATCCCGCGGCGACATGTTACAAATATCTTGCAAACGTGAGCAGAATGTTACAAAGATGAACATCCCTATCCGAGATTCAGCCGCGACAAGCACTCGAAAGGGTCCAAACCGGGATGGCGTTCTTCAAGAAGACACCCTATCGCCTCGTCGTGGGGCGGTTCCGAAAACCCCAGGAGTCCAACCGTCAACGGTGGGTTTTCAGCACCCGTTCAGCTCCAGAAGTTACAACAACAGACATGAAGACAACCACTACTCAACTCCTGGCTATCGCCTCCCAAGCCTACCGACGCGATCGAGATGTTTCCTTCAAGTCAGTCGACCGTCACTTGTTCGGTCTTTGGACCAGCCAAGATGAAATCAGCCTATCGAGCCCAACTTCGTGAAGAACCCAGTCGACCTCGACCTTCTATGACCCTCGACAGCGACATGCTTTGGGCTTTGCAGCGCGCTCTCGACGGAGACGACCAAGCCCAGCTTGAGGAACTCCTTCAGGAACTAGAAGGAGAGGTTCTGTCGCAAACCCAGCTCTATTTCGACCAGACCGTTCTGATGTATGCTCTCAGACGCTGTCGCCCCACCCTGGTCAAGAAACTTCTCGACCGTGGCCTCACCTACTGCGAGCTTCCCTTCTCGGACAACAACGAATTGAAAGCCGCCCTGGGCCACCCAGACCAGGCCCCAGAGATGGTCCGGCTGGTGTTGGACTGGCTGCCTGAGGAGGTGGCCACCGACATGATCGAAACCGACTGGAGTCCCGATGAAGAAATCGTGGCCCAGACCGGGCTTGAGGTGGCCGAGGCGACCTCCCCCGAGTTGGCTCGCCAGCTCCGAGACTTCCTTCAGTCTCGATAGCCCTCGGGCTCGAAAAGAACCGGTCCGCGAAACTCCAGGTCGACCAGCATTTCCGAGTTGAGACCCCGGTTATCCACCCGCACACCCATTCTGGAGTAGGCCAGGGCGGGGACCTTCAGAGCGAAGGTTTGCCAACCAGTCACCGGTTGAAAAGGAAAGATGGCTTCGTCGAGAGTGATTTCAAAGCGGTGCTCAGGGGTGGCCGAGCGAGCCTCAAACACGATCCGAGCCGCTTCCCCCTGACGGCAGTCGAGAGGCAGCTCCAATCGCACCTCGGGATGGTTGTGACGACCTCCAAGGCCAACTCCGCCCCGTGTGGAAACCCGCAGGCCCGAGGGAGGTCGAGCCAGAAGCTCAGCAGGGTCGAGGGCCAGCCGAGCGTAGCGATGCCTCTCCACCCCTCCCTCCTCATCCACCAGACCCTCGCGCTGGCAGAAGCTCGCCATCGGGTGCTCAGGATGGACCAACAAAGAGCGGAGTCCGACCTGATGAAGCTTAACCAGCAACTCACCGGGCCGGTCAGAATCAAGCCCCAAGATGGCTATGTCTTGAGCCGCAAGAGCCCGATACCGGCATTTCGAAAGCTTGAGGCAGGTGGCTAGAACTCCCCCAGAAGGTGGCTGGAGGATGCTCTCCGTCTCCCACAGGATAGGCCTGGTCGGGTCACGACGGGGATCAGAGATGTACGGTTCTTGAGAGGTCGTGAGAAAGCCCTGAAACTCCTCAGAGGGTAGGCTACCGACGGTGATGTAGGGAGCCTCTTGTTTGAGAAAGACCCGGTGGAGACGATGGGCCTTTCGTTGCACCTCCCAGGGTGCGAGCTCGACCTCAAAACCGCGATTCCGGAGAAGGTCGAGAGCCTTGGGCTCTATCAAGCTGGCCAACTTGAGAGTGTTGACCGCTGGAGCGGTGATGGGCTCAGAGGTCACCATCAGTAAGTCGACCCGACCTTGCTGCAGAGCTTCGTCGACAGGGTCGACCGTCGAGTGGCGGGCCCTCCACCCTTCGCCTACGACCTGGCCGTTGAAAAGCGACAGCGCCCCAAAAGGGGGCAAGCCGAGGCTGCCGGGTAGGCCCAGGCGAGCGAGCTCCAAAACCCTGTTCCACATACTCAGGAAAACTCAGGTTTGAGCGAGCTCAAGAGGTTTCTTAGCCTCGATCTCTTGCCCGATGATCTCGAGGAACTGGTCGACCGTTTTGGCACCGAGATCGTCACCGGCTCGGGGTCGCACAGCCACCTTCTGCTCGCTCTGCTCACTATCTCCCACCACCAGCATGTAAGGCACCTTTTGCTTCTGGGCCTTTCGAATCTTGTTGTTCATCCGATCAGGACCGTCATTCACCTCGACCCGCAACCCCGCTCCTTTGAGCTTCTTGGCGACTTCGAAGCAGTAGTCGAAGTGGCGGTCGGCGATCGGGATCAAGACCGCTTGGACAGGAGCTAGCCAGACGGGGAAAGCCCCCGCATAGTGTTCGATCAAGATTCCGAAGAACCGCTCTAGACTGCCCAGAAGAGCTCGATGCACCATGAACGGTCGATGCATATCGCCGTCCTGGCCGACATAGGTCATATCAAACCGTTCGGGCAAGTTAAAGTCGACCTGGATAGTGCTCAATTGCCACTCACGACCGATAGCGTCTTTGATTTTCAGGTCGATTTTGGGCCCGTAGAAGGCCCCCCCGCCTTCATCCACATCGTAGGGGAGCTGAGCTCGCTTGAGCGCTTCCTCGAGGCCCGCCTCGGCTTGGCGCCAATCGGAAGGCTCACCCACCGATTTGCCCTCCGGCTGGGTCGAGAGATACGCCTTGACGTCGTCAAAACCGAAGCTCCGGAGAATATAAAGACTAAAGTCCAGGATGAAGTCCACCTCTTCGGCCAGCTGCTCCTGGGTCACAAAGTGATGGGCGTCGTCCTGGGTGAACCCTCTCACCCGCAACAGTCCGTGGAGCGTGCCGCTGCGCTCGTAACGATAGACGGTGCCCCATTCGGCATAGCGGATGGGAAACTCTCGATAGGAACGTCGATCGCTTTTGTAAATCAGGATATGGAACGGGCAGTTCATCGGCTTGATGAAATACTGCTGGCCATCGATCTCCATGGGAGAATACATCCCCTCTTTGTAGAAACCGAGGTGCCCGCTGGTTTCCCAGAGGGTGGCCCGCCCGATGTGGGGGGTCACGATCAGGTCGTAGCCGTTCTTGAGATGCTCGGCCTTGTAGAACTCCTCGATCAGATGGCGCATCAATCCGCCTTTGGGATGCCACAAAACCAGCCCCGAACCCATATCCTCGGACTCGCTACTGAACAGGTCGAGTTCTTTGCCGAGACGGCGATGGTCTCTCTTTTTGGCCTCTTCCAGGCGAGCGAGGTGCTCTTTGAGAGCCTCAGGGGAGTCCCAGGCCGTCCCATAGATCCGTTGCAGCTGGTCTCTCTTCTCGTCCCCTCTCCAGTAAGCTCCGGCTACCGACAAGAGCTTGAAAGCCTTGGGATGAATCTCTCCCAAGTGCTCGACGTGAGGACCTTTGCAAAGGTCTTCGAAAGTGTCGTGCTTGTAGAGACTGATGACCGGCTTCTGGTCCTCGGGCAGGGGGTCGCCGTTCTCGTCATACCCCCCTTTCTCGAGACCTTCGATCAACTCCAGCTTGAAAGGCTGGTCTTGAAAAAGCTCTTTGGCTTCGTCAGCGCTGATCTCGCGGTAGTGAAACTCGTGCTTCTTCTTGAGGATGTTCTTCATCCTCTTTTCGATCGCCTTAAGGTCGTCTTGAGTCAACGGGCGGGGCAGGTCGAAGTCGTAGTAGAAGCCGTTCTCGATGGGAGGCCCGATGGCGATCTTGCCCTCCGGGAACATCTCGAGCACGGCCTGGGCCATGACGTGGGCCAGTCCGTGGCGAATCTTGTAAAGCTGGTCGTGCTGGATCTCTTTGGTAGACATATCGGAGCCGATTTCTACGGGGCCGGGGTTCCTCCTGGCTCCCAAGATGGATCGAGCCGTCCCTCCCAGAAGTAGAGGCCACCGCTTGTGAGAAGACTCAGCACCGATAAGATCCTGGCTGGCCGCTATCGGGTCGAGCGCTTGCTTGGGGAGGGGGCGGCCGGCACCGTGTGGCTGGTCCGTGACACCCGGGAGAAAGGCCTGGTTTGGGCCCTCAAGGAGGTCGACTTCGCCCTCTTGCCCCTCGACGAACGAGATGAGGCTAGAAAGCTCTTTCAGCGGGAGGCTAGCATGCTGATGCAGCTCAGCCATTCTTGCCTGCCCAAAGTGGTCGATCGGTTTTCGGAAGGAACAGCGGAGTATCTGGTTATGGAAAGGATCGAGGGGCCAACCCTCGACTCGATCTTGAAAAACCAGGGGGGACCGCTGCCAGAACACCAGGTGGCCAATTGGGGTTGCCAGATCTGCCTGGCTCTGGAGTATCTCCACGGTCTCGACCCTCCGGTCATCTATCGCGATCTCAAACCTTCC
>CAYRFU010000166.1:0-15807 GCA_964423525.1 uncultured Burkholderiales bacterium | reverse complement strand
AGGCGGACGCAGTGGGATTCCCGCGCGAGCCCCTTTTTCAGTGGGGAGCGGAGTTCGGGTGGGCGGGGAGGGGAGGCCTCGATCTCCACTTCCGGGGGATTGGAGAATCGCATCTGCTTGAGACGTCCTGCCAGCGTCTCAGCCAGTTGGCGGGCCTCGAGGTCTCGACCGGTGTGAACGGTCAGGGCCGTCCGGTCGGGTTGGGTCACTTCGCGACGACTCCACACTTCCAGGAGGAGGAAGGCTCCAAACTCTTCGAAAGCTCGTTGAGCTAGAGTGTGAATCAGAAGGGATGCGTCATCGCCTTCCGCTTGTTGGAGGTAGGCCGCCTCTCCGGTGATCAGGCTGGAGGTGCCCTCATCGCCTTCTTGAGGTTGACGATACAGGCACAGGAAAGGGAGAGGGCGGTCTATGTGTAGACGAGACCCGTGGCCCCATTTTTTCCGTATAGGATAGTCCCCCTCGAGCAGCTCAAGAGGTCCTACCATCCGTCACATTTCCAGAATCGGGCTGCGCCCTCGTCGTAGAGGGCTAAGAGCTTCCGGCTTCCAGGTTCAAAGAGAAGCTGTTCTACTGCGCCCTCGGTGCCCTCAAAGCAGGTCAGCCGTTCTCCGGTCTTAGGATTCCATAGAGTGATACCGCGGTCGGAGTCGGCGCTGGCCAAAATCTTTCCATCGTCAGAAAAGGCCAGAGCAGCCACCCCGGATTCGTGGAGGAGCTCCCAAGTCCGATCGTCAACCAGAGAATGGAGCCGAACGCGGGTGTCCTCACTGCCGCTAGCCAACCAGGAGCCGTCGGGAGAAAAAGTCAGCGCGTTCACGGCGTCGCTATGGGCCCTGAGTTGACGGGCCAGGGAAGGCGACGAAGAAGGGGCCAAGCGAACGCTTCCGTCTAGTCCTCCGGTGGCCAGTTGGCGCCCGTCTCGGGAGAAAGCGGCCGAGCAGGTCCAGGGCTGAGTCGGCTCTAGTCGGGCCTCCTCCTGGCCGTTCTTCCAGGCCCGCACCGTCAGATCGGCTCCCGTCGTGAGCAGGCGAGTCTGACCAAAGTCAACGCTCCAGACGCTGTCGTTGTGCCCTTCGAGAGTGGCCTTCAGCTCATAAGAGGCCAAAGACCAAATCTTGACCTGGCTGTCGTCGCCAGCACTCACCAGATTCAGGCCGTCTGGGCTGAAGCGAAGGGCTGAGATTTGGTCGGAGTGGGCAGTCCAAGAAGAAAAAGGCTCCAGGCCTTTGCCCATCCACAGGGTTATGGTGCCGTGGCGGTCTCCCCCAGCTAGGGTGTCGCCACTTTCATCAAAAGCCAGGCTAACCACCCCCTCGCTGGCAACAGTGCCCAGCTGAAGGCCGCTTTGAATGTCCCAGAGGGTCAAAGAACGGTCGAAAAAACAGGCCGCGACCTTACCATCGGGTCGGAGTGCGAAGGGTGTGGCCCGCTCTTCCACCATTCGTAGGAGTTGGCAAGTGGCCACCTCCCAAACTCTCAGGACCAGGTCTTCACCCACCGAGTAAAGTAGGCTCCCGTCGGGGCTGAAGAGGACCTGGCGAACGGTCTCGCCATCGTGTCCCGCTAAAATTTGGGGGGAGTCGGGTTGATCCAGAGACCACAGGACGATTTTTTGATCGGCCAGGGCCAGTTTGCCCGAGGCCAGATGGATGTCGGCGGCGGCCGTAGGGCATTCGATTTCCCAAACCGGTTCAGGGCTACTCCAGGTGAAGCAGGCGGCTCCTCCAGTAGCGAGAACTAGGCAGCGATCAGCAGAGAGTTCACGAGCGTCAAGCAAAGTCCCTCGACCGATTCGGCCCAGGTAACCTTCGTGACGGAGTTCGGGCAGGAAGTAGCGGCCTTGGAGTGCTGGCATAAACTCGTGTTCACCAGAAGGAAAGGCCCATCCTCTGGTGGGAAGGGTAAGTATGGAGAGCATCGGCGAGAGAATACGGAGCAAGCGCGAAGAGTTGGGTTTTGACCGTCATCACTACGCGGTGGCCCTGCTGGTGCCACCCGATACGATCACCCAACTGGAGGCCGACCACTTTAAGGAGATCCCTCGCCGCTGGCTGACCCGCATCGCTTCTTTGAGCGGGCTCGAGACCAAAGACTTGCTGGCTGAGACCAACGTTCACTTTTACGACCACCAGCGTCAAGTCTATGTCTTGCGCTCGGAATGACGAAAAAGAACGACTGCTCGGCGGAGTATAAAAAGCGGGCCGCTCAGTATGCCCGGCGGGGAAACCTCGGCCTCTTGCTGGTAGCCGTGCCCGTTGCTCTCTGGTCGGTAGGGTGGATTTCTCCGCTACCCTGGCTGTTACTCGGCCCGGGGGCCGGCTCTGGTCTGTTGCTCTGGGCTCGTGAGCAACTCCGTTGTCCCAGCTGCGAGAAACCCCTGCCGCGAGGTCAGGCGACCGACGAAAAGTGCCCTCACTGCGAGGCTTATCTGGGGCTGCCTAGAGGCTCTTGAGGGTCTGCTCTATATTCCAAACTCGAACGGCGCCGGCCGGATAATGTTCCGTCTCGGGGTGGGTGTAGAGACGCTTCGCTCGGGCCAGAATCTCTGAGGCCGGATGGCCGGCTTCAACGGCCCGACGGACTCCTGCTCGGTCAGCTCTGAGTTCCTGGGAATGGCGCAACCGGCGAGCCGCTTGCTCAAGGTCTGAGGGGGCTGGCCGGCCCAATAAAAAGAGAAGTTCTTCGTAGCCGATCCAGCCCAGGGGATCTTGGTGCTCGATGTGGCAAAGTTCGTGGCCTTTGGTGAAATCGTAGTCTAACGAGCCTCGCACCAGCCTGTAGTTCAGAACGATGGTGGCTAGAGCGGCGCAACCCGTCTTGACGGTACCGGTCTGATCGAGGCGGATGGCGACTCCGTTCTCATGCTGCTCGGGGCTGGCCGAGTCTGTTTGGCTGAGTAACTTCTGGTCGATGCGACGGCGGTCGGCTTCGGTAGTGATTTCTCGGATGGCTTGAAAAGCCCACTGGAGAGGTCGCTCGGGGGAGTCTTGAAGGCCCCTTTCCGTGGCCCGCCAAACGGCTGCCTGGAGAGCGGCCAGACCTTCACTTGCGAAGGGCGGTAGGTCCGGGTAGTCGGTCCGCGCTAGCTCGAGAAAGCGATGGCCAAACAGATCGTAGGCCGAGTTCTCCCTCACCTTGGTATAGACTTCGGGCTGATCGGGGGCGGGGGTGAAACAGTCCTGGCAACCAGCGCGAGGGGCAGAGTTCAAAGGGGGGCGGGGGAGAATCGTTGGTGCCTTGTCGAGACCTACCTTCATAGGGCTTGAGAGTATCACCGTGACCTGAAAAATCCCTCAAGCCATTTCTTGAGAGGTTTCCACCATGTCATCCAGATAGTCTTCGGTCTCTCTCTGGAGTCGGAAGAGATCACTCTCGGCCGCAAAGGCGCGAGCCACCACATCGAGACAGAATCCTTTGAACTCCTCCTCGTTCTGATGGTGGTTGGGATCGAGTCGGACCGACAGAGCTTCCCTGAGATCGTCCACGCAGCCCAGAAGGGTCTGTAACGCTTCGGCTGACTCGGACACTAACGTCTTCTCTTTTTGGTTAGGCTTCTTATAGAGCCCTTCGAGCGCTCTTTGAAAGACCTCGATTTCGTTGGTCATCAGTTGGAAGTGCTGCTGTAACTTGTCGGGTTGGAGCGGCTTCTTCTCGAGAAAATGGGCGGCGATAGCGTCGACTTGCTCGGCCAGCGTGGGTAGCGGTTCTTCGTTCACAGGGTTCCTCGACTAATTCTCTTACACCTCAGGCGGGTTTACAATTTGGCAAAGATTGGTTGCATCATTGAAACAACGTTAACCTTTTTCGTGAAAACAACCCTACGGACCCGCCTGGACTTCCTATACTCTGGTGTCAAGAAGGTTTTGGAGGTAAACGTGGCAAAGATAACATTCAACCCAGCACAACAGAACAGTTTCATCCAGCGGGCAGCCGCCCCTGGTGTCGGAGCCAACCCCACCGGTCAGACCCAGGGAGGTCCTTGCGGTGGCGGAAGAAAGGCTCAGCTAGCCCAGCTGATGGAGCTGCTCAACCGACTCACCGGTGGTCAACAAAGCGGAAATCAGAGCGGTGGAAACCTCCAGAACTCCGGCGTCAACCCGGCCGGTTCCTGCGGCTGCGGACAACCCCAGCAGACGACCAATCCGGCCCAGAATGTGGCTGAATCTTTCAGTAATCCCTCCGGCTGCCCTGATGCCAGTCCCTTGCAAGCTGGCGCTAACGGCTGCCCCGGCAACAACGGGTGCCCGGCGAGGGTGCCTGGTGTCGGCGGACCAGAACCGACCCTAACTGCGGGTGGAGGTAACGGGTGCCCTGGCAATAATGGCTGCCCTGGCAATGTCGGCGCTCCCCAGCCTACGCAGGTGGCTGGTGGAAGCAACGGATGCCCCGGCAATAACGGCTGCCCGGGGAGGAACGGTTGCCCAGCCGCGATGGCCTAGACCAACGAAGGGTGAGAAAGGGAGGTCTCGAAGGAGGACCTCCCTTTTGAATTGATGGCTACTGAACCGGAGCTTCGCACCATACAAACTTGGCTTCAAGCCTTCATTGTCGAGCCTGGCGAGCGCGACCACGCTTTGGGAGTGGCGGCCGAAGAGGCTGGTCTTGAGCCTGATTGCGCCGAGCAGTTGATCTTGCCATCACCCACTCTCAAGCCGGCCGAACGACTCCAGATCTACCGGGATATGTATTTGGTCCGTATGGAGGAGTCGATGGCCATGGATTATCCGGGTATCAAGAGCTTGCTGGGGGAGCAGGAGTTCTGGAATTTGACGGCCCACTACGTTCAGGTCTTTCCCTCCCAGTCTTACAATATTGACGATCTAGGCCAACATTTACCTCAGTATCTGGAGCAGTTTCCTCGTCAGCCGGAAGCTTTTTTGCTCGATATGGCTCGCTTGGAAAGAGCTATCCGAGTCGTCTTCAATGAGGACGTTTGTGATAAGATGCTGCCGGGGGACTTGCCAAGGGACTTGGCCAAAGCCCAACTCACACCGATTCCAGCTTTTCGTCTGGTCCAGGTCGATCATCCCGTCAACTCTTATCTCCAGGCACTGTATACTGAGCAAGAGCGTCCGGCTATCGGGCCGGGGGTGGAGTATGTGGCTGTCTGGCGCCACGAGTTCGAGGTGTGGCGCCAAGCGCTCCATCCTGCAATCTTTATCTTTCTGAGTGGTCTGGCCCAGGGGCAGACCGTGTCCCAAGCGATGATGGCCATTCTACGTCATCGGCAATACCGGCGTGAGATCAGTCAGAAAGACCTCTTCGATTGGGTCAAGGCTTGGACTCAGCAGGGGGTCTTTCGGGCTACTTCCCCGTGAGGAGTTCGAGTTCGGACCAGTCCTGGCCGCCGACTCTATAGGCGGCGCCGAATCCGACTACCAGCCGCACCGACTGAGGCTCGAGCCAGAACATCTGAAAGTCTTTGAGGCCCACCAGTAGGTCAAAGAATTTGCCGAAGCGGTCGCGATAGACTTGGCAAGCAGACCCCCAACCCGGGCCATCCCGCGGGATAGCCCGGACTGTCCCCTCGAAGGTGACGCGGTTGCGAGCGAAAATTTGTTCGCTGGTAGCTTCGTCCTCTATCAGCATCAGAGAGGCTCGGCCTTGTTCTCGCAAGTTGGCGGTGTGGGAAGACAACTCCGAGACAAAGAGGTAGAACCCCTCACGACCTTGCGGGGCTATCGGCAGATAGCTGGCGTGCGGTTGACCTTCAGAGCTCACAGTGGCCAAGCTGGCTGTTCGATAGTTCTCTAGGAGTTCGCTCAGCTTCTGGCGAGCTTGTTGGAGTTTCTCTTCTGGGGGTTGCAAAGGTTCCTCCTGAGGCCAATTTTTCCACCCCATGAGGAACCCCTTTGTTAGACTTGGGAAAAGCCGCCGTCGGCCACGATCTCGGTCACCGTTCCAGGAGAATCCTTCAGCTGCCGAAGAGAGAAGAGTGACTGTGTTCTTGTTGCTGCTCTTGCTCTCGGCCAATCCTGAGTTGGAGTTTACCTCTCAATTTCACCGAACCGAAGGTTGGACCGGAGCCGATGGGGCCTACTCTGTAGCGCTGGCCGACGGTCGCACTCTGTGGCTTTTTTCTGACACCTTCGTTGGCTCTGTCGTGGAGGGTCGACGCCACCCCACCACTCGGTTTCTTCACAACAGCCTGGCCCTCCAGCAGGGACGGGATATCCAGTTTGTCACCCGGAGTTTGTTCGAACCGCCCGACGGCCGGGGTTGGTTTTGGATGTATGACGGCCTGGAACAGGGCGACGGAGTTGAGTTGCTCTTGGGTCAATTTGAGACCACCGAGAAGCCGGGAGCCCTGGGGTTTCGAGCAGTCGGGCTTTGGGGGGTGCGGTTGAAACTCGGCGACCCTTTGGAGGTTGAGGATTATTACATCATCCCTTACTTCGGCCCCGGATTACACTGGGGGTCTTGTCTGATGGAGCACGATTCTTCCGTCTACATCTACGGAGTCAAAGAGGATGGTCCCCGTCGTCAAGCCGTCATAGCCCGAGCGACCACGCTGCGACGACTCGAAAGTTGGAGCTTTTTTGACGGGGAAGGTTGGTCTCGCGATCCGTCTCGTGCCCAAGCCGTAGCTGAGGAGGTGTCGATGGAATATTCCGTTCATCAAACCAGGTTGGGCGACTTTGCGATGGTCAGTTCGGGAGGGGGGATCTCGGCCGAGGTTCAGGTGCGGCGAGGAGAGAGTCCCGAGGGGCCATGGAGTGACCCGGTGACGGTTTACATCGCTCCCGAAGCTGAAGGAGATCGCTTTGCCTACAACGCCAAAGCCCATCCTGAGCTCTCTGACGAGAGAGGCCTGCTGGTGTCCTATAATGTTAACACTCTCGATGATCCGGAGAACTTCGAGCGAGCGGATATCTACCGCCCTAGGTTCTTGCGAATCCCCGATCGGTCGCTGTTACCCTCTAAAAAAAAGACCGCCCCGTGAAGGTGGGGCGGTCACTTTGCTCAGATTGGGTCCATCTCATCCCAAATCGTCCGCGCTCGAGTCAATAGTAGCAAGAACGACTTGAAATTCTCTGGGAATCCCGCCGTCCCTTGTTAAAAGTCAGGGGGTCACTTTATAGAGAAAGAGTTGAGCCTTCTCCTGGCCGGATTTTTTGATGACCACGGCGGCTCGGGTGTTGTCCCGGTTATAGGTGAGAGTCTGGACTGCCATCTTGGTCTGGTCGATGGTATCGAGGGTCTTAAGCCCTTCTTTGACCGAGACAATGAAGTCGACACCGGTTTTATAGGGCTGCATCGGCGCCGACATGTCAGCGCTTGAGATGGAGAGGCCGTAATAAGGCTTCCAGAGGTATTTGGGTTTTAGCGAGATCGTTTTTTGACTCAGCTTATGGACCGCGACCGTTTTGTGAGTGGTGGCATCGATGTGAAAGATGCCGGCCTGGATCTTGGGGGGAAACTGGAAGTAACTGACCATCAGATGTCCGCCGCCCCATTGCCAGTCTACCAGGATGAAGGTGAAAGCGTCTTTGGGGGGCAGCTTGTCGGCTGGAAGGTCTCTGAGCACGGTGGTGTTGGTCCCACTGTCGAGGTCGATGATGCCGGCCGCGTCTTCGAACTTGGTGTTAGCAGCGACGGCTCGGCCCCAGGCGATCTTTCGGGCCGTCTTGCCCGACTTGGTCTTGTAGGCGATGTAGTCGACCCCTGAGATTCCCTGGTCAGGAAGAAACTGCTTCGATTTCTTGCCGGTCTTGAGATTCCAGACTTGGAGACCCTTCGAGCGCGTCCCCAAAACTAGTAGGCTTTGGTCGGAGTTGAAGTCGTAGCTATTGATCTTCTGAGGGTCGGCTTCCAGGGCGATGGTTTTCATCACCTTGGCGCCCTTCCAGTCGATGTAGGTGAGGGGCTGGTTGCCTCGCAACATAATCAGAGCTTTACCGTCGTTGGAAAACTCCAGACCGTCGACGCCGTCGAAGCCGTGAATGTCCTGGGCCACTTCGGCCACGATTTTGGCCGTCGCAGTCTCCCAGACGGTCAGCTTTTTGGTGCTGTGCATAAAAGCCGCGAGGTAGTCACTCTTCGGACTAAAGGTGGGTCGGGCGATGGAAAACTGGTCTTCACCCGGCAGCTGCTGGGGCTGCACGAACTTGGGCGGCGTGGGAACAATCTTGGTCTGAGCCAGGGCCCAGCCTGAAAGCAGAAGTAAGAAAAAGGATACAAACGTGAGTCGTCGGGTCATGAACTCCTCCTAATGAAAATCGGCCAGTTGTTCTCAGAAGGGCTGGGGCTCTCCTTCGCTAACTGATTGGCGTGTTGGACTATCATCAGCAGATTCGCGAAAAGATGCAGCGGGCGGACTGTCTGCCCAGTCAAATTGAGCGGTTTTTGAAAACGGTCACTCGCTTTCTCGAAGGAGAGCGAGCCACCATCCCGGAGGAGTCGATCGAGCCCGTTCCGTCGCTACCTCAGTTAAAAGACTTGGCGCTTGGGGACCCAGCCCTTTTGAGTCGGGTCGCCATCGTGAAGTTGAACGGGGGCCTGGGCACCAGTATGGGTCTGGAGGCTCCCAAAAGCCTTTTGCCCGTGAAGGATGGGCGCTCGTTTCTCGAGATCACTGTGGAACAGCTACGCCATCTTAAGGCTCAGACAGGCGTGGATGTGCCTCTCATCTTAATGAATAGCTTCAATACCAGCTCTCAGACCGGTGAGGAGCTGGCCCGTCTGAGCTTCGAGCAAGAGTTGCCGTGGGAGTTTCTCCAATCTCAGGTGCCCAAGATTCTCCCCGACGGTCGTCCCGCTCACGATCCCGAGCAACCTGGCTATGAGTGGTGTCCGCCGGGTCACGGTGACCTCTATCCCTGTTTGCGCGAGAGCGGTCTAGCTGAGCAGCTGAGGGGGGCGGGTATCGATTACCTTTTTGTTTCCAACGCTGATAACCTGGGTGCTTCGATGGATCTCAGGATCCTCCATTGGATGGATGAGGAGTCGATTCCGTTCTTGATGGAAGTGACCCGCCGAACGGAGGCCGATAAAAAGGGAGGGCATCTGGCTACCGGCCCCGAGGGATTGCTGCTGCGGGAGAGCGCCCAGTGCCCAGAGGAGGCTCGCTCCTCGTTTAGCGACATTGAAAAACATCGGTTCTTTAATACCAACAACCTCTGGCTGTCGCTAGCTTGTCTGGATGAGCGCCTCGACTGTCTCCCTCTGATTGTCAATCGTAAGCCGCTTCGCCCCGACCAGCCTGAGTCTCAACCCGTCATTCAGCTGGAGTCGGCCATGGGAGCAGCCATCGGTTGCATTCCCGGTGCTCAAGCCCTGGAGGTTAGTCGCCGCCGCTTCGCACCGGTCAAAACGACCACCGACCTTCTGAAAGTCCGCTCCGATCTCTACCGGCTCGATGAAGCCTTTCATTTAGAGTCGACCAGACCGGCTTTGCCACCGGTCTCCCTCGATAGCAGCTACAAACTGCTGGGCGACTTTGAACGGGCTTTTGGCTCGGGTCCACCTTCTCTCAAAGAGGCCGACGCCCTGGTGGTGGAGGGCTTTCACCGTTTTGGCAAGGGCGTCATCGTTCGAGGTGAGGTGCGCATTTCCCAGGCCGATCCAGAGCTTATTCCCGCAGGTACAGTGCTGACGGGGTGAGGCCCTCGAAGTCGGCGTAGGTCTGACATTCTCTTTCTAGTTGTGATTGCCACTCGGGCTTGAAGCGGCCACTGGTAATGAAGCTTCTCGAACGGCCGTCCTTGTTCAGGTAAATTTCAGAGAGGCACCTTAGGATACAGTCGAGGTTTCCACAAATGAACGACGTACGGATGATCCACAGTGCTCAACTTCGTCACATCACTCCGACCGCGATTCGCCCTTTGGCTCAGGAAGCGGCTCGCAGGACGATAGCCGCCCACGAAGCTTTGCCGCCCGAGGAGAAGGCCGAGCTGAGTCAAACCACCCAGGCTCTCGAGAGTCGCTGGAGCGGGATGAGCCTGGCCCCAGCCCAACTCCGCGCCGCCTACCTGGTGGCTGGTTCGATGGTGGCTGGGCCTGCCGGACTTTCACTGGCCGGAATCGATTTGGACAATCTTGCCAAGACGGCCGCTGAGGAGGCCCAGAAGCCTGACTATCAACACCTGGGCATCTTGGGAATGGGTTTCGAGAAGGCCCTGGCGCAGCAGCACCAGCCGGTCGAGAGCCTGGCCTCAGCTTTGATGTTGGTAGGAGCTAGCCCAGGGCCTGGTCCTGAAGATGAGGCCCTTCTTAATAATCTGGTCCAGGCCAACCCCCAGGCGGGGATCCGGTGCGGTTCCAAAGTCCATCAGGACCATCTTTACGATAACCCTGTTCAGACAGTGGTCTACGCCGGACACCACGACGGGAACCCCAACGGAGTCAGCGAGTATAGTGTTCGGGGGAAGCAGATGATCAAGATGGATCATCTTTTCTCAGGCGACAACGAAGTGGTGATCGGCTTCGGGAAACCTAACGTTTTTACGGTCGTGCCCAACGGAGAGGGAGGTTACGAGAAGCTCGACGCTTTTATGTACTACCGCAAACAGGCTCAGATTGCTGGCGCCGACCAGGTTCAGTCTGGTATTTTTATTCGCCCCAGAAACCTCCCTCCGGAAGCTCTTGAAGACTTGAAGGAGGCGATCGCCGCCACCGTGGGCGAGCTTAACATCAGCTGTGCTAGAGCCAACGCCCGCATGCTGGATAAGGCTGGTTTTACTTCCGGGGGGCGCCGTTTCCAACGCCGATTTGGACCTTACCACCTGTTTAAGCAGTTAGCGGTTGAAGGCCTCGAATACCAAGGCAAGAAGGTCGAATTCGATATCATTAATACCACCGGCGGCACCCTCGAGGAGCACTTCGACGGTGTCATTGAAAAAGTGATTTCAAGCCCTAAGAGAGCCATCCAGAAAATGATGGGCTCCGATAAGAAGCCGCTCTCCAAAGAAGATATCAGCAATATGCGGCGGGTCTTGAAAACCGAGACTCAGGGCGCTCGCCAACTCAACGAGGGCGACCTTGTCACGGCGCGTTATCGCAGTTCTCGCCCCAGCTCGCTGGGGGCAGCGGTTCGAAAGTGGACCAACGCGCCTCATACGCTTCATGAGATTCTGCCGGACAATCAGGAGCTGGATATCAACGAGTATTTGGCCGAGTCGTTGACCGACAAGTATCACCGCGACGAGAAGGTCCAAGGCTTCTTTAACAAAGCCAAGTCAGTCGGATTCTCCAAGCCCATGGTAGGTTTTCTCCGCTCTCATATGGCTCGCGAGTTTGATCAGGAACAAGACTTCACCACCGGTCAGCTGCTGGCGATGCTTCCCTCCAAGCCGGAGGGAGAGGAGCCGGTTCTCCAGACCCTGGTTATCTGTGGACCGGAAAGCCGGAACGGTAACCGCGTGGTCATCACTCCGGTAGACAACGGCAACAAAGCGGCCGACTGGGTGCTCACTAAGCACCTGATGGCTTCGGGCTACGATAACGATGTTCGCTTCGCTGGCGAGGCCTGGAGCGAGACCTACCAGGATGACACCGGCCAGGACCGGACTCGAATTCATATCAACGGCAACTCAGGAACCTACACCCCCGACGACCACCAGACGTTGATGGCCGGAGAGTACCTCCAGCAGCTGGTAGGGGACGCCGCTGAGGTGGTGGTTCACTTTCGACGCGAACAGAAGCCGAAGATGACACAAGATGTGGAAAAGCGCTATGCCCCGGAGACGGTGGTGGCCCCTGAGTTAGACGGCCAGGTCTACCAGGTGGCTGACCAGGACGGCAAGACTTCCAAAGTGCGCTTACGCCATTTCAAAACGATCGACCAGGTCACCGAATACTTCGATACTCCCGACCGACAGATCAGAGCCCAGGGCGGTATGCTCAGGGCCCGCACCCAACTGGAGGAAGATGGCTCCGTCAAGGAGATCGAGGTCGAGTCGAAAATGCCGGTAGGCGACCAGGGTGAACGCGGTCGCGTCAAAGGGAGCGAGTTCGAGTCAAGCCAGAGCTTTGAGGCCGCTAAGGCCCAGCTTCTCAGTCCTGAGACTAACGACCCAGCTGTCTACTTTGCCCGCCGGAACCTGACTGAGAACGCTACTCTGGAGCCCGCCTTCATCAAGCATACTAACCGGCAGCTGTTTTTGGCTGGGCCGGCCGTGCCCCTGGTCGGTTGGCTGATGCCCCAGTTCATCATCAGCGTTGACAACGTCTCGACCACTGAACCCGGTGACACCCAAGAGAAGGCTCATTACCAGGTCATCGAACCTCAGATTTTCACCAAGTTACCCTGGCTGAAGAAGATCAGTGAGAGCCGTCGAGCCCAATTCGAGGACCTAGCTCGCCAGATCGCCGAGAGAAATCGCCTGACCGAAGTGACCCAGACGGCTTACGAAGAAGCTTCCGTCAAGCATCAGGCAAGTTCTTGACTTGGACGGTCTGACCGTCCTCGAGGGTCACATCGGGCACCCTGACGATGGTGTCCTCGGTGGTCAGGCCCTCGAGGATCTCGACCTGGCGAGCCCCCCGAAGACCCAATTGGACAGGCTGTTTCTCGAGCACGTCACCCCGAACTCGAAAAACATAGTAGCCTCCCTGGGGCTCCTGTAAAACTGAGAAGCGGCCAATTTGGAGGCATTCCTGCTTTTGGTTAGTGACGAAACGAGCTTGAAGTTCATAGGCCACACCCAGAGCCGGGGCCTCTTCAGGGAGTGCCATTACTACCTTGACCCTCTGTTGCTCCACGCCCAGGGAAGAGAGCTTGGTGAACCCTGCAGGCTCGATCCGCTCGACTTGGGACCAGAAAGACGGCCGACCGCCACCTGGAGAGAGTTCGACAGGAGTTCCTTCTTGAATCGTCAGAGCATCCTGGCTGAGGACCTCGCTCACGATCTCAAGCTGCTCGGGACGACCCAGTAAAAGCAGCGGCGTCCCAGCCGGCAGTTCCTTCGGCCCCTGAACCAGCCGCTCCATCACCAACCCGTCGATAGGAGAGAGAATCCTGGAACGGCCGAGGTCGTAGCGTTTTTGGTCGAGCTGGGTCTGGGCCTGAAGCAGCTGTTCCCGAACGACTCGAGTTTGGTTCCGTTTCGACCGGATCTGGCCATCGGCCAAGCTGACAGCCGCCTGCGCCTCTTGGATCCGCTGTTTGGCTGTAGAAAGGTCCCTTTCGAGACGGGTGATGGTCAGGCGCCTTTGGGTGGCCATCAGCTCCGCTTCTTCTTGCTCCTGAGTGGGTAGCGCTCCGCTCTCGACCAGACTGCGAACTCGCTTGAGATCCCGCTGGGCCTGGGCCAGGGCCACGCGGGCCTCTTGAATCTGAATCTGGATGGCGGCCACGGCCCGTCGAGTCGTTTCGACCGCTTCTTGAGCCCGCCTTTTCTCGGCCAGCTCCACTTCAACGTCGGCGCTCACAGCGAGTTGGGCTTCCATTTCGCTGACAGCTCCCGAAGAGAGGTCGGCCTCCGTGCGGACCGCATAGGCGTCAAACTCGACCAGGCGTTGACCCTGGCGCACCCGGTCTCCGGGTTCGAAGTCGATACGACCGATCCGGCCCGATACTGGAAGGTTGATAGGATAGTCCTTCTCGAGACGGGTCTCGGCCCGCTGCTGCTGCCCCCCTGAAAGCTGAGAGGGAAAGTGACCTGCTCTCTCGGCCAGACCCACGATACGAAGACTCTCGAGAGCATCGAGCGGATCGGCGACGACCTCCACCGCTACCTGAATATTCTCGAGAGCCGTCAAAGTCGGAATGAGGTTGAAGAACTGAAACACAAAGCCGACATTATTGCGCCGGTACAGGGTCAGCTGGCGATCGCTAGCTCGAGTCAGATCGAGACCCTCTACGATGACCTGGCCCGAGGTAGGGCGGTCCATCCCACCCATCATGTTGAGGAGGGTGCTCTTGCCCGACCCGGACTGACCGACCACCACCAAGAACTCGGCTTCAAAGACCTCGAGGTCGACCTGGTCGAGGGCGTGGACTTGAATTTCTCCCATGTCGTAGACTTTGGAGACGCCTCGTAGCGAGAGCAGAACCGGAGCCATGAAGCGCCTTTCGGGCCGAGTAGGAGAGTGCCTTTGGGGGGCTAGAAACCGAGTAGAACGAGTCCGTTGACCAGTCCGGCGGCGCACCCTACTCCAAGCCCGGCGTGAGCCATCCCGTCCAGGAAGCTTCGGGGGTGGGTCAAGTCGGAGATCAAAGCTCGGGTAGCTCTGCCCACTCGCTGTAAAGGACCGACTTCAGATCCTTCTCGCTGGTAGCGAGCGTAGAGGTTGAGCCCAACCGCCCCAAGGCAAGCGAAGGAGAGTCCCGCGCTGACGTAGCCGGCCACACTGGCCAGACTAGACAGACCGGAAGCGGTCAGGCCGGCTCCGGCGAAAAAGCAGAAGGCCCGAGCGCGGGCTGCTTGACGACCGCGACCCAGGGAGCATTCGACTCGGTCCTTGGGTTCCGAGGTGTCACAGAGGGACGGCCTGCTAGCCACCCTGGCAAAGGCCCTGGACTGACTGAGGGAATGAACTGTCAAAGCTTCACTAAGATAGCAGCCTGTCCTGAAATCAGTCTTGAAAAAACTGACGGAGTCGGCGTAGGCCTTCTACCACCCTGGCCCGGTCTTTTTCGGTGACCGAGAAACTTAAAGAGCGGGCCGGCTGTCCGGCCTCGGCCGTGAAGACGAGCGACTTCTCGGCCAGAGGGGCCACTCCGCGAAGGTAGAGCTTGAGACTGCAAGGTTCTTGACGTTTCAGGCCCGTGACTCGTTTGAGGGCCACGAAGTCCCCTGCTTTCACTTCGCTCCACTGCTCCTCGATCTGGCTGAGCTGGCCGTCGATTTCTTTCCAGGTCGCCTGATCGCAGTAGAAGTTCACCTCTTTATCGCCACGGGTGAAATGGAGGCCGAGCACCGGCTTGCCACCGCTGTCGTGATAGGTCGACACTGTCAAACGGTAGCCGAAAGCATCCCGAAACTGGTCTGAGGTCCCAACCGACTGCAGTTCTTGAGCTCCGATCGGGAGGGTCAAGAGCAGTACGATGAAGAGCAAACGTCGCATAGTTGACCGGTCATTCCAGCCGGGTCGCCGGGTTCCCTAGTTGGCGACCCAGCTGTAGGCATATTCCTCGATCTCAAAATCGAGGGCGTCTTTCGCCACCTTCAAAGGCCGGAAGGTGTCCACCATCACAGCCAATTCCTCGGTCTCTTTCTGCCCGATAGAGGCCTCGGTGGCCCCTGGCTGGGGACCGTGAGGAAGACCGGAAGGGTGGAGAGTAAAATCGTAGCGGTCGACTCCTCGACGACTCATGAAGTCTCCATCCACGTAGTAGAGAACCTCATCGGAGTTGACGTTGCTGTGGGCGTAGGGAGCCGGGATCGCTTTAGGGTGATAGTCAAACAGGCGCGGACAGAAAGAGCAGACCACAAAGTTGTGAGCTTGGAAGGTTTGGTGAACGGGCGGCGGTTGGTGGATACGGCCGGTGATCGGTTCGAATTCGGCGATGTTGAAAGTCCAGGGGTAAAGATAGCCATCCCAACCCACTACATCGAGGGGGTGATGACCCATGATGTGGCGGTGAAGCTCATCTCGGGCTTTGACCCGCACCTCATACTCGCCCTCCTCATCGAAGGTCTCGATTTCGGTGGGGGTTTTCAAGTCGCGTTCGCAAAAAGGGGCATGCTCCAACAGTTGACCGTGTTGATTGCGATAGCGACGCGGAGGCTCAAACTGGCTGGGTGCCTCCATCACCAGAAAACGAGCTTCGTCGCACTCGAGCTTCATCTGCCAGGTGACTCCGAAAGGCAAGACGACATAGTCGCCGGCTCGGAAGGGGAGGCGCCCAAACTGGGTGCG
>CAYRFU010000165.1:0-15900 GCA_964423525.1 uncultured Burkholderiales bacterium | reverse complement strand
AGTGCCTCCGATGCCACCGGTCGAGGCACCCGTCCCGCCGATGGCCGAAGTCGTTCCAGAGCCACCTGCCGCTCCAGAGCCAGTATCTGCTCCGGAAGTGCCGCCGGCTCCACCGGTCGAAATACCTGTTCCGCCGATGGCTGAAGTGCCTGCCGTCCCAGAACCGCCTGCCGCTCCGGAACCAGTGCCTGCCCCTCCCGTTCCCGTAGAGAATCTCGTGCCTCCCATACCGGAAGCGCCGGTCACCGGTCCCTCCGCTACTCTCGAAATGGTCGAGGATGAGGTGGAAGAGGTCTACGAGGATATCGATTACGTTTTCGATCCTGAGGCCGGACCAGCCGCACCCAGCTGGCCTCCTTGGAGCCCTTCCCAGAGGGATGAGGTCGAAGCGGCGATCAAAGCGAATCTGGCCCCCTGTCAGCAGAAAGTCAAGCCCGCTTACCTGATAGCCGAGGTTCGTCGATTCCTGGCAGGAAAACGGAGCGGGTATTTTCTGGTCTCCGGTGGGCAAGGAGTCGGAAAAACTTTGCTGGCCCGAAGCATCCTGCGAGCTGCGGACGAACTAAGCGGGAACCCTTTGAAAGTTCTGGGCCGGTTCCTCTGCGAGATTCAAGAGGCCGCCGATGACCGCGAACTGTTTCTTGAGAGTATCAACCGCAAAGCTCACTCGGCCCTGGTGCCGAGAGCCCATCGCGTTTCCCCGCTAGATACCCAAACAGTGCGGGACCTCACCCAGAGAGTCGGTAACCATGACCCGGAGAGCCGCTTCCGAGAATACATGGCGGACTTGGCGCGGCTTAACCGCTCCACCATTTTACTAGTCATTGATGGCTTGGATGAGAAGACAGCCCTCAGTCTCTCCCGAAAGCTGCCTGACAATGTGTTCGCGGTCCTGCTCTACGACCCGTCCGGCCAGACTCAAGCAACGACTGAACGATTGCAGCAACTGCAAGAGGTCGAGAGCTTTACCATCGACACGTCCTCCCCGAACTATTCTGCTTTGCTAGAAGAGGCTCTCCAGGCCCAGCCTTCAGCCTCGGGGCTGTCGGCCCAGATGCGGGCTAGCCTCTTTCAGAAGATGGAGCGGAAGCTGGCCTGGGTCAGGTTAGGGAGTGATTTGGCTGGCGCCGGCCTGCCGGTCGAGTCCCAGCCGGGACCGGATGGACTTTACCAAGCCCTGGTCAACCAGGCGGCCTCGCCAGACTTTCCGGTTGAGAAAGTGGCTTCTCTGCTGCTCTCTGTCTCGGCCAGTCCGGGGGCGGTCTCTCTCGACGACCTCGATCAGTGGGGGGGCTCCCCCCAGGCGTTGAAGCGTCTCCTCAAAACCTTCCCCTCAGCCTTCTATCTGGACAACACCGGCCTCTGCCCAGCTTTGGGTCTGGCTCATGAGACATTCGGGGCCTTCCTGGCTAAGACTTATCCCGGTCAGCTGACCTCTCTCTGGAAGATTTTGACTGGCTGGGCCGTCCACGCTCTCCTAGCAGCCAACGATGAACGCCTCCAGAGTGCTCAGACCAGAGAATGGGCACGATTTAATTTCGTCCGTGTCTTTGCCTGGTCTCTCCAGGCCCACGATCGGGTCGTGCTGGAATGGGTGGTTCGCTGTAAAGAGCTTCAGCGCAAGCGGATCGCCTTGGCCGGCGCTTTGGAAAAGGCGGGATTCTACCATCAGAAAATCGAGATCCTC
Source organism: uncultured Burkholderiales bacterium (assembly GCA_964423525.1). Lineage (GTDB taxonomy): Bacteria > Vulcanimicrobiota > Xenobia > Xenobiales > JADMJV01 > CAYRFU01. The sequence goes on along the minus strand of CAYRFU010000165.1, from coordinate 14,213 downwards.
AACCTTTGGGAGACCTGCCTGAAGAGTCTGGTTGAGGAGCACGGTGTTAAAGACCTCCGCGATGAATGGGCCTGGGCTCTTTCAAGCCGGGCCCTATCCTTTATCAAGCTAGCCAATCACCGCCGGGCTCTAACCGATGTGGAGAAAGCGATTACGCTCTTCACGACGCTGGTGGAAGGTGAGGGTCAAACCCAGTTTCTTAACGGATTGGCCGCTGCTCACAACCGCCGCAGCGAGATTTACAGTCAGCTGAAAGAGCCCGAGAACGCTTTGGCTGACGCGCGTAAAGCGGTGGAACTCTACCGCGACCTGGTGGAGGATCGAGGTCGCGATGACCTTCGTTACCTGTTGGCTATGGCTTACCACAATCGGGCCACCGTTCAGCGTATCTTGAAAGTCTTTGATGAGGCCTCTAAAGACTGCGACAAAGCTTGTCAGCTCTACACCAAGCTGATGGAGAAAGAGGGTGGTGAAACCCATAAGCAGCGGCTGGCCACCGTTTGCAACACCTGGGGCTTGGTCTATCTTTCTCTTGATCAGCTCGACGAAGCCATCACGCTCAGTGCCAAAGCTGTTCGATTCTTCAATGAACTGGTCGAGCAGGGTGCGCGCGGGGACCTCAAAAACGAGCTGGCCGCTGCTCACAATAACCGGGGGAGTGCCTATCATCGCAAGAGCGAGTTCGAACGGGCTCAGCGGGACTACGGGAAAGCGATCGCTTTACGCAGTCAACTGATCGACGAAGGTCGGCTCGACCTCAGGGACGACCTGGCTTTGACTTACACCAACCGAGCCATTGTCAACTATTCCCTCAATCACCCTCAAGAAGTGATTCGAGACTACAGCAAAGCCATTCAGCTCCGCCAACAGCTGGTCGACCAGGAAGGCAAGCTTGAGCAGAAGTCGGATCTGGCCTCGAACCATCTCTATCGAGGAATGGTCAACCAGGCTGCCAGTCAGCTCGACGCAGCTCTGGGCGATTTCGACCAGGCAGTCCGGCTCTTCACTGACTTCTTTAAAAGTCAGGGTCAGAACGTTCAGGAACTGGCTCTAGCCTTTAACAATAAGACAGCCGTTCATTTGGCTCAAGGTGATGTGCCGGAAGCCCTCCAGGCCTCCAAGACCCTGGTTTCTCTGATTTCGGGAGTGGAAGGGGTGCCGGCCGAGGCCCTGGCCACCGCCTACCGCCATCAGGGTCAAGGCCTCCACAGTCAGGGGATGTTCCGCGAAGCCGAGCAGAGCTACAGCGAGGCCGTCAATCTCATGACTCGGTTGATCGAGTCGGAAGGTCGCCTGGACCTTCTGGGAGAGTTGGCGATTTCGCTGCGACGCCGCGCCGAAGTCAGCCTGGCCACCGGCAATATCGACTCGGCCCTGGCCGACAGCGGAAAGTCTATTGAGGCTCTCTCGGTCCTGATCGAAAAATCTCAACGTCGCGATCTTTTTTCCGAGCTCGGGGCAGCCTACTCATTGAGGGGCCGCGCCCGCATCGAGTCGGAGTCCTATCAGGAATCCATGGAAGACTTAGGTCAGGCCTTTAAGCTTTTCGAATACCTCAGTTCTCAGCACGATGAGAGTATCGCAGAGGAGTTCGGGAAAGCCTATCGCCACAGGGCCGAAGCTTTGATGCATCTGGGCGAGAACCAGGCCGCCCTGAACGATTCGAACGAGGCGATGCGGTTGTTGTTGGTGACCCGCCAGCAGAATCAGCGGGGACCCTGGCTCGACGAGTTGGCCAGAACCTGGGTGATTCGGGGCGGCATTTTCTATAACGTCAAAGACTTCGGTCAGGCGGATAATCAGCTGAATGATGCCGTTGAGCACTTTCAGAAAAAGCTCAACGATGGGCGCTACGAGTATTTCCACGATATGGCTAAAGCGCTCCAGCAGCGCGCCACCAACTCGCAAAAAGGCGGGAAGGTCGATAAGGTCATTGAGGAACTCACCAAGATCGTCACGCTAGCCGAAAACACGATGCTCAACGCGCCTCAGACTGACCTGTATCAAGTGATCGGTTCAACCTATCGGCGCCGGGCCCACGTCTATCAGGACCAGGGCCTTTTCCAGGAGGCCTACCAGGACTACGAGAAATCACTCTCCCTTTTCAAGAAGCTGGTCGGTGAAGATGAGCGCTATGAGTTGGCCCCGGAACTTGCGACCACTTATCTTGACCGGGCTCGCATGCTCGATTCGGCCGGTCACCCCGAGCCTTCTATCAACGACTACACTGAATCGATCAACATCTGCCGGGCCTTGATGAGTCAGGGCAATACGACCCTGACGAAGATGATGTCGGCCTCTCTGGTGGAGCGGGCCCGGGCTCTGAAAGTGACCGGCCGCATCCCGCAGGCGGCTGAGGACATCGCCGGGGCCATCTCTCTTCAGATGCAGCTTGCCCGCACCGCCGCCACGCCTAAGCTATGGGCCGAACTGGGGGGAAGCCTGTTGCTTCAAGGCAGTCTCTATCAAGCTGCCGGTCAAATTAACGAAGCGGCTCAGAGCTACGACAAAGGGATTCAACTTTACACTAGCCTGGTCGAAGGACAGGGCCTAAAGGAATACTCGGGCGAGTTGGCCCAATGCCTTATGGCTCGAACCTCACTGGCTGGAGGGGGGGCGGCTCGCGACCCTCACACCCTCAACGTTTTAACCAAAGCCGTCCAGCTTGTGACTCAGCAGGCTCGGGAAGGTTTACCTGTACCCCGAGATTTCTCTTTGGATTGTCTCCAAAGTGTGGTGGAGTTGGTCAACAACCAGGGCTCGGATGCGGCCCCTGATCTGATCGATTCGGTCCTGAAGTTGCTCGAAGTCGTGGTGGCCAATTCCAAGTCGCAAGGCCAGGATTTCGTCAAGATGACGGACTTGCTCTTAGCTGCTAGCGCCGGTTTGGCCGATGATCGACGCTCTTCCAGACGGGCCCACTTTCTTTCTCTGGCCTGCGTGAGCTGTAACCGAGAGATCCAAGTGTTCGGCAAGAATTCGCTCCCGCGCCTGGTCTATTGTCTCTACGAATTAGGCCAGGCTCTGGAACGCTCCAAGCCCCCGGAAGCGTTAGCCTACGTGGGAGGCAGTTTCGGGCTTCTGTTGGATTTGATCGGTCGGTATCAGGGAAGTGAGGACTTCAAGCGGGAGTTGAAAATGATGGTCTCAACCTGGCGCTCGCTGCCTCCCGCCGTGCCGGCTTTGGCCAACGTTTCTCGTCACACCCTCTCCCAGTTGCTCAAAATTACCTAGCGCGAGGGTTGCTCCTACTTGCTGTTTACATTGCGGCAATACTTTAGTCTATGCTCGAAATAATAATGCCTGTGGACAAGTCAAAAAGGAGGCTTATACACAGACATGAAACTTTCCACCTTGCCGCCCATGGCCTATGCGAGGCACGCCAACGGGCAACAACCCGTGCAGCAGCCTGAACAGGAGCAAGGCCAGCAGCAGAACGCCAACGCGGAAGCCGCCGTTAACGACGGAGGCGACCCAGCCGACACGATGGGTCAGCAGGTTCTTAATCACCTCGTGTCCTCCCCCGAGTTTACCAAGAAGGTTCTGACCAACCTCGGTAAAGGGGATGAGATGACCATCGTCGTCAACGATGCTGAGGTGATCAGAGTCCGCAATGAGGGACCCACGATCACCGAGAGCTTCCTTTCGGGGGCCAACCAGATTTTTACTTCAGCCACCAGCGAGGTCTCGAGAATCGTCCAGGCCGACCCAGCCTTCGCTTTCAAAGAAGCTGCCATCGGTGTGCGAACCCAGGTCGAAGGGGGTCTGCCTCGGGAGATCGCTGCTAACCTGGAAGAAGCCTGGCTCCCGATGCTGAGGATCGCAGCCCTGGTGCTTGATAGCCAGAAGGCCCTCGACACCTGGAGAAACAAAGACTCCAGCTGGATCGACCGGGGTGTCGACACGGCTCACGTCGTAACCGACGTCATCGGCCTGGCTGGTGCCTTTGGTCACGCCAACTGGATTCCGGCTCTGTCGGGGGTTGCTCCGACCCTGACCGCTATCGGTTTGGCTGGGGACGTGCTCGCCTACTCGGTTCACGTGCTCGCCTACCTCCGGGAGCGTGGTCAGGTCAACCTCAACGACACCGGTGAACAGGCCGCCGCCCAGGCCGCAGCGCCACCGCCTGGACCGACCTACGAACTGTCCCCGGTGAACATGGGCCAAGCTAAACCTGCCGCCTAGAGCCCACTTAAGGAGGCTTGTCCACACCCCGTCCCTAGGGCGGGGTTTTGTCTTTGGACGAAGAAGCTAAGCCGGTGAACTGCCCCAAGTGTCGTGTCGAACTTCTCGATCTGGTTCTTCTCAATGTCGATATCGAAGTGTGCCCTCTTTGCAACGGATGTTGGTTAGACGAGAACGAACTGACTCAGATCACTCGCTCTCGAGGGCAAGACGCCGTCGCTTTGACCACTTTGATCGAGCCCGCTCACACCCAGTTTCGGTGCCCGCGTTGCAAAGGAGTACTAGAAGAGGGTCATCACCCCAAAGATCAAAGGTTCTTGATCGACCGCTGCATCGAATGTCAGGGTTTGTGGCTCGACCGAGGGGAGTTGACCCGACTTATCGCGCGTCCAGATCCTTCAGAGCATCGATCGACTCCCTGAGGTTCGGTTCGAGGGCCAGAGACTTTTGGTAACAATCTCGAGCCTGGCGGGGCAGGTTAAGCTGCTCCAGACATTGGCCTTTGAGATAGAGTAAAATGGCATCTTCCCCAAAAAAGTTCATGGTGTGATCAAAAGCCGTGGCTGCCCGGCTCGGGAGACCGAGATGGAAGAAGAGGTGGCCCATCCAGAACGCCACATTGATGGCTCCCGGAAACCAATAGAAGTTGTCCCAGGTTTGTTCGATCGCCTCGATCACGTGTTTGCGTTGCTCCTGGGAAAGCTCGGCTACCATGCCAGTCATCTCTTTCGCGCAGGCCCCAAGGGCGAAAGGGTCGTGGAGATTCAGGCGCATAAAGGCCAAGAAGCCTCTTAACACCTCCTGCGGCTGTTGACGAACCACGCCCCGAAGTTCGTTGAGGGAGTTGAGTTGGCTGCGTCGCTCGAACTGCTCCTGGAAGGTATAATGGAGTGTCGGAAGTGGCTCCTCGCTAAGGTCCGGTAAGGCTACACAGGCGACGGTGTGGAGACTGGCCAAATAGCCATAATCGGTATGGTAGTAGTGGCCTCCTCGTTGGCGTACATAGCGGCCCAGAGCGTCGAAATTGACAGCGTGACTGAAGGCGCCAGCGTGGATCTGAGGGGCATGGTCTTTGACCTGGGTGAGGTCTTCGCATTTGGTAAAGCCTTTGTCGGAACTTAAAAGCAAGAGTTTGCCGTTACTCAGCTTTGAAAGATTGTCCCAGACCTGGAAAGCTCCCACGGGGATGGTGATTTCGGCTCGTCGAAGCTTTTGCTGATAGAACTCTAGCACCCGATTCCAAAGGGGATCCTGGTAGTAGGATTTGGGCGAGACTTTCTCATAGTTGCGGACCATGACCGTGTCACGGATGTCAACCCGGTCGGGATCGGAGAACTTTTTCTGCTCTTTGAGCATCACCGTCAGCTGACATTCCATCACTCGTTTCGATTTGATGCGGAACTGGTCGTGGGCGATGCTATCGAAGAAATAGTTGGCGATCACCACCAAGGGGTTCTTGAGCTTTGAGCTAGTCAGGATCTCTCCGCTCTTTTCAAGCGCGACCTGCTGGTCCGAGTCGGGTCGGAAGCGAGCGAAATCAAGATAGCCGGCCTCGACCAGGGGAGCAAGCTTAGGATGTTGACTCCAAAACTGGACCGGTCCCGGGCTGAAATCGGTCAGGACGACCTTCCACTTGAGTTCTCGGGTCTCGGGAAAATAGCGAAATTTGCGAGCGAGCTCCCTCACGAAGTGATGGCCGAACCGACCCAGACCCGAGCCGATCTCGATCAAATAAAGGGGAGCGTCGGGGTCAAGATGAGTTCGGTTGTCTCTCAGGAAGGCCAGCACTAAAGCGGCGTAGGTGTCGGCGATGGGGACGCCGTTGGTGATCTGGAAAGGAATCCCTTCGGCCCAAGCTTGTTCGGAGCGAGAGGAATAATACTGCTCCTGGAGTTCCCAGATGATAGAGCGGGAAACGGGTTTGCCGGAGTCGAGAACGGTGCCTTCGCTTTGGGTCTTCATGGCCTCGACTTCGAGTCAGGCCAGCAGCAATCCTATAGTCCCAAGAAGCTCCGACGGGTGAGCTGCCGGTCCAGAACCGGTTCCGGCTTCTCTTCCTCCTCGAATCCGACTTTACGGGGCCCGGTTGGAATCTCTTCGTCCTTCTCGACCGGCTTGGGAGCGGGTAGAGCTGTGGGAGCCTCTGGGGTGTCGGTGTTGTCCTCTTCCTCACCGTCGCCCACCGACTCTTTGGGAGTCTCCACGATGTCCGCAAGCATCTCGACACCACCCTTATAGCCGAGACGCCAACCTTCTTTGACGCCGGCCATCATCCCCACGACGGCCCCTTTTCCTGCCCGATAGTAAGCTCGTAGATTGCCTTTGGGCATCTCCTGGCCGTGAGCTTCAGCGACCGCTTTGTCGACTTCTCTCACGATACCGCGGTTAAATCCATACTTGCCGTCGATGATGGAGGTCAGACTGGCTGTGACGACACCGACCGCGGTTCCTACCGCCGCCCCTACAGGACCGCCGAGAAGGGCACCGATGGCGGCCGAGGGTAGAGTCTTGCCGATGTTGGTGGCCACCAGCATCAACGGTTTCGCGATCTGGGCCCGCTCTTTCTCCTCTGGCCCTTTGAGCGACTCGATGGCCCCCACGATGGCTCCACCGGGGGCGTTGATGATCACGCCGCTGATGCCACAAACGACCCCGAAGGCGGTCTTGCCGAGTCGTCCCAGCCAACCTCCGTTGTTCTGAGGTTCGGCCGGTTGAGGCTGCTCGGGCTCGATGATCGCCTCCTCTTCCTTGGTGGTGGTCATTTCGTGGACCACGTGACCCAGACCGTCGATGACTCCAGCGGCCATAACTTGGCCGCTGATGCGGTCGTGAAGGGTGGACTTCAAACCTTTCCAACCACCCATCAGGGAGCCACCCACCGTGCGACTGAACTTTTTCTCCTGGGGGTCCAGGTGAGCCAAACTATCCCGAATCTTCTGAGCGCTTTTGTCGATAGTGTGCTCGATTTCGCCAGACTTGACCTCGAGGTACTTCGAGACGTTGGCTCCGATGTAACCAGCAGCTGCTCCCAGAACCAGCCCGACGGGACCGCCAACGGCCAGCCCCAATCCCCCAGCCAGAATCGTGTTGGAGGCGGTGAAGGCGCCGGCTGAGGTTCTTCGAATCTCTTCGTCACTCTTGCCGGCCGCCGCACCCAGGCCAACCGCGATGCCCTCCGGGACGCTGCTGACGGCGTTGTAGGCGGCCAGGCCCCAGCCAACGGCTGTGACCAGAGCTTTGCGAATCGGTCGGTGGGGGCGGGGAGCGCGTTCCTCCTCGACCTCTACCGTGTCTTCGACAGCAGCTTCGGGCGCCTTCTCTTTCGGTGCTGCCGTGATAGGAGGTGGGGGCGCGGTGCGGGACGGCGGTAAGACGGTATTTGGCGTGGTTACCATAGGCTCCAACCGAGGGTAGCGGGCTACCCTGAAAACAGTCTTAAATGCCGGACTGGAGGGAATCTGGCGCCGATGCGTAACTTGGCAAAAGTCATGCGTCAGAGTCACATTCGCAACTTTTGCATCATCGCCCATATCGACCATGGCAAGTCGACCCTGGCCGATCGCCTCCTCCAATTGACCGGAACCATCGCCGATCGAGATATGGCTGATCAGGTGCTTGACTCGATGGATCTGGAACGAGAACGCGGCATTACCATTAAGAGTCACCCGGTCACGCTCTTCTACGACGCCGAAGATGGTGAGCGCTATCAACTCAATCTTCTCGACACCCCCGGCCACGTCGATTTCACTTATGAAGTGTCCCGTTCCCTGGCCGCTTGCGAAGGGGCCCTGCTGGTGGTCGATTCGGCCCAAGGGGTTGAGGCTCAGACCATGGCCAACTATTTCATGGCTGTCAACCAAAATCTTGAGGTGGTCCCGGTCATTAACAAGATCGACCTGCCAGCCGCCGACCCTGACCGGGTCAAGTACGAAATTGAAGAGATCCTGGCTTTGCCAGCTGATGAAGCCGTCCTGATCTCGGCTAAGAACGGAATCGGAATCGAGGGTGTTCTGGAGGCGATTGTCAAGAAGGTTCCTCCGCCCAGAGGGAATAGGGAGGCACCCCTGCGGGCTCTCATTATCGACTCCCATTATGACCAGTATCGGGGGGTGATCCCTCTCTTTCGGGTGGTTGACGGGGAATTCCAGTCTGGGATGAAGGTCAAGATGATGACCACCGGCGCCACCGCCGAGGTCGATGAGGTGGGCATCTTCACGCCCGGACAAAAACCAGTCGAGAAGCTTCAGGGCGGCGATGTTGGTTATCTTGTGGCCCAAATTCGTGATATCGCCGACACGCGGGTCGGGGACACCATCACTCTGGCGGGAAAAGCCGGAACCGAAAAACCTCTCCCGGGTTATCGACAGGTCGTTTCCATGGTCTACTGCGGCCTTTATCCTATCGACTCCACCGATTATGAAGGCTTAAGAGACGCGCTGGGCAAGCTTAAGCTCAACGATGCCGCTCTCGTCTATGAACCCGAGACTTCAGCGGCCCTCGGGTTCGGATTCCGCATCGGATTCCTCGGTTTGCTTCATATGGAGATCATTCAGGAGCGGTTAGAGCGAGAATTTGACTTGAATCTGTTGGCGACCGCCCCCAGTGTGATCTACGACGTGCATCTCAAAGACGGGGAGATGATCAAGATTCAGAACCCTTACGATTTGCCCTCTGTTCAGGATATCCACTGTATCGACGAGCCGATCGTAAGAGCCACGGTCATCACCCCTGAAGATTTCGTGGGGGCCGTCATGGACTTATGTCAAAGCCGACGGGCCACCTTTACAACCATGGAGTATCCTTCTCCCGGTCGAGCCGCCCTCCACTACGAGATGCCTCTGGGAGAGATCATTACCGACTTCTTCGATCAGCTTAAGTCGCGGACTCGGGGCTACGCTTCTCTCGACTATGAGTTGGCCGGCGTGCGTACGGCTGACTTGGTGCGCCTCGATGTGCTGGTTCATAAAGAGAAGGTGGATGCCCTCTCCTGCATTGTTCATCGCGAGAAGGCACCATACATCGGAAGAGCTCTGGTGGAGAAGTTGAAGGAAGTCATTCCTCGTCAGCAGTTTGAGGTGCCTATTCAGGCAGCCCTGGGCACTAAGGTGATCGCCCGTGAGACCGTCCGGGCTCTTCGCAAGAACGTGCTGGCCAAATGTTACGGTGGTGACGTGAGCCGTAAGCGAAAGTTGATCGAGAAACAAAAAGAGGGCAAGAAACGCATGAAGCAGGTGGGCAGCGTGGAGATCCCCCAGGAGGCTTTCCTGGCCGTCCTCAAGGTTGGCTAGGTCGCCGCGCAGGAAACCGGTGTTAAGTCGGCCAGTTTCCGCCCAGCCGGCGGGGCGTGCTCCATCGCCGCGCCGGAAACCGGGGTTAAGCGGGCCAGTTTCCGCCCACTCGGCGGAGCGTACTCCGTCGCCGCGCCGGAAACCGGGGTTAAGCGGGCCAGTTTCCGCCCAAGACACAGGCGGCTTGTCAGGAAGCCAGAGGAAGGTTTATAATGGGGCCGACGTTAACCTACGTCCCAATTTGGAGGTATGAATGATCAATGTCACAGAGGCTGCAAAAAGTGAAGTCGAGCGTCTCATCAAAGAGCACGAGCTAAACGAATCCGTCCTTAGGATGGGCGTCCGCGGCGGCGGTTGCTCCGGCCTCTCCTACACTCTCGGCTTTGACAAAGAGGTTTCCGACTACGACACCGTCATCGAGCTTTCTGAAGGTGTGAAAGTCGCCATCGATATGAAGAGCTACCTTTACCTCAAAGGCACCGAGCTAGACTTTACTAAAGACCTTCTCGGCGGCGGCTTCAAGTTCAATAACCCTAACGCCCGCAAGAGCTGCGGCTGCGGAAGCTCCTTCCAGGTCTAAGCTCAGCCCGCCGGGTTGATCTATCTCGACCACAGCGCCACCACTCCCATAGACCCGGAGGTGCTCAAGAGAATGCTGCCCTTTCTCGGGCCGCAGTTTGGCAACCCGTCGGGCCTTCATCGCCTGGCCCGCCAGGCTCGTCGGGCGGTCGAGCAAGCGCGCGACACCATCGCTCAACTAACGGGTGCCAGCCGAGTCGTCTTTACATCGGGAGGAACCGAAGGTCTGAACCAAGCCATCATCGGTTTGGCTCGGTTGGCCGGGAGACCAAAATTGGTCACCTCGAGAGTCGAGCATCGGGCCGTGCTTGCGGTCTTTGAAAGGCTTCAACAAGAAGGTTTCGAGGTCGCTTATGTGCCAGTCGATGACCAGGGCCGGGTCAGCCCGAAAGCTCTTCTCGCCGAGGTGGGACCCGAGACGGGGCTGGTCTCTCTCCAGCTGGCCAACAATGAGATCGGCACCGTCCAGCCGGTCGAGGAGATAGCCCGAAGACTTCCGGAGGGAACCTTCTTCCATTGCGATGGCGTGCAGGGAGTAGGCCGACTAGATTGCTCTTTGGAGAGTTTGGGTGTAGATTGCCTGACCCTCTCGGGGCATAAGTTCTACGGCCCAAAAGGGATAGGTTGCAATCTTCTCGGTCCGGGGGTCGAGCTGCCTCCGCTTCTGGTCGGTGGAGGTCAGGAGGGTGGGGCTCGTTCAGGCACGGAACACGTGGCCGGGGTGGTTGGCTTGGCGGCGGCCCTTCAAATCTCTGTGCGGGCTCAGCCCAGCGAAGAGGCTCGTTTGAAACGTCTCGCCCGAGATTTTTTGGACGCTCTTGAGCCTGGGGACGGACTGAGCTTGACGGGGTCGCCAGAACGCCTTCCCGGTCACCTGAGCTTCCTGGCTGAAGGGGTTCACGGTGAGTCCCTGGTGGTCGAGCTGGACCGGCGAGACATAGCCACTTCGACCGGCTCTGCCTGTAGTGTCGCCACTGGTGGGCCGTCTCACGTGCTCTTGGCTCTCGGGGTGAGCCAGGCCCAGCTCCATTCTGGGTTGAGGATGGTCTTCGGACGCTCCAACTCCCGATCCGAGCTGGAGCAGGTTCTAGAGTGCCTGCGCCAAAGCCTGAGGCGACTCCGCTGTCGTGTATAGTGAGACCGTTCTGAAATTCTTCGCCCAAGCTGACCAGCGCCCACTGGTCGTTTTTGATGGTTATGCCCGACGCACCAATCCGGTTTGTGGAGACGAAGCGGAACTCTGGCTGCGGCTCGAAGGGGACCGGCTAGTTGAGGTCAGCTGTCAGGTGCGGGGATGTGTGGCTGCGGTGGCCAGCCTGGCCTGTCTCTCTCAATCGGTGAAGGGAGTAACTTTAAAGGAGGCCCGCGGTTGGACTCAAGAGAAGCTGCTGGAACGCCTGGGTGGGCTGCCACCCAACAAGACCCACGGGGCGGGTCTGGCCATCTTAACTTTGAAAACCGCCCTCAAAGGCTTGGAAGGCCGATTGTAAGCCACTTTAAAAGGTTGTATAATTAAGAAGAATGAGAAAAGTCCACGTTGCCAGGGGGGAGAAGAAGGCCGAGGCTGCTCAGCTGAAGCAGAAGGCCCTAGCTCCACAGGAGCGGCACTGTCACATCCTCGACAAGAAGGTTAATATCCTGGTCGAATACCCCGACTATAAAGGACCTCACTACAAAGGCCCAGAGGGGGCCATTTATTGCGAGAATATCATCGAGTGTTTCCAAAACAACGTGAAATGCCGTTACAGCGGAATCTCGCCCCTCTATCCTGACCCCTTCTTGCCTCGCGAAAAGCCTGATGAGCCCGAGGATGACACCGAAGACGAGACCCCCGAACCCTAATTTTGTTCGATTTTTAGCCGTTTTTTTAACCTCACGCTGCGCAAACCCCCGTGCTGGCGGGCTTGAAAAAAAAATTCAATGTTCGGATTGTTGAATTTTATTCTGTTGTGCTATAATCTTCGCGTCTAGAGGATGGTTACCAACCGTGGTGCCCACAAAATATCCTGCTAAGACCCATGGGTGAAAACATTGGGGAGGATGGCTTGAGCTTCGTACTGTTCCGGGTATGCTATGCCCGCCGAGCCCGAGATCCAGAAAAGCGAATCGGGCGCCTGTTGGAGCGTCTAAGAAAGAAGGTTCCAGAGCTTGAGCCCAGTTGGGTCCAGCCTGCTCCCTTCTTTCCTGAACCGGAAGTGGGGGTTCTGGTTCGTCTGCCGCTCAACAATACCGAAGATGTGCTCGACCGCCTTCGGCAGCAGCTTGAGGGGCGACGGCTGCAGTTCGAGGAGCAGCGCTTGGTGGCTGAGGAGCAGCTTCTCGGTTGGGCTCACGAGCCGTTCTTGGAGCGGGCCGACATCGAGCGCAAGATGGAGGCTGGCAAGTCGTTCTGCCATCTTGGCATGCTCGACGAAGGGTTGGTCGAGCTACAAGCCTGCCTGGAGGCTGAGCCTAGTTGCACCGAGGCTTATCACTACCTGGTCGCGATCGTACGTCAGCTTGGTCGCTCGGCAGAAGCCGAGCCGTGGTTGAGCAAAGGCCTCAGTGACCATCAAGAGTCCCCTTCGTACCTCTTCCTCTACGCCTCCGTTCTTCAAGACGTTGGCAAGCATACCGAGGCTCTTACTCAGCTCAAGAAGGCGATTCGTCTTGACCCGGATTCCGGAGTGCTCTACTGCAGTCTAGCATCGACCCTCCATCAGCTAGGTCATATCGAACCTGCCAGGCTCGCCTACGAAGAGGCTCTCGCCAAACAATCTGACCTTTCTGAAGCGGCCCTCGGCCTAGGCGGCATGCTCCTCGAGCAGGGTGCTCTCGACGAAGCTGCCGAGTGGTTGACACGAACTCTTTCGATCGATGGAGAGTGCATCGAAGCCCGACTCAAGCTGGGTTGGTGTTACCTCCATATGGGAGAGTCGAACAGCGCCGAGGTGGAGTTTCTCCAAGTTGCTAACGGCCCCGTTCCCGATTACCATTTGCCGGCTCGCTTCAGCCTCGGCAGGCTTTACGTGTTGGAATCCAATTTCGCGATGGCTGAGGAGATTCTCGATGAGGTTTGCGAGCAGCAGCCCGACCTGGGCGAAGCCCATCGTTTTCTGGCCGAGGCGGCCTCGGCTCTCGGTCACGAAGAGAAAGCTTTGATTCATTGGCGCAAAGCTTGTGAGCTCTTGCCCGAGTCCGCTCTTGCGCTTCGTCCCTACCTGGCTCTGGCGATGTCTCGGTGCGGACAGCTCGAAGACGCCAAGACCGTGGTGGATGAACTGTTGAGCGCTATCGGGCCGCGGGCCGACCTCTATGAGCTGATGGCCTCCATTCATGTCGCCGCGGAAGAGTGGGAGGAGGCTCGCGAGGCCCTCGCCCAGGGTGAGGGCCTCGACCCTGAGTCGGCTCTGCTTGCCTTTCAGCAGGGCTGGGTGGCCGAGAATCTCGACGATATCAAAGCCGCGCTGGCCTATTATAATCGGGCCGTCAGGCTGGACCCCGAACTGTTCGAAGCTTACTGCGGTTTAGGCTGGCTCTACTACGAGATGGGCGACTACGATGTCGCTTTGGTCTTGTTCGAGCAGGCCCACGAACTCCAGCCGACCAATCCGGAGCTGCTCGATCACGTGGGTTGGGTGCAGCTTTTGTTGGGCAATTTCCGTGAGGCTCTCGATTGCTTTAACCGGGCTCTGCGACTCGAGCCGGATTGCGACTTCTTCCAGAGCCATCAGGGCGCGGCTCTCTTCCATATGGGTCTCTTCGAGCACGCTCGAATTCAGCTGGAAGAGGTTCTGACTCGCGACCCGATTCCGTTGGTGGAGGCTTTCGCCCGCTATGTTTTGGGCCTCGTCTATCGAGAAGAGGGCCACGAACAGCAGGCGCTCGAGCAGATCGAACTGGCGAGCGAGGTGGACGAGCTTCCGCCAGAGTTCGTCGACCTGTCTCGCCGCCGGCCTCAGCGAGCCGGTCGTAACGTCTGGAAGTCCTACCGCACGGGGAGTCGAAAGGACCAGACCGAGGAAACGCTGAAGGTGAGCAACAGTTAGGAGAGTTGGCCGAGTGGTTGAAGGCGGTGGTCTTGAAAACCATTGTGGCGTAACCCGTCACCGGGGGTTCGAATCCCTCACTCTCCGCCATCTTGAAATCCCCGCTTGATGCGGGGTTTTGTTCTAATAAAAG
>CAYRFU010000164.1:14981-16211 GCA_964423525.1 uncultured Burkholderiales bacterium | reverse complement strand
ACCAAAGGAAAGAAAGCAGTGACGGTCGTCGCTGATTGTCAACACGCCCTCTAGTTCCAGATACCGAGACCAGCCCCGGCGGCGGCTCCGACAGCCGCTCCCACCAGGTTGGTGGGAACGAGGGTCGCTAGACCCAAGCCCAGGGCTCCACCACCTCCGGCCACCGATGTGAGGATGACCCCAGCGGCAAAGATGGCGCTGGCACCGAGGGCTAGATTCATCAGGGGGTTATCGCTCATGCCCTCCTGAACAGTCTCTAGATACTCGCTTCCGAAATGGGCGACGGCGTTTCCTGCCGCTCCCAGGCCAGCCACAGCGGCCACCCCTAGAGGGCCAGCGGCGCCGGCGAAAGCCCCGACTAACACACGAACCCGCCCGCCGATGTGCTCTCTACGGTCTTACTTGTTAGCCCTGTGTCTTCTTTGGTCACCAGCCCTGGCTCAGGACGGCTACGTGCCGGTTTGGGTGGAGTCACCGGGGTCACTCAGCGACCAGGCGGTGACTCAAGCCGTCGACAAGGTGGTCACGGAGAGTCCCGATCGCATCGTGGTTTTAGTCCACGTTTTTGCTACCGGCCGTGAGGTCAGCGCGGAGCAATACACTGTCCTGTCAGCCCGCATCAAGAAGGCCTTCCAAGAAGTTGGTAAACGGGTGACAGTAGTGGGTTTTCAGTGGGACTCGGCCGTCAGCCGATTTCTGTTCTCCCTGCCCGGGGCCTATCATCGGAAGACGCTTGAAGCTCGGGCGATCGGGAGGGGAGATTTCCGTCGCTTTATGTTGGCTTTGCAAGCCAGAATGCCCGCTAAGCCGCTCAATATTTTCGCTCACAGTATGGGCTGTGAACTCTCAGGCGCAGGCCTTGTTCCGGAAGTCCGGTTAGGCGAAGAAACCGAGGTGGCTGATAGCTACCAGTCCCAGGAACAGCTTGAGATACACGGTTTCGTGATGTGTGGTTCAGACCTTGATTACGATGTTGGCTACGAGGGGGGTGGCTGTGGAGAAAAGACACTCTGCGGTCAACTGGCTCACCCTTTCCCAGGTTCTCGGCAGTCATCGCGATAAGATTTTGGACCTCCGGTCGTGGGTGCGAGGCAAAGCTTGGGGTTCCAGTTTTCCTCGAATGACCGAGGAGCAGTATGATGAGGCCTTTAGTCGCCGTTAGGTCTTCTTCGATAGCAAAGACATTCCGGTGTCTCACACCTTCCTGGAATACTACGATGAGGACCGATT
>CAYRFU010000164.1:0-14971 GCA_964423525.1 uncultured Burkholderiales bacterium | reverse complement strand
GATTAGGCCGTATCGTTCCAACTCTGGTCTATCGGGCAGAGCCTGGCTGCATCCCGATTCCGTCCGAGATCGCTGCCGTCGATGCGGTGATGGATGCACCCAATGAAGAAGAGGTTTTGGTCAAGTTTCTGGATTTTCCTCAAGCCTCTAGCGCCATCGTCTACGCCGTCTGGCGCCTGGAGCATCTGCTGTGTGAGGGGTCAGCCCATTTCGCCGATGAGTACCTTACCAGTGTCATGACGGTGCTCAAGAACAAGCCGAGACATCTTCGAAGGTATCACCACCAGAGTCCTTGCGAACTGGTGAAACGAGGGATTTTCCCCACCGAGCAAATGTTGGAAAGGGCCGGGGCCCCTGCCTGGGCTGAGAGATGAGGAGAATGATGCGACTAGGGAGCCTTCTGATTTTGTTGCTCCTGACCGGAACAACGGTTGCTCAGCAACTTGGGCCTGAGCAGGACTTGGAGCAACGGCGCTTGACAAGAGGTTGGCATTACCCCTGGTTGGGTCCTCAAGCGGAGAAGGCCAGCCTGGGGTTTCTCTACCAGAAAGACTTCCAGGGAACAGTCACCTACTTCGATAAAAACTTGCTGGCCATCTCTACCGATACCTTCGGAGACTTGAAATTCTTCGGCTATAGCCGAGGTCGGGCCAAGTTTACCCCCAGCGTAGCTGGAGTGAGGGTGGGTTCCAGGGTGAGAGTGCGTTGTGACAACGCCGACTCCGTCCGTTGGGTCAAGGTGCTTCCCTACCACGTCTGGCTCTCTATGCAGAAGGACTGATGCCGAGCCGATAGGGCCAGGCCGGCAACCTCTGTTTTGGCCGGAAGGAGCAGGCTAGAGTGGGCCGTCGCCTGTTTTGGCCGGGGGGAGCAGGCTGGACTGGGCCGTTGACCCATAAGTTGCTCGAAAAATGGTGATCATGATCACATCAAAAAACGGGGTGTTGTCTTACGGTTAACCTACAACTGGAGGTTACAATGCGTTTCCACAACTTTTTGGTAGGAGCTTTTCTGATGACAATTCTCACTTTGCCTGGTGCGGCTCAGCACTGCCCTCCGACAGGCCAACCAGGCCAGCAGCCCGGGGCAAACCCTTCGGCAGGGCTCAATCCGGTCGGTCCCCGATTCCCCATCGGGAACGACCCGGTCTCTCCACCCAATCCCACGGTCGTGAGGGGCGCCTTCACGGATCAGGCCGCACCGGCCGACTCGATCGACTACACTCGACTGTTCGTGCGGGGACCTGGCGGTGAAGAACGGGAGGTGCCTCTGACCGTCGACCAAAGGACCACACTCGTCCTCGGCTACCACTATCTGCTGCCAGAATTGATGCGATTAGAGGCCCTTCACCCAGAGGCGCTTAGCCAGGGGCGCATCGTTCTCCGCTACGATTCCGACTTCGGCAGGGAGATTTGGGACAAGTCCCCTTGGACGGAGGCCGAACAGCAGAAGGCTCTTGACACGCTCCGGGACTACAAAGAGCCCTGGCAACGGTAGATTTTCCAGGCCTGATTCCAAGCACCCCGAAGAGAAGGGTATGAAAAGGTTTGCCCTCCTTTTTTCGATAGCTTCTTTGCTCGCCTTGGGCCTGCTCAGCTACTGTCTGTTGGTGTTGCCGCGGCCTTACAAGCGAGAGCTGATCGAGCGGAGCCTGGCCGACTCAGAGACCCGCTTCCAACAATCCCAGCAGCGAGCCAAGGAACCTGAACTGAACGGCTACCTGAACGAAAAGTTTTTGTCTTTCTGGGGACCTGACGGTCACGACGAGGGACCGGCGGGCCTGGTCGTGACAGCCTGGAACACCTATAGCCCGGCGGCTGTCCGGAAGCCCGTCGAGTTTTCTAGCCTGGCTTCCGATTCCGGCTACCGGAAAGCCCGCGCCGATTTTGAAGGGCTGCTGCCTGAGCTTCTTGATGCTTTTAATAAAGAGGCGTTCGTCATGCCCCTGGCTCGACGTTCATTGGAAGTGCCGATCCCCAGATTGTTAGCCGTCAAAGCATCGGCCACCGCTCTGGTTGGTTATAGCGCTCTTTTGATCGAGGAAGGTGAAGCCGGTCGAGCGGCTGAGATACTGGAAACGGTCATCCATCTGGGCGGGAATCTCCTCGGTCAGGGGTTCCTGATCCAGGAGATGTTCGGAGTCTCGCTTCGAGAGGTCGCTTTCGAGGCGGTGGTCCACCTGTTCGAAGCCAAAGACCTGACGGGCGACCAGTGGGAACGCCTGGCCGCCAGCGTGAAGGCGGCGGCTGCTAGTGAGCATCAAGTCCAAGAGGTGATGACTGACGAGATGGTGGCCACCCTGAACACTTTTGACGACATTCGTCAGGGAAAGAGTGCTCAGCACCAGATGCCTCTCGGGGGCCGTTGGATGATGGGCCGAGAAGCCCGCATTTACCAAAACGATATGGCTCGCTTATTAGAAGCGGTTGAGAAGGGCGATTTTAAGAAGGTGGACTCTACGGTTGGCAACTTCCGATGGAGTGGTTGGCTAACTGGGGAGTGTGGCCTGTTGAGCGCGATAGCGACTCCCAGTTATTCCCGGTTCTTAGCGCGTTTACGGTATGCCAGGCTGCAGCAGGCCGGCCTCTATACGTTTTGCAAACTTCGGGCTTTTTGGTCGTTCCACGGCAAGCTCCCCGACCGGCTTCAAGAACTGGGTCCGCCTTATCCAGGGGTGGCCTGGGACGACCCCGCTCTGAGGTTTCAGAATGGGCTTTTAGAAGTCGTTGTTCCGGCCGAGTTAGCCGAGCCCAGGGAAGACGAAGCAAAAGGGAGAGTTTACCCCTCTACCTCTCAGTATCAAGTTAGCGGGGCTGGCTTGCAATTCCAGCCCTAGCCGTCTCACCGGAGAGAACCTGGACGAAAAGGTAACTGCCGAAGGGGTTTGTCCTGGCAGGGCGAACCCGGCCTCGATGCCTGAGCGGATCGGCTTGATACACGGTGAAGAAGAGACTTTTCCAGCTGCCTTTCTAGAAGAGGTCAACGCCCGAAGGGTGCGCGGCTTGAAGGCCGAGGTGATGAAGATCGGGGGGGTCCGACTCGGTCAAAGCCTGGGCTACGATGTCATTGTCGACCGACTTTCCCACCGGGTGCGGTTTTTTCGCGAGGTGCTAAAGCACGCCGTGGCCACAGGCTCGGCAGCCTGCATCAACGACCCTCTCAGGGCCGAACAGGGCAATCGTTTCTTGAGGGCGGAACTGGCTGTTCAGGCTGGGCTGGCCGTTCCCAAAGCGGTGATGCTCCCCTCTAGAGATTACGCTCCAGAGACCAAAGACGAGGATCTTCAGAATCTGATTTATCCCCTCGACTGGGAAGAGATGCTCGATCACGTCGGCCTTCCCGCTGTGCTGAGACCGATCGAAGGGTCGCGTCCGGCGGCCGTCAGGGTGAACAATCTCAAGGACCTCTGGGAAGCCTACGGCCGAACGGGCTCACAGGTGGCCGAACTCACCCAGTGGATCGAGCGAGACCAGACCCTGGTGGTTCTGTGCGCCGGCGACAAGACCATCCCCGTCACTTATGACCCGATGGCTCGCCAGTTCGAACCACAGCAGAAGGTGGACCCGGCGCTGACTCGGCGCGCTAGTGCTGCCAGTAGAACCTTGCTTCGCAAGTTGGGCCTGGAGATGGCCGGAGTCGAACTGGCCTTGGCTGGAACCGACCTCTACCTGATGGACGTGACCGTCTGTCCTGTCTTTGACTGGTGGTCGTTGTCTGAGGAGCTCTTCCGAGAGTTGGTAGGCAGTATGGTTGACCTGGCTGTAGAACGAGTGAAGGTTCGGGCCCGAACGGCCCGGGCGGCCACCCCCATCCCCCGAGACAAGAACCTCTCCAACACGAAATTGAAAACATAGGACGGAAACCATGGCACTTCTAAATTCCCTCAAGGCCGACGGCGTCGACGCCGCTCTGAAAGCGGCGGCTCGCGAGGGCCACCGGATCGAGGCGGTCTCTTTCTACAACTCTCTACTGGAGAAATTTGACCTGGCCGAATTCGCCGAGAGTCTCCAGGCTGACATGAGGAAGCGTCGGGCCCTTTTCGGAGACCGACCGTTGTGTCCGTTCATTCGACCCTGCTTCGTGGGCCGAGAACAGCTCGATTTGCTGGCTTCGGCGGTGCGGGGTGTCGTGGGCGCTATGAATGTCCTGGCTCCTCGAATCGTGGAAGAACCAGAGCTTCAAAACTTCCTCGGACTAACCGATGCCGAAATGCGGCTGGCTGAGGCTGAGCCGGGCTACCCAGAACTGTCCGTGACCAGCCGTCTCGACAGTTTCTTGCTGGGCGGCAAGGTCCGCTTTGTGGAATACAATGCCGAATGCCCGGCAGGCATCGGCTATAACGACCAGATGATGACGGCCTTTCTCGACTCCCCTCTGATGCAGGAGTTCATCAAAGACTATCCCTGTCAGCCTCTCTACACCAGCGAAAGCTTGTTGACGGCTTTGATCGACACCTATCGCCGTTGGGGGGGGCGTGATGAACCGGTCATCGCCATCGTGGACTATGACGGTTTACCGACCCGCCACGAGTTTGAGATTCTCAAGGACTTCTTCACAGAGCGGGGTTATAAATGTGTGGTCTCTGACCCCACCAAGCTGGAGTTCAAGAACGGCAAGTTAACCAAGGACGGTCAAACCGTTAACCTGGTTTACAGACGCCTTCTGATCAACGAGTTCCTGGAGCGCTACGAGGAAGCCAAGCCGATTTTTGAGGCCTACAAAGCCGGAGCTGCCTGCGTGGTCAACTCCTTCCGCTCTAAATATCTCCACAAGAAGGCGATTTTCGCCCTCATCACCGACCCCAAGTATCAAGACGGGATGAGCCCTGAGCAGCTTTTTTCCATCTACACCCACGTGCCCTGGACTCGCAAAGTGAATGACGCCCGCACCACCGACCCTGAAGGCAAAGATATCGAGCTGCTCTACTACATCCGCAAAAATCGGCGAGAGTTGGTGATGAAACCCAACGATGAGTATGGGGGCAAAGGGATCTTCGTGGGCTGGGAACTCGATGACCGAGAATGGGATAATGCCATCCAGACAGCTTTGAGTTCTTACTACCTGGTTCAAACTCGGGTCGAAGTGGCACGGGACCACTACCCCACCTGGAACGGCAAGGGGATCGAGTGGGGGGAGTATACGGTCGACCTCGACCCTTTCGTTTTTCACGGCGAGATCGAGGGGCTTCTCACCCGGCTCTCGGCTACCGCTCTCTGTAACGTCACCGCGGGCGGAGGGGTTGTGCCCACTTTCGTGCTCGATTGAGTTGTCTCGGTTGCGACACGGGAGGGACCTTTACCGACCTCGTCTATAACGTCGACGGCCGCCTCACAGTGGCCAAAGTTCCTACCACCAGACCCGACCCGGGACCCGGCCTTCTCGAGGGGTTGGCCGAACTCGGACCTGAGGGTTCCTTCGACCTGGCTCACGGCACTACCGTCGGCACCAACGCTTTGCTGGAAAGAAAGGGAGCGCACTGCGCCCTGGTGACAACCTCGGGGTTTGCCGACCTGCTTCTGCTGGGACGAGGGATCAGGCCTGACCTGTATGCTCTCCATCCTCGTCGTCACCCCCCGCTGATCCCCCGGGATTTGTGTTTTGAGGTTCGTGAGCGATTAGACGCCCAGGGTGGGGTTCTGGTCGCTCTAGAAGAGAAGGAAATGGATCAGCTGGTAGCCCGATTAGTGGAGCTAGAGGTTGAAGCTGTGGCCGTTTGTTTACTCTTCTCTTATCTCAACACAGAGCATGAAGAGGCAATAGGAGAGCGACTGAGCCGGGCCGGAATCCAGACGTTCCTGTCGAGTCGGATTTCACCTGAGTATCGAGAATACGAGCGGGCCAGCACCACCGCATTGGCCGCCTATCTGGGACCGGTGATGGCTTCCTATTTGGGCCGGATGGAGCGAGAGGTGAAAGAGCGAGGCGCCCGTCGCTTCTGGGTGGTCCACTCGGCTGGGGCTGTTCAAACCGGAGCGGAGGCGGCGGCCGCACCCAACACAGTGGTGCTCTCGGGACCAGCGGCTGGAGTGCGAGGGGCTTTCACGGTGGCCCAGGCGGCTGGGTTCGACCAGTTGCTGACCCTCGATATGGGTGGCACCTCGACCGATGTGTCCCTGTGCCCAGGAGGACCTTTAACTGTGGCTCACGGACGCCTGGAGCATCTACCGGTTCGCCAACTGATGATCGACATCCATACGGTGGGCGCGGGGGGAGGGTCGATCGCCAGGGTTGATGAGGGCGGAGCACTGCGAGTCGGTCCTGATTCGGCCGGCTCCGACCCCGGGCCGGCCGCCTATGGGCGAGGCCATCATCCCACCGTCACCGACGCCCATCTGGTGTTGGGACGTTTGCCAACCGAGTTGGCGGGCGGAGTGAAGCTCGACCGAGAGCGGGCTCAAGCCGCCATTCAGACTCTGGCTGACCAGTTGGAGTGCGGCTTGGAGGTGGCCGCGGCCGGGATCCTCGAGGTGGCCTCCACCCATATGGAGCGAGCGCTGCGGGTGATCTCGATCGAGCGGGGTTTTGACCCCCGAGAATTTGTTCTTGTTCCTTTTGGAGGAGCGGGCCCGTTACACGCTGCCGAGCTAGCCGACAAACTAGCGGTCCGAAAGGTTCTGATCCCGGCTCACCCCGGCGTTCTCTCGGCCCTGGGAGCGGCCGTGGCTCCCTGGATGCGTCAGTTTAGCCAGACTGTGTTAGGAGAGCGACGTCAGCTAGAGTCCGTGGTCGACGACCTGCGGCGCCAGGCTCATCGCGAAATGGGGGAGGTCTCGACCCAGACTTTGGTGGACCTTCGCTACCAGGGTCAGGGCTCAGAATTGACCCTGGCCTTCGAGGAGGACTTAGAGCACCGTTTTCATCAGGTCCACCAGGACCGTTTTGGATATCATCGCCCCGAGTGTGCCGTCGAAACGGTCACGGTCCGAGTCCGGGCTACCCAGCTTCGGCCCCTTCCCAGCTGGTCAGCGGACCCGCGTCGGGCCAAGCCGGCCCAACCCGTTTCTATCTGGCACCAGGGATTTCAGGAGGGCCAGCTTTATGAGCGAGCTCATTTCCAAGAACCCCTCCCGGGACCGGCCCTGATCCTGCAGTACGATACCACCACCTATGTGCCCCCTGGTTGGAGCTTCGTGAGTGACCTGTCGGGCAATCTGATTTTGGAGCCGCTATGAGCGTCACTGGATTCTCTCTCACGGTGTTTCGCAGTCTCTTCGAGGGGATCGCCGAAGAGATGGGCACGGCTCTGGCCCGTTCCGCCTTTTCTCCCAATATCCGTGAGAGGCTCGATTTTTCGTGCGCCCTTTTCGATCGAGACGGTCAACTCACGGCTCAGGCCGCCCATATTCCCGTTCATTTGGGGTCGATGCCCGAGCTGGTGGCCAGGGTGGCCCAAGAGCCCTGTGAGCCGGGCGATGTGGTGGCCGCCAACGATCCCTACGCTGGCGGCACTCACCTTCCTGATATCACGCTGGTGAGCCCCTGCTTTGTGCACAACGAACTGGTCGGCTGGGCCGCCGCTCGGGCTCATCATGCCGACGTGGGTGGGATGGCCTCGGGCTCGATGTCGCTAACCCGGGAGATCTATCAAGAAGGCCTTCGCATTCCTCCCATTCGGCTCTACCGGGGCGGCCAGCGCCAGGACGATGTTTGGACGCTGCTGCTCAGCAACGTGCGGACACCTGAAGAACGGGAGGGAGACCTACTAGCTCAGTTGGCTGCTTGTCGCACGGCCGAACGACGTTATGGAGAGCTGGTTGACCGTTACGGACTCAACTCAGTCACCGAGCACTGCCAAGCTTTGCTCGATTACAGTCAGCGGCTGACCGAGGAAGGCTTGAGCCGGCTTCCGGTCGGGTCGGCAGAGGGGGAAGATTTTCTGGAGTATGAGCGACGACGCTATCGGCTTCGAGTGCGAGTCCGGCTCAAAGGGGAGACGGCCGAAATCGACTTTGAGGGCACCGACGGTTGCCTCCCTGGGCCCATGAACGCCCCTCTACCGGTAACTCAAGCAGCCGTTTACTATGTTTTTCGCTGCCTGTTAGGGAGCCATATTCCGGCTAATGCGGGCGCCTTTCGGCCTGTGAGGGTGTCGGCCCCTCAGGGCTCCCTGGTCAACGCGAACTTACCGGCGGCGGTTGCGGCTGGCAATGTGGAAACTTCCCAAAGGCTGGTCGACGTCGTTTGGACTGCCTTGAGCCAGCTCGTTCCCGACCTGGCCCCGGCCGCCTCAGCCGGGACGATGAATAACCTGACCATCGGAGGGGCGTATCGAGGCAAGCCTTTCGCCTATTACGAGACGATGGGCGGGGGGTCCGGCGCCAGTGCTGTGGGAAACGGGCTCAGTGCCACTCAGGTGCATATGACCAACACCCGCAACACCCCCGCTGAAGCCCTGGAAACGGAGATGCCGCTCCGTCTCCTCCGCTACGCTGTTCGACCAGACAGCGGCGGGGCCGGCCGTCATCGAGGAGGTGACGGCTTGATTCGCGAGCTGGAGTTTCTGGCTCCCGTGGAGGTTTCGCTGTTGGCCACTCGACGCTTGAGTGGGCCTCCTGGAGCTCAAGGGGGGCAACCCGGTCAACCGGGTCGCCAGGCCGGTTGGCGAGAGCAAGCCTGGCACGAGCTTCCTGGCCAGTTCCGAGAACAGTTTCGGGCCGGCGATAAGCTGCGCCTCGAGACCCCCGGCGGAGGGGGCTGGGGTACTAGCGATTGAGTTCTTGAGCGTGCCGTTCGGCGACGGCCGATGCTCCTTCTCCACTGTAACGAACTGCCATCGCGATCTCGAGGGCTCCTTGAAGTTCCTCAGCGTCAAAGGATGTCATTTCACTCTGGAAACGACCGTAGAGAGCCGAGATTAACGTGTCTTGCTGAGCCCGGTCCAGGCTTTTGGGCGACCCTCCGTTAAAGCTGGCTATCAGCTCGGTGTTGGGGGTCTGGGTCTCCCCCGGAACGACGGGGCTTAGATGCGGAAGACCCGTTTCGAAGCTGATCTCGACCTCAGCCATCGGACCCTCGAATTTGACCCCTCGCGCTACCGATTGAAACGGTCCTGGAGCCTCAGGCGTATGCATGGCCTTCATAGGTATCCCTTTGGCGGTCCAGGAGCGCTGGATTTTGGTTTCTGGGCTTCGGAGTTGGTCGAGCATCACCGTGTAGGAGGGGCCACTACGTGGGCCGGTCTCCACGGCTGGGGCCACGGCCGGCTTAGCCTGCTCGGTAGAGATGGTCAAGCTGCCGGTGCGGTTACTGTAGAACAGTCTGGTGACTTCTCCGTCGGGCCGTTGCTGCTGGTAAACGTGACCGGCATCGGTCTTCTCGGCTGTCAGAATGTCTCCGTTTTCGGCTCGGTGGTGGAAGGAAAGAACCTCCCCAGTGCGAGGAAAATAAGAGAGGTGGGCCTGGTCGACGCTAACCTCTCCCAGGTTCTCAGGCAGTTCGTCGACGGGTTGATCGTCAACGGCCTTGAGCCTTTCGACCTCGGAGTCGATTCGGGCTCGAATCGCTTGGGCTTGCTCAAACTTTCGCCGTTTGGCCAGGGCGGCCATTTCGGCCGAATTGATGATCATACTCATTGTCGTGAAACCCCTCATTCGCCACCAGTTTGCACCGGCCTCGTCAAAGGAATGTTAAAGGCTACTCGCCGCCCCCTTCGCCTCCCTCGCCGTCGGCTTCTCCGTCGAGAGCCGAGACTGGGTCGCTGGAAAGGGCCAGGCCTTCGCTGGAACCTTCCCACGCCGCTTGCGAGCTGGCCTCGGAGTCGGTGGTTGTGGTGTCGAGTGCCTGGGCTGACAAAACCATCGCAAGCGACGGTGTAAAGCTAGTGTGTCCGGGCGTGAAAACTCCTAGTGCCATGATCGTCCTCCAATTTGGAGAGCACTGGTGGTTCGCCCGCAGGCTATCGGGCAAACGTCACAAGTGCTTCACACAGAGAGTCCTTGAGAAGCCCGATGAGAAAGGCTTTTAACGGTCTTGTGACGGCCTTCGGCTCGAACCGGGAGGAGCGGTTCATCGAGTCTTAACAAGCTCGTTTCCTGGCTGCAACAAGACCAGGAATTTTTCAGGGCCGAGGCAGAAGAAGCCGGTCATGCGAGAACAGTTGCTCCATCAGCTGGAAGCTCTCTTCGAGAATCTTGAATCTCAGCTTGACTCCAGCGAGGGGAATCCTTGCGGTTCTTGTCAAGAGTGTTGCACTACTCGAGGGGCCTCAGTCCATCACGTCCAGGCCATCGAGTTCGACCTGCTAGAGACGCGGGTGGGACCCGAGAAGGTCGAGCAGTTTCGAGCTTTTGCCGCTCGCCGGGGTCACCAAGAGGTGTGTCCTTACTACCACCAGGGCTGCACCGTTTATGCTCATCGACCCTACGCTTGTCGGGTTTTCGGTCACTATCGGCGGGTCGACACGCCTCTCCCCGAGGTGTGTGTGTTTCGGGGTCAGGAGCGGATTTTCGGGGTTGAAGACTACCCCCGAGAGATGCCCCTTCTCGAGGAGCTGGCTCGTTTGAATCGGGCCTACTGGGCCTACCGACTTCCCCGACCCGAGCTGGCTCACTCAGAAAAGCCTGGCCTGGCTGTGACAACACCTCCACCGGAACAAGAAGAGACCCCTTACGGCTTCTATTGCCGGAGCTTGGCCGAGGAGGAGGCAGGAAGACCAGACCTGGCCTGTCAGGCCATCACCCGGGCCCTCGAGATGGCCCCCGAGAGCAGTGATCTCTGGCATCGTTTGGGGTGCATCCTCTTTGCTTTGGGGGAGCGTCAGGCTGCCGAGCAGGCCTTGGAAAGAACGGTCGCGCTGTGGGCTGGTCATGCCCGAGCCTGGGCTATGCTGGGAATGTTTGCCCTTTTGAGTGGGCGGCCGGCCCAGGCTGTCGAACGGTTCGAGCGCGCTCTCGCCCTCGGCTACCAGGACCCCATCGTGGAGCGACGCCTGGAAGAGGCTAGATCAAGCCTCGCTTCATAGCCAGCACGGTGGCCTCGGTCCGGTTGTTGACCTGGAGTTTTTGAAAAATATTGCTAATGTGGTTGCGGACGGTGTGCTCCGAGATTTTTAGCTCCGAGGCGATCAGTTTGTTGGGCTTGCCTCCCGCCACCAGCTTGAGAATCTCTTTTTCGCGGGGACTTAGACTGGCGAAAAGGCCCGCTTCGGGAGCCTGATTGTTCTTTTCGGTGAAGTTGGTAAACTCGTCGAGCAGGCGGTCGGCTAGCAGCGGCTCGAGAATGTTGCCTTCCCGATAGACCCGTTTGACCGTCTCAACCACTTTCTCGGAGGGAGTGTCTTTGGTCAGGTAGCCGCTAGCCCCAGCCTTGACAGCTTTCGTGATCGAGGCCAACTCTTTTGACACGGTCAGAATCACGATGCGGCTGGTGGGCAGCTCGCTCTTGAGCCGACGGCAGGTCTCGATACCGTCGATGCCCGGCATGTTCAGGTCGAGCAGGATGACGTCGGGGGCTGCGTCGGGAGCCATGGTGACAGCCTGCGACCCCTCTTCCGCCTCGGCCACCACGTCGATACCGTCGTGGGTCTTGAGGAGGCTCTTGATGCCTTCTCGGAAAAGTCGTTGATCGTCAACGATCATCAGGCGGATGCTGTCGCTGCTCATAGCTCGCATTTCGCCCTCCCGGGAGGGGTTCCTGGGTCCGACTCAGGAGACCGTCATTGTGCCTAGAAAGTTCCTAGAAACTGTTTACCGACAAGCCCTGAGGGCGGTCGATCCCTATCAGGCCGTGCTCTCCCAATGGCAAGAACCGCCCCCTGGGCCGGTTTGGCTCCTGGCTGTGGGCAAAGCCGCCCCGGCCATGGCCCGTGCCTGCCGGAAAGCCCTGGGCGACCGGTTATCAGGAGGGTTTGTTCTGACCAAAGACGAGCATCTCGTCGGGCCACAACCCCCTCCCCTGCAATATTTCGAGGCCAGCCACCCTGTCCCCGATGCGAGAGGGCTTGAGGTCACCCACCAAATCTTGGCGGCCATCAGCCAACTTCCCTCGGCCGTGCATCGGTTGGTGGCCTTGAGCGGAGGAGCCTCGGCGCTGTTGGTGGCTCCCGTCGAGAAGGTGGGTCTTGAGGGGCTCAAGCGGGTGAATCAAAGGCTTCTCGCCAGTGGAGCCACGATCGACCAGGTGAATACCGTCCGCAAACATCTTTCCCGCGTCAAAGGCGGGAGGTTAGCGTTGGCCCTGGGCGGCTGCCATACCGTTGTGCTCTCGGATGTGTTGGGAAGCCCGCTGGAAGTGATCGGAAGTGGTCCTACTGCCCCCGACCCCACCACCATCGAACAAGCTCGACAGTTAGCCGCTCAACTGGGGTTAGGAGACTTTCCCTGGGAGGAGACGCCGGGGCCCGAGCATCCTGTCTTCGAGCGCGTAACCCACCAGATCGTGGCTGACAATCAGCTTCTTGCTCAGGCTGCCATCGAAGCTTTGAAACCTCGGCCGGTCACTCTTTGGAGCACCAGGCTGGAAGGAGAGGCCAGCCAGCGAGGTGTCGAGTTGGCTCGGCTCGCTCTGACATCGGGGCCGGGTTATATCGTGGCCAGCGGCGAGACCACTGTCACCTTGACCGGTTCGGGCCGAGGAGGGCGCTGTCAAGAGCTGGCCCTGGCCTTCGCCCTGGCGGTGGAGGGTCACCACCACATCACCCTTCTAGCTGGCTCCTCCGATGGTGGCGACGGGCCCACGCCGGCCGCAGGAGCGGTGGTCGATGGGGGAACCTGTGAACGGGCCAGGGTGCTTGGTCTCAAGCCTGAGGTCTCGCTGGCCAACCATGACTCCTTCACCTTCTTCGATAGCCTCGGTGAGGCTTTGGTGACGGGGCCGACCGGCACCAACGTCAATGACCTGCTGGTGGTCGAAATCGCAGGAAGCCCTGATCCTAGCCTGGAAGCTTAGCCGATGGCCGTCTTTCTGATAGCCGCCTTTCTTTCTCTACTGGTGGCCTTCGCCGTTCACGAGTATGCTCATGCGGCCATAGCTTATCAGCTGGGCGACCCTACCGCCAAATACGACGGCCGTCTGACCCTCAACCCTCTGGTTCATCTCGATCCCGTCGGGTCTCTGGTGGTGTTCGGCTGTATTGTGCTCAGTCAGGGTCATCTGGTGGTGGGTTGGGCCAAGCCTGTCCTGTTCGACCAGGACAATCTCAAAAATCCTGTGCTCGATAGCGGCCTGATCGCTTTTGCCGGCCCTTTCTCCAATTTCGTGCTGGGTTTTCTTGGGGGGCTTCCTTTCTTGTTGGGTCTGGTGCCCAATGAGCCGATGATGGTTCAAGCCCTTTACGTTTTTGTGAGCGCCAACGTCGGCTTTGGCGTGTTCAACTGTCTGCCTCTCCCTCCCCTCGACGGCTGGAAGATGGCTCAGGTGGTGGTGCCTCGCGAGTTGGCTTATCGGATGCAAGATATCGAAGTCAAAGTCGGCCTGGGAGTGTTGTTCGGATTTTTGGTGTTGAGCTATCTTTTGGGTCATCCCATCGTGCGGCCGCTGACGGCCTTCCTGGTGGGCTTGTTTACGGGGGTCTAGGATGTTTCCCAAGCGTCAAGGACCAACCACCTCCTATCGCGTGGAGCTTCCCTCCTTTGAGGGGCCGCTCGATCTCCTGTTGAGCCTGGTAGACCAGGCCAAGCTCGATATTACGGAGGTTTCGCTGGCCGCCGTCGCCGGCCAATACCAAAGCTACATCGAGGCGCTGACGGCGCTCGATGTCGAGGTGGAGAGTTCCTACCTGGTCGTTTTTGCCCAGCTGTTGGAGATCAAGTCGAAGCTCCTCCTGCCCGAGCCTCCTCCCGATCCCGAGGAGGTCTCCTCGTCGGAGGAGTCAGGGGAGTCCACCGGCCTGGTGGCTCGCCTCAAAGAGTATCAGCTGATGAAGCAGATCGCCGACTGGATGGGCGAACGCGAAGGCAAGAGCCTGGCTCGCTACCCCCATCCTTGTGGCAAGAGCGAGCCTGACCATCCCGCCCTCGATATGTCCTTGTCGTCGGTCCACGCGGCTGCTTTGCGGCTGCTCAAGCCTAGCAAGCCGTTTAAGCCGGCCCCTACCTTCAAGAAGATCGAGATTTCCGTGCCCGAGCGGGTAGCTCAAGTGTGGGCCTGGCTGGCTGGCAAGAGGAAAGCCCTTTTCGGGCAGCTACTCGGCAAGGCTCCGTCGAAGGGCCTGATCGTGGTGACCTTTCTAGCCGTGCTAGAACTGGCCCGCCGAGGTCGGGTCCGACTTCATCAAGAGCATTACCGGGCCGACCTTGAGATCGAGAACGAGGAAGTCTGATGAACGACACTGCGACCGACCGCATCCGGGCTCTCGAGGCTATGCTGTTCGCAAGCCCCGGACCGGTGCGCGTGAAAGAGCTGGCCGAAGCCACCGGCTGGGAACCTGCTCAGGTGAGTCAAGACCTGGAACGACTTGGGCACCAGTTGCAAGGACGAGGTATCGAACTCCAAAAAGTGGCCGGTTCGCTGCGCCTGGTGACGGCCGCTGACACCGCCCCTTTTGTGGAGAAGTTGTTGCGAGTTCAGACGAAGAAGCGCTTGACGCGGGCTCAGTTGGAAGTCCTGTCGGTGATCGCTTACAAGCAGCCCGTCACCCGGGCTCAACTGGAAGAGTTTAGGGGAGTGAATTGTGATCGAACTTTGACTCAGTTGGTCGACCTCCAGCTGGCGCGTCAGGTGGGTCGAGCTGAGCTTCCGGGGCGGCCCTTCCAGTTCGGCACAACCCCAGAGTTTCTGGCCCACTTCGGGTTAGACAGCTTGAAAGACCTCCCCCCTCTGGAGTGGGCCGAAGAGAGTGTCGAGCCCACCTTGGAGTCGGGCGAGGTTGAGGAGCTCGAACCGATCCGCTCCAAAGAGATGGAGCAGTTAGCCGAGGACCTGGTCAAGCCGAGTTCGGGGCTGAAGAAACTGTTGGCTAAAATTCGCGGCAAGAGCTAGCTAGAGGGCCTGTTGACATTCGACTGGCCGAGGAAGAAGGGTTATAACACGGAGG
>CAYRFU010000163.1:0-16215 GCA_964423525.1 uncultured Burkholderiales bacterium | reverse complement strand
GGCTCCAGCCCCGATGACGGTCGGAGACCCTTCTAGCGCCACGGCGGCTGCTTCAGCGGCTCTGCCGTCCGGCTTCTCGGAAGGGCCAGGCGGACCTATCACGACGTCGACCACCAGCTCAACCTCGACTTCGGCCACGACCACCTCGAGCACCGCGCCGGCTCCGGCCCCCGCGCCAGTTGTGGCAACGGCTCCGACCACGACCACCTCCGGTGCCAGCGGTCCCTGAGGACCTTTGAATCGGTGGTTGACCAGCTCCTTTGGAGCTGACCTTCGGAGCCTGGCTCTTCTCAGGGTCGGATATGCTCTCCTCATTCTCATCGACCTGGCCATCCGGCTGAACGGGCTCGAGGCCCACTACACCGACCGCGGCGTCCTGCCTCGCCATCTCTTTTGGCGATTGGGTGACCCATTCGACACCTGCCTTCACGTCTTGGGAGGCTCGATAGCTTTCATCGGCTTTCTCTTTCTGCTGCAGGCCGGAGCGGCCGTAGCCTTGCTCGTGGGTTACAAAACCCGTTGGGCAACGTTTGCGTCATGGCTGTTCGTGATGTCGCTCCACGAACGCAATTTTGCTCTTCTCAACGGAGGGGACACCTGGCTCAGGATGACTCTGTTTTGGGCCATGTTCTTACCCTGGGGCGAGCGTTGGTCCTGGGAATCGACCCGCCCCCCAGCCTCAGAGCAAGCCTACTCAGCCGCCACTTTTGCCTTCTTTCAACAGGTGTTCACAGTCTACTTCCTGGCCGGCCTGGCAAAATACGGAGCGACCTGGTGGAGCGAGGGAACGGCCATTCAGTTATCTTTGATGCTGACGGAATGGAACGGCCCCTTGAGCAACGGGTTGCTCTACTATCCAGGCTTGATGAAGGTGATGACCTTCAGTTTGTTGCTGTTCGAGGTCGTGGGCCCTTTCCTACTGATCAGCCCGATCGCGACCGAACCGCTCCGAACCGTGGCGGTGGCTATCTTCTTTAGTTTCCACTTCGGCCTGTTCGCCTTTATGGAGTTGGGGATGTTTCCCTGGGTGGGAATGGTGACGGTGCTGGGACTGTTGCCCGGTTGGGCCTGGCAAGCCGGGCCCTTGAAGACCCTCCAGCAGCGGCTCGATGAGCGGTTCTCGCGATGGCCTTCTGTTCAGACTGAGCCGAACCGGCTGAGTCGAACGGTTCAGGTCGGCTTGATGCTGTTGTGTCTCTATTTGCTAACCTGGAACGTTTTGGCCCTGACCCTCCAGCCAACCTTTCCTCGGGCCGCTAGAGTCCCTGGCTACATATTTAGTCTCGACCAGTATTGGGGGCTTTTCGCTCCCGACCCTCCAGCCGTGCACGGATGGCCGGTGATGGAAGGGGTTCTCGAGAGCGGCGAGCGGGTGAACCTCTTTACGGGGGCCCCTTTTTCCTGGCGTCCCCCACGGTCTTCAGCCGACTATCCTAATCAACGTTGGAAACGTCTTCTGGTCACCACGGCCATGGAGCCCGGGGCCCCGATGAGAGGAACTCTGATCGACTACTTCATCGAGCGCTGGAAGAGACTCCATCCCGATCAATCTTTGAAAATAGCCCGCTTCTACTGGTTGACTCAGCACTCTCTGGTCAACTTTGAAGAGACCCCCCCCGCCAAGAAACTCCTTTATGAAAGAGAGCTCCCTTGAATCTCCCAGCTATCCGAGTTGCCAGTGGCCTGCTCCTGGCTGGAGCTGGGCTGATGGGCTTAACAGAGATCTCCCGGTTCTATTCAGAAACCGGTTTTCTGCCCCTCCCCGTTTTGGTCTCGAGCCACGGGGTGCCAGAAGGCTTCTGCCTCCACCTGGCCAATCGGTGGTGGGTCTTCTCAGCCCTCTTGCTGCTCCTCCAGATGGCTTGCGGGGTGGCGCTGGCCTGGGGCTGTTGGACTCGGTTGGCAACCCGCCTTGGGGCTTACCTCTGGTTGAGCCTCCTGTTACGAAACCCTATGGTGATCGACCACGGCGACTGGTGGTTACTGTTCGTTTTGGTGTGGGGAGGGCTGGTCGATTGGCGTGAGGACCATCCGAGGGCCCCCTTGGCTCGATGGGTGTATCCTTTCAATCTGGGCTTTCTTTACCTGGGGATGGCTTACTTGGGAACTCAGGCTTCTGTTACCGAGGCGCTGTTCGGGCGTTCGGCACGCCCCTGGACTTTTCGACTCCTCTATTTTGCCGATCTGCTGACCGAACTCCAGCCTTGGGTCTGTGTTCTGGTCGGTGTAGCCGGACTCATCCTGCTGCTCCCCAACAAACGTTTTGGTCAGGCTGTCCTGATCGGGGTTCACCTAGTCGGGCTTGTTTTGTTTACCCAAACTCTCACCTGGCCGGCCGCAGTTCTGGCCATCTTGATGATGCCTGACCGAAGACCGGAAGAGAAGCCTGTTACCGTCGAAGCTCTCCTTTTTCTCCCTCTTCTTTTTCTGCTGTTCCCGGGCCCTTCAGGCTTCTTTCCCCAAACCCCGACAGCCCATTTCCGATTAGCTCTTGTCCTCGAGAACGAACAGGTCCTGACGGTCGATCCCAAAGGGGCCTGGACCAAACGGGCCGTTCTTCATCTGGATGGTGTCACTCCGGGTTTTCCGGCCGAGGCAGTGTGTCGGTCGGTCGGCTGGGGGGCCCTATCGGAGTCTTGGCCGTCCCCGCCCTCGCGGGTCTATCTGTATCGACGTGAGGCTCCCAAAGAGCTAGCTTCAGAGCCACCGCCGGAGAAGCTCCTGGGTTGGGCCCGGGTAGAACCTCTCTACTCCTCGCTGGAGAAACTGCCCAACTTTTCACCCGGGCGGTGAGAAATCGGGATCGTAGAAATAGAAGGTCCAGCGGGCGCCCCCCGGGACCTCTCGCTGGGTGGGATTGGAGTAACGTGTCACGATTTCATAGCGGTGGTCGGGTGTCAGGATATGCCCCTCGGAGGAGGCGTAGCTGTCGACTGCCGCCAGGCTCCCATCCTGGCGTCTTTGGCGCACCTTCAGTCGAATCAGACTGGCGCCGGTGGTGGCGTCTCGGAGTTCTGAATAGTCAGCACCCGGATAGAGGCGCACGGTGGCCAGGTGGAGTCTTTGGCGCACTTTGAGCCCTAGCCAAGTACTCACCTCATCCACCTGAGTAGAGCCACCCGGTGGAACCTTCCAGCTAGAGAGGGCGAGAGTTCTGGTTAGCAAAGGGTGAGGGTCGGGCTCTAGGTTGCGGGCGCGAACAAAGCTGACACTGCCCCGGAATCGCACCTCGGTGGCCGCTTGATAGGCGTCGAGGTTGAGGAGGCCAAAGCGCCAGGTCAGTCTGCGATCGGACGGGACTGGGAGGCCGAAACCGGGGGGGAAATCGAGCCGATAGAGACCCTGGCCGGCTTCAAAGTAGCTCTCACCCTTCGAGCCCACCAGGTCGCTATCGCCCACAAAATGAGGGGCGGGTTGACCCTTCTCCTGGCCCTCCAAGCTAAAGCCCGTAACCCACAGCAGCTCACCCGGCTGATTGTCAAGCAGGACGAAGGTCTGCTGGTCGATGGGTGGGCGCTGGGGTCGGTGGACTTCCCTTACTGGAAAGGTTCGAGAGAAAACGGCCACCTGGCCCGGACCCACGGGTAGGCAGGCGAGCATGGTTAGGGCGGCCAAAACTAGGAGTCTCCTCATCCTGGTCCGATTCTAAAGCTTTGTCGTTGATGATACAGTCTTTGATGACTCACATCATACCGTTTGGTCACAACGTGCACCACCAGGCCCGAGCGGCGTAGCTGGGGAGAAAACCTCTCGACCAGGAACTCGGCGTTCTTCTGGCTCGGAAAGCTGAGTAGAGCTCGAACTCGAGAGCGAAAAATGGGAGCCTGGGAGGCCACCAGGTTGGACAGGACTAAGCGGTCATCGACCACCTCTAAGATGGGGGTTCCGCTTGAGGGCCGCTCTATCACCAGGAACCGACCCAGATACGGGTGAGGTTGGGCATACATTCCCCAGCCGAAAAATCGCCAGGGGGTAACCACCCTAATCCTGCGCTCAAAACCATATGAACCGGGGGCCACAGGAGGAAAAGACAGAACACGACCTGGCAGATCTTCTGACGATTCATAGGGTGCCCATCCAACGGAATGTCAAATAGCCACCATAGAGGGCTGCCAAGATGGAGAAATGACGGCTTTGGGCAGTGGTCAGAAAGAGGAGGGTGCAAGCCAGGTTGGTAAACAGAAAGTCGTATTCCCCGGTCACACTGCAAGCCACCACCTGGAAGGCGACAAAAAGCCCCAACCCAGTCCGGCCCCCGTAACTGGCCCAGAGAGGCAAAATCACTTCCAGGGCGACCACCAACCAGCCTACCACCAGGGCTGTCCCGATCAGATAGGGCGATAGACCATACGGCTGGCCGTGCCAGAACGGGAGAGGTCCGAGCGACAACCGCCTGGCCATCGCCTCGAGCAGCAGGTTCTCACCGGTCCAATAAAACCCGTGGACCATTTTTTGCAAAGCCGCATAAAGCCAGACGGCCAGATAGCTTCTTCCCAGAACTTTCTCAGTAGATTCGTCCTCGGGTCCAACCGCCAGGACCAACAGAAAGTAGGCTTCCAGACCGGAATGGTTGAGGGCGTATGGCCAGGGAGCCACAATCCGGGCCCAAAGATGGAGCCCCAGCAAGAGCCACAAAGCCTCTCTCCATCGTTGGCTTGAGAGGGTCAAGAAGGCTGCCAACCCGGCCAAAGCAACAGCTGGAACGCTCACAGCCGTTTGAGGTAGACCATCGAGCAAGACGATGTAAGCGAAGCCAGCCGCGACTTTCAAAGCTAGAAAGTCTCTCAGACCGTGCAAGCGCTCCATCAAGAGGTTTTCTAAAAGGGCTATCCAGGCCCTCTTGACTTGGCTCCTTTTGGAGGGAAAACAACGTTAGGAGGAGTCCCATGGAAATCCGTGCAGTCTCATATAATGAGGTCTGCGCCCCCGTTCGCGGTGGCGGCAAGACCGTCCCCAATACCGCTTCGGTTCAAGCAAAAAGGGTGATGGCTCAGATGTGCGCCCACTATCAAGCCTCGCCCGGTTTCAAAACCGGCTTCATCATGTCGGGTCATCAAGTGCGGGGCTTTTGCAACAGCCTGAGCCACGGCGCCGTCTATCAGTCGAAACCGGCCTAGTTGGCCTCGATTGAGGAAAACTATCACTTCTGGAACAACGCTTACGACTGGGAGCGGTATCAAGGCGACGAATGGTCAGCCCGCTGGGGCGGGGCTGACCTCCAGTGGCGCTTTTGTCTCTATCCCAGACTGGCCCGGTTTCTACCCACCCCTGCTCTCCTCGAGATCGGACCCGGTCACGGGCGTTTCACTCATTATTTGCTCGACCAGGCTCAGGAAATGACCCTGGTGGACCTGTCGGACCGTTGCATTCAGGCCTGTAAAGTTCGTTTCTCCGCTTATGACACCATTCGCTATCGAGTTAACGACGGACGGAGCCTGCCGGGTGTGGACGACGAGAGCATCGACCTGGTGTTCAGTTTCGAATCGCTCGTCCATGCCGAACAGGATGTGCTGGTGGCCTATCTAGAAGAGATCTACCGAGTTCTCAAACCCGGTGGCTCGGCCTTCCTGCACCACTCCAACCGGGGAGTCTACGGTTCCTACTTTCGCCTGACCGAGATCCTACCGAAGGCCTGGAGACGAACTCTCAAGCGAGCGGGGTGGCTCGACTTTGGAGAGTGGAGAGCCGCCAGCGTTACCGCTGAGACGGTCTCACAAGCCTGCCGCCAGACCGGTCTGGCCTGCTCCTCTCAGGAGCTGATTCCCTGGGGGGGAAACCGCCTGATCGACTGCTTTTCAGTGGTTTCGAAAAAAGAAACTCGACCACCGTTGGTGGTCGAGAATCGTAAGTTTATCCAGAGGGCCTACCAGATTCAGAGGCTGGCTAGACTCTACGGACAGGGTGTGCCCTGGTAGATCAGCCTTCGGCGGCGGTGGGCACCAAAACCATCGACATCGTCCTGCCCTGGCGACTGGGCTTGGCCTCGACTTTGGCCAGAGGACCGGAGTCTTCTTGAATTCTTACCAGAATGTCGCGAGCCAGGTCGTCGTGGGTGACCTCTCGGCCTCGAAATCTCATGGTGACTTTGACTTTATCTCCACCTTTGAGGAGGCGGCGCACCGTGCGGCTTTTGACCTGGTAGTCGTGCTCGTCGATCTTGGGGCGCATCTTGACTTCGCGAAGCTCAGGACCGCTTTTCTTGGCCTTCTTCTTCTTATCGTTCTCGTAGCGCCATTTGCCGTAGTCTAGCAGTTTGCAGACTGGGGGGTTAGAGTCGGGAGAGACTTCGACCAAGTCGAGACCTCTCTCTTTGGCGATCCTTCGTCCTTCGTTAGGGGTGATGACTCCGAGCTGCTGCCCGTCTTGTCCTATGACCCGCACTTTGGGCGCGCGAATCCTCTCGTTAATGCGATGTTCGAACTGTGGCTTGCGATTAAACCAACGTCTTTTCCTTCGAATCTAGCTGGGCTCCTTTCCCGTTCATTGAGTTTGCCATAGATTACTGGCAGGAGCCGGGGTTCGGCTCCTGACTCCATCTTACCAGAGGGAACTTTCTAGGTCAAAAGATTTGAGCTCTAAATATTTTAGTGAACCCCTGCAGCAGGGGAACCTCCCCCGCTGAGTCAAGAAGGCTTGGTGGCCACCGACGACCCCGATATTTCACGACAGGTTTTTGAGGCGGCCGGAAGTTCTCTGATCGATTGCCAGGAAGTTTGCCTGCTGCTGGCCCGCGAGGACGGTCGTCTGGTTGGCCACCTGAGTGGCGAGGACCTCGTACTCACGAGCGAGACTCAGCTGAACCGTACTCTCAGTTACCGAGGCCCCCTGCACGAGCTTTTCGAAATTCTTCCGGCCCCGTTGAGCCAGGTCAGGAACGCTTTGCTCTTACCGTTGCGGAGTGGGCGAGCCACGGCCGGAGCGCTGGCCTTTCTGGGATTCGCCGAAGGCCTTCAGGAGCAAGAGCTAGAGCAGGCCGAGACGTTGAGCGCCCTGGGCCGCCTGGTCCTTCGCCATAACCAGGTAGAGGCCGACAAAGCTCGCCTGGAGCGCGAGATGCAACTGGCCTGGGAGGTGAAGCGAGAGTTTCTTCCGGCTAGCCAATGGAATCAAGGTGACTACCAACTGGCCGCCCTTTTGATCCCGGCCGGAGAGACCGGGGGAGACGTTTATGACTATCTTTCGACCCCCGATGGTCGTCTTTGGTTCTTGCTGGCCGACGCCGCCGGCAAAGGTTTGGGGCCCTCGCTGGTGGTGACTCAGATGCGCGCTTACTTCAAAGTGCTCACTTCGTTGGGATGTGGACTCGGAGAAATGGCCCGCCGAATCAATCTGCTGTTGTGTCAAGATCTCGCGCCCGAGAAATTTGTGACCGCTTGCTTCGGTTTCTTGGAGTTGGAAAATCATCGCTTGGAATGGGTCGACTGCGGTCACGGCCTGAACTTTTGGAAGACGGAAGAGGGCCTGACTCAGCTGTCCAGCGGAATGCTTCCGCTAGGAGTTCTTGAGGAGGCCCTTTTTCAGTCGTTTTCACTCGAGTTCGGGGCCGGAGACCTGTTGGCGCTTTTCACGGACGGGTGGCTGGAAAGTCGGAATTCCCAAGACGAGGAGTTCGGTCGTGAGAGACTGTTAGAAGCACTCAAGCCTGGCCCCACAGCCCGAGCGGCTCTGAGTGGATGCTATGAGGAGCTAACCGTCTTTTTAGGGGGATTGCCCGCCAGCGATGACCTTACCGCTCTTTTTCTACGCCGTCGAGCCACTGATTAAGGGCCTCGGTCTGGGCGCGCACCAACTCCCGGGCCCGTTCGGTGCTCATCACCCAACCGAAGAAGCGTTTCCCGAGTTGACGAAAGAAGTGGCTGGTCAGAGTCGAGCCGCGGGCTATGAAAATTGGCAAAGCCACCGAGAGGTAGGGGATGGCCACGTCTTCCCCATGCTTGACCACCGCCTGGGCCGCTTGGACCATCACGGCTTGAACTTCGAGACGTCGAGCCTGGAAGGCGTCGTCTCGAATCGCTTTGAGGCCGGAGAGGTCGCTTGAGAGGTCGGAGACATCCATCAAGACCTGGGCTCCTCGCAGCCAGCTCGGTTCGCGGTAAGTTTCACAGACGACCCCGTGACGAACCAGATGCACCAGGCTCGGCGGTCCGATCTTAGGCTCGAAACACGCCACCACGGTCCGACAAAGAACCGTTTCATCGTCAAAGTCCTCAGGTAACCCGCCGTAGATCTGGGTCGGAAAGTAGTTGGTGCGATAGCGGGTTAAGGTCACGGCCTCCGCTCTCTCCCACAGGCTTAGGCCGTCTTGAAAGCGATAAGGGGAGAGATCGCCCACCACAAAGCGAAAAGCCGGTCCGCTCTCAAGCCACTCGACGCCAGGCGAACACAGACCGACGATGTCTCCCTCATGGTCCTCATAAGGCATCCAGTCAGGAACAAGAGTTCGACCGTCCAATTCAAAGGGGCAAGGCGAGAAGCGGCAACGGGTGGTCAGTTCGGTGTGGACTCGGCTGCGGCGAACTTTGTGCTGGATGCCAAAAAGGCCACTCGTAAGCGACTGCAGGAAGCTAAAGCCCGGAGCTGTCACCGGGTCGGTATGATCCCCGAGCAGATCCCAGCGCTGGCCGTTGGTGGTGAGGCTCAGATGGTCACAGCGGTCACAATGGGCCGCGTTGAGACCGGCGGCCACCTGTCCGGCCGGGGCTTGGGAAAGACCGGCTTCGCCTCGGAAAGCGGCCTGGATCTCCTCGAGTTTCAAATCCACCTCGGCCCGCACTTCCACCTCGGAAGCGCGGATAAAGACGGAAATATGAGAGCAGTGAGCAGCCTGCAATCCCTGGATCAGACGCAACAGAGCATAGGCAGGAAGTCCCTCTTGAAAGAGCTGGAGTTTCTCTCGAGCCAGGGTCGGGTCAAGATGAAATCGACCCTGGGAATCCAAAGCCCCCTCTTGCGACAGCTGGCTGAGGAGATCTTCTAGCTCGTCCATCAGGCCGTGGTCAAAAGCTCGATAATCTTCATAGGGTGACTCTTCGAGTTAGCCGGTCGACACCTCTTCTTACGTCGCTTGAGAATCCATCAATAGGTATTGAGCCGACGGAGAGGAAGGCCATCAGATGCGCTGGTTCATCCTTTTGTTGCTGACCACCACGGTCTGGGCTCAGGAGCCTTTCGAGGCTTACCAGGCCTACCGTGCAGCCCTGGAGCAAGCGACCACCTTCGCGGACCTGACCCCTTACGTGAGCCTGGAAGCGCTAGGTGAGGACCTCGAACCCCGGCGAGTCCGGCGGTTCCTAGACTTCGCTCGCCAACGTTCTCCGCACACCGTCGAACTGGTCGAAGAGAGTCTCGACAACGAAGCGGTTTACCTCACTTTGGCCGGTCAAAAGGAAGGGAAGCCTCTCATCGGAGAGGTGGTCATGATTTTCGAGGGTGGAGCCTGGAAGCTGAGGCTTGAAAAGTGGGGGCCCGCTTCAGAGGGTCAAAAGACCAGCCGTCGCGAGCACCGAGAAGACTCTTTGAACTTGGGGAGAGGCTCCCAGCAGGACTAGCTCTCCACCCTTCTTTTTAAGGTTGTCACGCAGATCCCGAACCATTAAAGCTCCGCACGAGTCAATGAAGTTGACCTGACGCAGATCGAGGCCGATTTCTCGGTGCTCTTGAGCCAGGTTCTCAAGCTCTTCTCGGCAGTCTGGGACAGAGACGAGGTCCATTTCCCCGGCGGCTGTGACCACCGCACGCTGGGATTCTTGCTCGACAGTTAGTCGAAAGCGTTGTGATTGCATACCCCAGTCTAGATCGTCTCACGCCAGGCTTTCCCTAGCAAAACGTTAGATTTTTGTTAGAACTTTGCCTTTCAGGATTCTTTCAGAGTGGCGAGGCGCCTATGGTAGACCAAAACAGTTCAGAAAGGTCCCCTCATACCCGCGAACATTATGGTTACAGCTGGGACCGGGCCGGCGACCGGGCTGTGGTGGATCTGGCCAGCGGAGAGGTGGAAAGCTACAAGTTCCGCGCCGGCACCACGTTACCGGAGTCGTTGGCCTCCGTAGGCTTCAATCCCCTGGGACTGGCTGTTGCCGGAACCTTCGGTTATCTCACGGGAGTGCTCGGAGGCCTGGGCTGGCCCGGCGCCATCGGAGCGGCCTTAACCACCGTGGGCGTGCTAGGAACCGTGCACTGGGCTCAAAGCAAAGAAAACTAGAGTTCGCCCAGCATCTTCATCGTGGGCAGGGCCGTGGCCAGGACCACAAATCCCACCACCCCTCCCATGATGAACAAGGCGGCTGGTTCCATGAGGGCCGCCATCACGGCCAGAGAGTGCTCAACCTCTTCTTCCAGCATGGTGGCCATACGATTGCACATATCGTCTAGTCTCCCCTGTTCCTCTCCCACTCGGAATAGCTGCAGGGCGATGGGCGGAAAGACGTTAGCGGCGGCAAAACTCTCATAGAGCCCCTTTCCGTTCATCAGGGCTTTCTGCGATTCCAGAAAGTTCGCTTTGAGCCGTTCGTTATTAGCCACCGCGGCCACCGGCGCCATAGGTTTACCCATGGTAACCCCCGCTCCCAATAAAGAAGCCATGGCAAACAGCATCCGAGAGGTGGCTGCTTTGTAGAGAATCGGTCCGACCACGGGGAGCTTCAACACCACGTCATCAACTTTGGCTCGCAGGTAGGTGTTGTAAAACTGTTTCCCGATGGTGAGCCAAAGAACCACCGCCGTAGCCACCGCCGAGGATGCGAGAATCAGAAGAGCTGGATGGGTAATGGTGTCCATCACCAGAATCAAGATCTGAGTCAACAGAGGGAGCTCGGCCCCCATGGATTCGAGCATCTCTTTCTCTTTGGGGAAGACGAAGACACCCATAAAGATCACGAGGACCCCGGTCAACAGGAGCAGCATGGCCGGGTAGGTGAAGGCTGCTCTGAGCTTCTGGGAAAGGCGGACGGTCCGCTCAAGATACTCGGCCAACTGCTCGAGGACTTCGGCCAGACGCCCCGAGCTTTCGCCGGCGCGTACCATCTGGATGGCCAGGTTGGGAAAGATGTCGTCGTGGTCGGCCATGGCCTGGCTGAGTCGGCTACCGGTTTCAACCCGACCCACCATTTTGTCGACCGCTGCTCGCATTCGAGGGTCCTCTTCGTCGGTCAGAAAACTGAGGGCCTGATTGATCGGAACGCCCACTTTGAGCAGCGTGACCAGTCGCCTCAGGAAGGAAGCGATATCACCGGTGGCGACCCCAAACATCAAC
The DNA here is from genome assembly GCA_964423525.1 of uncultured Burkholderiales bacterium. Classification (GTDB taxonomy): domain Bacteria; phylum Vulcanimicrobiota; class Xenobia; order Xenobiales; family JADMJV01; genus CAYRFU01. Next base: position 4,964 of record CAYRFU010000163.1, on the reverse strand, counting down.
AGATCCAGTTCGGGGCAGGGAATTTGAATCCCCCCACTCGTTGAGTTGTGGCGCTCCCGACGTTCATATCTTTGCAAAGTCGGTGAAACATCCCGGCAACGAGACGGTCACAGTCTGTTCTTAAATGTCGGCGATCATGAAGATATGAACTGTCTCATCGCGCCCACCCTGGGCAGCAAAATTCGAAAAATCCGTCTGGTGCAGGGTCTGACCTTGCACCACCTCGCCGAACTGTCCGACCTCAGCCCAACCGAGCTTGACCAGATCGAGTCGAACCTCTGCCTTCCCGAGGAAGAGGTTGTTTCCAGGGTCGCCAGAGCCCTGGGAAAAGCCCCCGAACTGCTGATCTATCATACCGACTACCATCATCGGAGGGCCTTTGATCGTTTCCTGGTGAAACACCCCGACCCCGAAGTGAATCCTCGGATCGGGGAGTATTTGGAGCAGGCCTGGGCTCAAGCTCCTGAGCTCTCTTCTCGCCTGACCGACCTGGCTGAGCGCCGACTGGACCTTCCGGACCCCAATCAGGCTCTGGCCAGGCAAGCTTGTCGCAACTGGCGAGAGGCGCTTTTTCTCCTTCATGCGGTAGCCAAAGGGGGCGACCCTATCGTCGTTCGGCCTCTGGAACTGGGGCTTCCTTACCATGTCGCCGTCGACCCGCAGGAGGGCCTGCTGTCGGGATTCATCCCTCATAGCGGCTTGCTGCTGAGCCTGGACAGGCACGACTTGCTACTCCTTCCCAACCTGACTCTGCGGGACACCAGGGGCGAGACCCCGTTCACTCTTCCTTTTCTGATCGTTGGCTTGTCCGGGGGCGAGCGCTTCGCGGTCGGGCTAGCGCTGAACACGGCTGCTCACGTAGCCCAGGCGGCCTGCAACGCCCTTGGATTGCCCCTGTTGGCGTTCCAGGATGAGGAGCTCCTGAGCGAGGGGTTGATCGAGGGCTTGGACGAGCGCTTGGGGACCGTCTTGCAGGCTGAAATCGAGTCTCAGATCTGCTGGTCTCTAGCTCCTGTTACCGACAGACTAGTCGAGCACGACCTGTCCTACTTCACTTCGAAGGACATCTGCCTCCAGTAAACCAGGCGGGCCGGAGATTCATCCGGCCCGTCTAGATGGCGGTGGCGGCCTCCCTCGGAGATCTGACGGTTATCCGTAACGATAGGCGATCGTGATGAAAGCGAGGTTCTGCTCGGGAAGGTAGCAGAACCAGTTCAAGTCAAGCCGGCCCTGGTCGCTACCACCCCGAACCACCGAGCAGTTGCCCTTGGCCAAGGCGGAAGCCACTTCAAGCCGTAAAGACTCAGGGAGTCCTTGGGGAGTCACAGCCATCTCATAGTAGTCTGGCATCTCCGCGATAAGTTCTTGATCTTCCTCTCGTGGGAAAGGCTCGTAACCATCCTGAAGGAGAACAGCGGTGAAAGCCTCCGCCTGCTCGGGCGAAAGTTTGACCACGGCGTAGCCCGCTCGAGATCCGATCTTCAGTCGCGCTGAGCGAACTTCCCCGGGCAAGCCCCGCTCGACCAGCAAAGCCTCGGCATCCCCATGAAGACTGCCCAGGGTATAGAAAGTGGTCCAGCCGACTTCCGTCTTGGCGATGGCTACCACAGCCAGGACGGCGGCAAGAAAGAGGACGGCACAGCTGCCTTGAAACTTACCCATAAGAGACCGGTTCGAGACAAAAGAGAAACATTCCTGAAACATCGGTTACCTCGAGTTAACATATCGGGCTCCGATGGAGCTATCAGGCACTCTACAATAGGAGCGTAAGGAGTTACCCATGAACGCTGCCAAACCAGGATTCGAAATTGCTCTTCAACTCAAGGTCGGCGGAGGGAGCTGTTGCTGCCCCTGCAGCCCCACTGGTGGAGCGGGGGCGGGACTCGGAGACGGGTTCCTTCCTTCCCCTGAGACAGCTGCGGCGGCGATGAACGGCATCCCGCCCGTCGATGCGCCTGTCCATCCCTGGGTAGCCGGGACGGCTGGATTCCCAGGTGGACCTCATCCCGACTTAGCCAGCGGTGGCTTGGCCAACACAGCCGCGCTGGCGCAACTTGGCGCGGTCGATGCCAATATGGCTGGAACCGTCCTGACCGGAGGCCTGGCCGGGGGGATGAAAGCCGGTGCCCAGCAGACTCAGCTTTTGGCCAACGTCAATCCGCTTATGGCTGGCCTCAATGATGCTTACGCAGGAGCCTTCGTCTAGCTAAGCCCGTTCAAGAAGGACTCCAGGCTAACCTGGCCTTCCACGAGCTTCTCCTTCGCTTGGCGGGTGAGTCGCTTGACCCGCCATTCCAACTGAGAGGCCCGGGAACGGTCCCCCACGGTTTCGGAGAAGACGAGTTTCAAGGGACCCCGGCCTCGGAGGTACTTGGCGCCCTGGCCCTGCTGGTGTTGAGCGAAGCGAGCCTCGAGGTCGTTGGTGATTCCAGTATAGAGAGAGCCGTCAGCGCAACGCACTAGATAAAGGGACCACTGAGGCACCGTCCTAGCTTCGCGCAGTGTTGCTATGGGCCTGCGGCGAGTTTCCTCTGGAGAGGCTAGCAGTCTTCAAAGCGGTTCTCGACCGGCTCCGGCTGGGGCTTGGCTATCGTGTAGTGGGTAGGCCTCCAAACGGTCACGGCGTCAACCCACCTCTCGCCCGGCTCAGGCTCGGCTTCGCCTGGCTCCCGGTGGAATTGGGGGGCAACCACGACCTGACCGGAGTGTCTGGCAATCAAGAGGTTGCCTTGTCGATGATGCCAAGAATAAAGAACTTGAAGTTGTTGGGGGCTGGTTCCGGCAACCTGGTGGGCTGCACGTGTAACAGTCTCTCCCTGAGTCTCCTGGCGTACCCGTCGAGGACCGCGGGTCTGGCCCACCTGATTCGCTATCTCTTCCGCGACGCGAAGCTAGTCCTTTAGGGTCACCGGCTAGCTACCGCCAGCTCCAGTAGAATGAAGCCACCGGCCTGGTCTATTGCCGCTCCGAGCGAGGGGGCCGGAGGAGTTGGGAGCATACCACCGCCATCGGTCGGGGCCGGGTCGCCGTGTTCGAGCCCACAACGTGGCCTGTTTCACATCAAAATCCGATGCCGAAAGAAAGGCCGGGGTGTTTGCCGCCCACCAGCATAAAGGTGATGTTCTTATTTTCCCACGAGTAGGTCACCATCGGATGCCCGTTGACGCCGTCGTAGGCGAACAGGGCGCTCCAGCGGTGGTCGAAGCGGTAGGACATTCCGGCCGGGATTCGCACTTTGTCTTCGAACTCGCCATACATGGCGCCGACGTAGAGCCCCAACCCATCGGCCACCTCTTTGGAGACGGTCACGTAGTAAGCGCGTCCATCGGGTGTGCCGATCCTATCCGAACTCGTTCCGATGATGACGGCCGGACTGCTGGCCGTCTCGCGCACCAGGCGCCAATTGAAGAGCAGACCTAGATCCTGGTCAAGGGGGTTGTACTCGAGGCCAACCTGAATATCGGGGTTGACCCGGTAGGTCAGGGTATTCCTCCACTTGGCCCGATCGACATCGATGCCGGGAACGACTCGAGTGGTGTAGGTCCAGCGGTTTTTCGAAATCGAGGCCATCCCACGGACGGCCAGGCCCTCGCCGGGTCAGCCAGGTCAGCTGGGAACGAGAGCGCCTGTCTGCTCCATCGAGGTCCGCTCGGGGGTTTGAAGATGGGGGGTCACCAGCGACCTGAACTTCTCCAGGTACACTGGGCCGTCGATCCGTTCGACGATCTTACCCTGGCGATCGATGACAAGCGTAACGGGAATCTCCTCGACCGGGGTTAGCTTCTTCAAAAAATCCTGGATCTCGGGCTGATTGGCGTAGACCGAAGGAAAATTCAGCTTAAGGGCCGTGCGGGCCCGGTTATGGTCCTCCCGAGTGCGGTCAAATGACACGGCCAACACCACCAGACCCCGGTCGCTCAACTCTTCTTGCAACTTCACCAGGTCGGGCATCTCGGCTTTGCATGGCGCGCACCAACCGGCCCAGAAGTTGAGCAGAACGACCTTGCCCTCAAGGTCGTCGGACGAGACCGAGCCGAGCGGCTCAAGAGGAAAACGGAAGGTTGGAAGAGGATCGCCCACTCCGGCTTTGCCTTCGTGGCTCGCCTCAGACTTCTCCCGCAGGGCCACCAGCGCCTCGCTCCAGCGAACGGGCTCTTTGAGAAACTCGTCGCGGCACCCGCTTCGGCAGAAGAAGTAGGCCTGACCTTGGAAGGTTTCGGACAGGTCACATTCCTCGAGGAGGATTTTCTCCTGCTCGACCGAGCATACGGTGCACGGTTGCTGCCCAGCAGTGGCGGCGTTCACCAGGATGAATAGCAGAGTAAGGACTTGTAGATATCGCATTTGCAAAACTCCTCGGCAAGGGTTAGAGTTGACAGAATGATACACTCCGTACCTACCTACAGAGTCAATGCGGATATGACCATCGGGCAACTGGCCGAGGCCGCCGACCTCCATGTAGAAACGATTCGGTATTATCAGCGCATCGGACTGTTCCCCACCCCGGAGCGTCCCCAATCCGGCTTTCGCCGATACCACCCCGCTCATCTAGATCAGCTAGTGGCCATCAAGCGGGCCAAGTCGCTTGGATTCTCGTTGGAGGAGATCGGCCGGCTCCAAAACTCGCGCGACAGTTCGGACCCTTGCGAAGCGGCCAGCAATCTCGCCAACGAAACCCTCCTACGAGTGCGACAGCAGATTGGCGAGCTGCAACAGCTTGAAGCCAGTTTGGTCGACCTGCTCAAGACTGAAAGCAACAGCGCAGAATGTGCTGTCTTGCGGGTTTTGACCGATTGCTCATATGGCCTCAGGACGCCACGAAAAACCAGGAGACCGCCTGCAGGGTCTCCTTGATGCCGGGTTCCCACTGCGGTTTTGCCGGTTCGAGTCGAACTCCCGATTCTTGGAAAAACCCGCGTGGGTTTACGATTGCTTCTTGGAAGAGATCAAGTCGGCAGGGGCTG
>CAYRFU010000162.1:0-16227 GCA_964423525.1 uncultured Burkholderiales bacterium | reverse complement strand
GAGGGAACCTGCGGAGCGGGTCAACATTACTCAGTCAGGGCCCTGGTCTGGGATTGGATCAGCTTTCAAGACCCGATGGCCCCATTCCGCCACCCGCCGCTTCCAGGCCAGGACTTCCCGGGCCTCGGTTTCTTCCGGGAGGCCACCGCCCTGATGAAAACCTACGTGGAAGAGATGGAACTCGATGTTCTGGTGGCGGTCCCCGAGTACTTTCACAACGCCTTTCTTTACTCCAAGTCTTTTCAGTTCTTCCGGGCCGACCTCCAGGGCCGCTTCGAGGCGATGGTGAGGGATCTGCTCCCTCTGGGCCTCGGCCCCGCCAGTCACGCACTGGATCGGGGGGAAGTGACTTTGGAGGGAGAACCGCTTAGCTGGCAACCAGCCGAGATGGTGGTGCCCCTTTCTGAAGAGACTCGCCAGCATTTCGAAGGTCCCGACTACCAGAACCGATGCCAGCAGGCTTTCGACCAGTATCGATTCAACCTTGGAACCGCTCAAGCCAGCCCTCACCAGGATGAAGGGCCACCGGCTTGATGTCTCCCAGGCGCTGCCCCAGGAACAGGCAGTGGTCCAGATAACGGGCTTCTGCCGTGTTATCTACGGGTATCGCCCGCACCGCTTGGAGTTGGCCCAAAACGCGGCAGTTACGGTAGTGGAAATTGCGACCCAACTCTCGTTCCAGCCTGATAGCTTTCTCCTCTAGACCGGTCCCTCGCCCGAAGAGCCAATAGCGACCGTTCTGATAGGCCACCAGGGCGAACTCCAGCTCCAGACCGGCCAGCGCTTGGGCAACCTGATATTCGTGCAACTTTTCTCCGAACCGGTCCGAGGTGTGTTCTCGCCCCACGAAAGTCAAGCTCGGATTGTGTCCATAGAACCCGTCCACCACCACTCGGTCTCCCAGCCGATAGCGGTAGAGACCGCCTCCAGTGGTCAGCAAGACCGAATACGGCTGTCCGGTCTCGAGCTGATGGGCCGCCAAGACCCGTCCCTCTTGCTCGAATTCCAAGTAGTGGCTGGTCACAGCAAGAGGCCTCTGACCGGCCACCGGGATCGAGACCACCCCTTCGGTCGCCAGCAGGCCCTTCGGCTGCAAAGCCACTCCTGGAAAAACTTGACGCAGTTTTTGAGCGTGGGTCCTGGAGGGACCGTCGGCCCAACAGCTGATCACCTCTAAATGAGGCCACCAATCGGCCGGTTCCCCAGCCGGGAGAGCCTCCACCAGCAGCTGCAAAAAGGTGGGGCTCCAAACAGAGAAAAGGCGGAGATTGGAAACGCCTCTCAGCGAGGCGGCGGTGACCTCCCAGAAACGGTCCGGCTCCAGCGGCGGTCGAACCCGGGTGGCGGCCACCAACCGAGCGGCCAGGGGCCCCAGATAGTCGCCGTCATCTTCAAAGCCCACCGGAACTACGGAGGCCTCTTGGTGCTGAAGGGGTGGAGTCACGGCCCAATAGGCCGGTCCCAGCAAAGCTCGCGGATAACGCCAAAAAAGATCGGCCACCCAGGCCGAGATAGCTCGATGGAACTGGGACTTGAGGCTCTGGGTGTAAGGGACCAGTCGGGTGCCTGTTCGACTTCCCCCTGTCGGTTCTAGCAACAGAACTTTTTCCTCGGTCAAAAGTCCGGTTTCCCCTCGTTGGATCCGATTGACCCACGCTTCTAGCTCGCTCCCATCCATAATCGGGACCCGAGCCCGATAAGTAGCTCCATCTTCGATCTCTCCAAAAGCGTAGCGCCGACCGAATATAGTGTTGGCGTTGCAGGCCAGAATGGCGCTCAGGACCCGCTCCTGGGTCGTTTCCACCTGGTGGCAAGCTCGTTCGAACCGAATCCTTTCGGGCCAACAAGAGCACCACCAGATCAGATTGGCCGCTTCAACCACCCAACATTCGCAAACCGGCCCGGGTCAGATTGGCCTTCTCCACCCGAGCCAGACAAGCCAGCTCCTCTCCCCGGCGATGGCCGGGATTGTTGGCCAAGAAAAAGCGCACGTGAGGGTCATTCTTGCGACCGCAAGGCACCGTGGAATCCTTGAGCGGACTGGGGTGGCGACAAACGACCACCCCCTGCTGATAGCGCTGCCCGAAGAGTAGGTTGGCTAACTCGTTCAATCTGGCTTGAGCGTTGGGCGGGGTCGGTTCCCGGAAAGTAGGATAGAATTGGCGAAAGAAGGTGGCCAGAAACCGATAGGTCCGAAATCCAGAACAGATCAAAAACCAGTAGAGGGGACGGGGGTCTGAGTGGGCTAGGCGAAACACCTCCTGAGCCCAAAGCCGCGACAGGTCAGGTCGACTTCGAGCCTCGGGACAGACGATGGTGTCGCCTGAGTAAACGGCTCGATAGTCGTTGCGCTCGATGGTTAACAAAGTCGAAAAGCCGCGACAGCGAGAATCCTCTTCCAGCCAGAGAACGCTTTCTTTGCAGGCCAGATCGGCTTCGAAACCCGACCGTTCGATAGAAAAAAAGCGACTCATCAAGTCGAACATCTGACCTCGCTGCTCGGCCTCCAAACGGCTTACGGGAATGACCCTAGAGACAGCCGAGTTCAAGGTAGTCCACCTCCCTTTCTGGCTCGTTGGCAAAGCAAACCTGAAACACCAGGCTGCTATAGCAAAGATGAAAGAACCGCCTGCGCAGCCGCGCCACCGGGTCTTTCTCGAGGACTCCGAAAAGCAAAAAAGCCAAACGGCGTCGGGAGGCCTCGGCAAGGAGCTCCGCTAGCAGGGCCTCCAGGATGTCCACCCGATTATCCTGGGCCACCCAGGCTCCCACCCGAGCCTCGGCCAGAACTTCACCGGGCTCCGGTAAGCCACGCCACAGCTTCTCCATTCCGGACCAGCGGTAACCCTCGACGACCGTCTGTTTGACCGCCCTTTGATCCCACAAAGCCATGGCTCCCACCAGCTCGGTCCCCTCGAAGGCCAGGCAGAAATGCTCGAAGCCTGGTTCGACCGTCACCGGAAAGAAATTCTTGCCTCGCCCCTGCTCTGATAGTAAGCGTCCCAAAGCCTCCTGGTCTTGCTGATGGGCCCAGCGGCAGGAAAGGCGAGAGCTCTTTCTTCTCTTGCTTACCACCGGCAAAACCAGGGTCAAGAGGCGACCCCGCAGGCGGTAATCGGGTATCGAGGCCCGCCTTTTCCCCTCCAAAACTCTCCGGGCCCGATGGTTGTCTTCAATGATGGTGGTAAGGGTGCAGTCGCTCGGCCTCAGCTGTTTCAAGAATCGGAAGCCTCGAGCGGCCGCCAACTGACCCTGGTACCGGGGGTGGACTCGCAAACCGGAAAGGTAAGAGATGGTGGTGGGTTCCCCCTCGAGCCACACCCGGTAGCGGGTATGGCTGGCAACGGCCACGGCTGTGCCGCTCGGGTTGCGTCCGACTATCACTTGCGACTGGCGACCGGAATCGGCAGCAAAATAGGACGGCTCTCTTTGATAGGTCAACTCGACCCAACCAGGCACCGGCGTCTCTTTGACCAACCGGCGCAGACAAGGGTCGTCCTCGGAGGTGGCCAGCTCAAAGCGCAACCGCCACCTCCTCGAGAGGCCCCACGAAGGTTTCATCTCCCAGGGGATAGGCGTCCCTTTCCAGCACCTCGCGACGCATCAACCAGTTGATAAAAAAGAACTGAGCACCCATGAACAGACTGCTGCTGTTGACCTGAAAGTCAAAGCTTCGTTTGACCATCGAGGTCAGGCTGTAGAACTCTCGCCGACTCTCGAGACACATCTTCTGGATCGCCTCGGGACCCAGCCCGCGGGTGCGAAAGGGCACCATCCCGTAGCGATAGCTCGGGTCGAGCCACCAACGCTCAAACAGCAACCGCCCTTCCTGCTCCAAGCGTCGATAGAGCGGCGTTCCCGGGAAGGGCGTGAGGTGATTGAAAGCGGCCATGTAGAAACGGTGCTCGAGGGCGAAATCGAGAGTCCGGCGCACGGTCGATTCATCGTCTTCGTCATAACCCACGATAAAGGTGACGTAGAGGCGAATCCCCCACTTCCTGAGATTGGCTAAAGCTGCTTTGAAGCCGCCCTTCATGGTGTTGAAGGTTTTATTCATCTTCTTGAGATTGGAAGGATTCAAACTCTCGAATCCGATCAGAAGCCCCTGACAGCCGCTGGCCTTGATCAGCTCCAGAAACTCCTCGTCGTGGGCCGCGTTGATGCTGGCCTGACTGACCCAGCGGATGTTGAGGGGCGCCAGTCGCCGGAAAAACTCCTTAGCCTGCTTCATGTTGGACGTAATGTTGTCGTCGACGAAAAAGTAGAGGGGCTTATCCAGCTTCTTGATCTCGGCCAGAATGTCGTCGATCGGTCGGCGGGTTTGAGTGCTCTTAAAATAGGACTGAATGGCACAAAACTCACACCGAAAATGACACCCTCGTCCCGCTTCCACCAAACCCAGGGGAAGATAATTCTTGCCCTCAAAAAGGGTTCGATCGGGAGCCACTCCCCCGAGTTTCGGGCGAGCGGCGTTGCCGTAACTCGCCTGAAGTCTCCCTCTCTGGGCATCTCGAATCAGCTGTTCCCAGACTCCCTCGGCCTCCCCCACCACCACCGCTTCAGCATAGCGGGAGGCCTCCTCAGGAACCAGAGTGGGGTGGAACCCTCCCATCACCACCGGCACGCCGCGACGGCGATACTCGGAGGCTATCTGATAAGCCCGGCGGGCCGTGTAAGTCTCGACGCTCAAAGCCACCAGGTCGGTAGGCTGGTCAAAATCGATGGGTTCCATGCGGTCATCAAAAAAGATCACCTCGACATCGCTCGGAGTGAGAGACTTGAGCACGGCCGGAGCGAGGGGCTCCATCTGCCAGGTCCGGATGTAGTCGTGGCCTTGCCGTCGCCCAATACAGGGGTGGATCAGAGTCAACCTCACGCGACTTTCCTCCTGAGCGGAAAGGTCGTCGGCCCAGGGCGCGGAAAAGGCCTGGCATGAACGACCTCGAGCAAGCCTCGAGCCCCGACGAGCTCTACCGTTTGACGCTGGCCTCGATGCTGGAGTCTTACCCTTGCGAGCGAGCCTTCGTGGCCTACGGCCTGCGAAAGGATGGCCTGGCCACCCCTCGCGCCAGCCACGGGATCCTGTTGGAGTCGTTTTTCACCTCGGGTGAGCTGTCTCTCAGCACGGTCAGGAAGGTCCTGGCCGACAACAAACCCCTGAAAGCTCTCGACGCGATGCAAGAACCGGCCTTCGAGGCTCGCACCAGCGTCATTCTGTCGGGTCTTCGCTCGATGCTGTGCGTGCCTGTTCCTAACAACCAGGGACAGGCTCAGGGGGTCCTTTATCTCGACCATCGTAGTCGACGCTCGGTTTACAGCGATAAAGAATTGACGGAACTCACCGCTTTGGCCCAGGCGATGGGCGACAAGATGGAGCGGCTTCAAACCGCAGGCCAGGCCCTGCCCAGTCAGGTGGAGGAGTGGCGCCAGTTGCGCCAACGTGGTCTTGAAGACTATCACCAGGAACGGTTCGAGGAAGCCGAGGTCTGGTTGGTCGCGGCCCGGGAATCGGCCCGGGTGTTCGGAGCGGCCAGTCCTGAGTTGGCAAAAAGCTCCAACGAACTGGGTCAGTTGTATATGCGGGTGGGCCGACTGTCCGAGAGCCGTCCCTTGCTGTTGGAAGCTCTCGAAGTCCTCGAGGCCCGCCCCGGCGGGGACGACCTGGTGGCCTGCCTCAACAATGTTGGTTGCCTGGAGTTCTACGAGCACGATTTTCACCGAGCCGAGCTTCGCCTTCGCCAAGCTCTGGCTCTGTCGCGCCCAGAGGAAATGGCTCCTCGGCGCCTGTGTGTGCTCTACAATCTGGGTAAGATGAAGGCGCGGCGCAATCTCCCAGACGAGGCCGAGGAGCGGTTGCGAGAGGCTTCCAATCTGGCCCCTTCGGTGCTGGGCGAGGACCACCCCAATACCCTTCGCATTCGGGAAAGCTATTTTCGCTTCTTGGAAGGCCAACCGATCTAAGCCACCAGTTCTCCGCAGGTGTAAAAGCGGTCGAGTCGGTAGCCGTAGTGACGGTAGCCCAGGTTGGCGGCTAGACTGGTCAGCAGTAAATTGGGACTGGCCACCAAGCGACGAGCGATCCCGGACCAGCTGTAGACCTCTTTCCACACCGCTCGCGTCCCTTCCAATAGCTGCTCCGGGCTCATCTGACGGGGCTGAAACACCACGTGCTGACCGTCGTACAGAGCCCAGTTTCGGGTCAGGATGCGCCCTTCTTCTTCGAGTCTGGCAAAAAGGGGAGTGCCGGGAAAGGGCGTTAGGACAGCAAAGCGGGGAAGTTCCAGATGGTGACGGAGACAGAATTCGGCTACCGCTTCAAAACTGTCTGGTCGGCACGAGTCGAAACCGAAGACGAAGGTTCCCATGATGGCGATGCCGTGGTCGTGAACTCTCTTGATCACCTGGCTGTAAGGGTGTCGATCGTTGAACTTTTTGGCCGTCTCGGCTAAGCCCGCCCCGGAAAGAGTCTCAAACCCGATCAAAAGACCGCTGCAGCCGCTCTCGGCACACAGCTTGAGAAGCTCGTCATCCCAGGCCAGCATGGTGGTGGCCAAACCAGCCCATTTAACGGCCAGGGGGCGCAACTCGGTAAAGAGGCGGCGTGCGTAGTCGGGATCAGCCACCAGGTTCAGGTCCAAAAAGAGCACCCTCTTAGCCTCCATGGCTTCGATCTCGGCCACCACCTCTTGAACCGGTCGCTGCAAAGGACGCCCCCAGGCGGAGGGAACCACACAGAAACGACACTGATGAATACACCCTCGGGTGGCCTCCACTGTATGAGGCACCACATACCGACCCAACCCTCCCAGGTCTCGTCGAGCAAAGGGACGCCCGCCCAACTTGAGGTCGGGGGCTTGGCGATAGCGAGCCTGAAGACGGCCAGCCGCGAAGTCTCTCAAGAGCTGAGGCCAGGAATCTTCGGCGTAGCCCGTCACCACCGAATCGGCGTGTTGGGCCGCCTCCTCCGGCATGAGAGTGGGGTGAACGCCACCGAGCACCACCGGCACACCTCGGCTCCGAAACTCCCGGGCCAACTCATAGCTTCTGGGGGCCGTGCCGGTGATCGCGCTAATGCCGACCAGGTCAGCCTCGACCTCGGTCGAGACATCCTCGATCCCTTCGTCGACCAAAGTCAGGTCGATGTCCAGCTCAGGTGGAGTGAGCGCGGCCAAAGTCGTCAAGGTCAAGGGCGCGTAGCGAAGGGATTTCTTAAAGATCCCGGAGCGGTGCCGGTAGAGCGGCCCTCGGGGGGAAATCAAACACACCTTCATACCTTCAGGCTACTGCCTTCTCCCTCTCAAAGTGAGGGGCATGTGACCTATTCTGATCAACTTTTTTTCAGGGCGGTCTGATACAAGTTGCTCGAAATGATCGCCATCGTGAGATCGCTCTTGGCACTCCTGGCCAGTATCTTCCTGCTACTGATGGGGAACAGTCTCCAGTTTGTGGTGCTCGGCCTCCGCGCCGAAGCAGAACACTTTCCCACCTTTATTATCGGACTTCTGACGGCGGGCTACTATGGGGGCTACGCTCTGGGCACCTCGGGTGCAGTCTGGACCGTGAAAACGTTCGGCCACGTGCGTGCTTTCGCTGCTTCGGCCTCTCTCATTTCGGCCGTGGTGATCGCCCACGCGGTTTGGGTTCAACCGACCTTTTGGATTCTGCTACGCGTTCTCACAGGTTTCTGCTTCGCGGTCGCGGCCACCGTCATTGAGAGCTGGCTCAACGCCAAAGCCACCAGCTCTATCCGCGGAACAGTGCTGAGCCTGGGCAGTGTGGCTTTGATGTCGGGCTACGCTGTGGGCCCGCTGATGCTTTCCTTCGGCTCGGCCACCGGATTCAAACTTTTTGTGCTGGCCTCGATCTTGATGTCGGTGGCCCTGGTTCCGGTGCTGTTGACGACCAGCGGGGCTCCGCCGATGCCGCTCGACTCAGACGAAGGCTATCCTCTCCGACGCCTCTATCGTGAATGCCCGGTCGGTCTGGCAGCGACCATCGGGATAGGTCTGATCCAGGGCGCGTTCCTGGGACTGGGACCGGTCTTTGCCGGCCGTCTCGGCCTGAGCGAGCTTGAGGCGGCCCGCTTTATGACCTGTGGCCTCTTGGCCGGGATCGTGCTGCAATATCCCCTGGGCGCCCTTTCCGACCGAATCGATCGCCGGACGGTCTTGAGTATCTGTTTTACCGGCCTGGGAGTTGGCTCGGCCTTTCTGGCCTTCATTTTGCCAACCGAGTCTGCGGCCCAACCGTTGCTGCTGCTGGCAGCTGCTGTGGCCGGGGTGGCGGCCATGCCGCTCTACAGCATCGTGGTCGCCCAGGTCAACGATCGCATCTCGGAAGACTCCCTGGTGCCGGCTGCCGCCACTTTGATCCTATCCTTTTCTCTCGGCTCGATCTTCTCAGGACCGGTCGCTTCAGCAGCCATAGAACAGTTCGGCCCCGCCGGACTGTTCGGCTACTTCGCCGCCGTCCTCTTGGGACTAGCACTCTACAGCGGCTATGCCAAAAACCCGGAACTCCCTCATCACGAAGAACCCCTCGAATACGAAAGTTTCTCGGTTAGCACGATGGGTGGATTGCTCCCGCTCGAACCGGTCGAAGAGGGCGAGCCCGAGCAGCTCGTCTTCGACTTCGACCAGGATTACCAGCCCTCTTTAAGCTGGTGAACCGTCGCTCAGGTGCTCCTCCCAGTGACAGATCAGGTCGACTAGCGTCTTAACGGCTGTGCCGCTGGGACCTTCTCCGTAATACTTCCAAGGCTTTTGCTTCCAGAAGGTCCCTGCGATATCCAGGTGGGCCCATTTTGTTCGGGCCGGAACGAACTCTTTCAAGAACAGTCCGGCCGTGATGGCTCCAGCGATCGGCCCCCCGATGTTATTCAGATCGGCGTGGGGATGCTTGAGCATCTCCCTGTACTCGAGAGGCAAAGGAAGCTTCCAATAGGACTCCCCCCGGTTCCCACCGGCTCGAGTGATAGCGTTGACCAGGGCCCGGTTGCTCCCCATCACCCCCGTAAAAGACGGTCCGAGAGAGCGATAGCATGACCCGGTCAAGGTGGCCACATCGATAATGTGAGTGGCTCCCAACTCACCAGACCGAATTAGCCCGTCGGCCAAACAAAGCCGACCCTCCGCATCGGTGTTACCGATATGGACCGACTTGCCGTTCTTGTAGACCAGGATGTCGCTGGGTCTGTAGGAGTTTCCGTCGGGACTATTCTCGGCCGTCACCACCAACATGGTCACTCGAAGGGCTGGCTTGAGCTGCCCGATAGCCTCCATGCTGGCGAGAACCGCTGCCGCTCCAGCCATGTCCCCCTTCATGAGATCCATTTTCTCACCCGGCTTGAGCGAGATGCCCCCTGTGTCGAAGGTGATCCCCTTGCCCAAGAGGACGAGATGGGTCCCCTCCACCGGCTCTTCGGGAGTGTAACTCAAGCGCACCATGCGAGGCGGATGTTGGGAACCCGCCCCCACATTCACCAGGCCTACGAATCCAGATTCTTTCAGCTGGTCGGGGTCGAGCGACTCGAACTCGAAACCGTAGCGTTCAGCCAGCTCCTCGGCCTGTTTCTCGAGGGCCTCGGGAGTCATCACGTTAGGCGGCTCGCTGACCAGATCTCGAGCCAAATTGACGGCACCACCGTAGACTCGACCGCGTTCCACTGCTTGCTCGACCGCCTCGTCGGTCCAAAGAACCAAGGTCACTTTCTCAAAACGGTCTGGGCTCTCACTCTTGTACTTTGAAAATGAGTAGGTCCCCACCAGAGCCCCTTCCACCGCCTGTTCCACCAGTGCGCGACCGTCCGCCGTATTGAGAGCCACCGCCACTTTGGCCCGACCGGTCTCAGCAGCCAGCTTAAGGGCTCGGGTCACGAAAGTCTTCAGGTTTTCGGTCAGGGTGAAGCCTGTTTCCAACTGGGAGGAAGACACCATCACCGTGGTCTGTCCGTGATCGAAGGTGTAGTCTCTGTTCAAAACCGTCTTGAACTGGCCAGCCAATTCTTCAACCGGCTGAGCGAGAGGATGGTCGGCCAAGTCAAAAAGTTGGATGTGGGGGTCGGTCACCAACAACAACAAGTCGGCTTCCAGGGCCTCCAGGTCGCCCTGATACGTTTCGATGGTCATTCGTGGTCCTTTCGAAGGAGAGGTGATGTCTGAGGTGAAGCGTTTGTTTCGTTGGGTTAGAAACCTCCCTATGATTTACCTGAGCGTCGATATCGAAGCCTCCGGCCCCTTTCCTGGCCTGTTTAGCCTGGTCAGTATCGGGGCTGTACCGGTCAAGCGGTCCAAGCAAACCTGGTGGGTCGATGAAGACCTCTCCTTCTACATCGAACTTCAACCCCTCGAAGACGCTGACGAACTCCCTGCTGCTACCAATATTCACGGCCTGACCGAGGAGCATCTCCGTGAGCACGGCACCGAGCCCTCTCGGGCCATGGCCGAGTTTCGCGACTACTTCAAACAACTTGAAAAGAAGCACCGAAAGGTGGTGCCCGCGGCCTGGCCCTCCAGCTTCGACTCACCCTTTTTGGGCTGGTATTTCCAATACTTCTTCGACGACAACCCCCTGGGCTGGAGTGCTTTTGACATTCCCAGTTTTGGGATGGGACTGTTCCGATGCACCCGGCCAGCCTTGCGCAAAGAAATGACTCGAGCCGGGATCGTCACCGGCCAAAACCCCAATCCCCACAACGCCTTAGCCGACGCCGTCGAGCAAGGCAACACGCTGGCTTCGCTTTTGAATCTTTCTCTCAAGCTGCGTCAAAATCGAAAGGAGTGACCCCCGCCATCGAGAAATTTTGCAAGGTGGAGGATTGCGATGAACTTGATTCGTTACGTTGTGGTCGGAATGTGTTGTTTTTCTCTCTTCGCTGGTCTCACCACACCAGCTGATGCTCAACCCAAAAAAGCTACCCAGGCTCAACAAGAAGAAGACGTCGACGACCTCGATGTGAGCTTTATGGACTCCAGTGATGCAGTCTGGTTTCGTCGAAGTGTCAACGACAGTATCTACAATGGATACACAGTCAACGGAGTTTTTCATGAGCGAGGCCGCGCTCGTCTTAGAAACGACTTCTATCGCTACTCGCCCGGGCAGGTCACTTTCGGCAAAGTTCAGCAGACCAAGGTCGACCCCAAGCCTAATTACCAGCTTCGGGTCAACGGCAAAGTGGTCGAAGTTAAAGATTAACCGCTCAATGAGGCTGCCCAGTCGGGCAGTTTTTTCATCTTTCGGCGGGCGCCCCTAGGACGAACTCTAGTAATGAACTTTGAGTTCTGCCACCAGGGAGTGACCCGCACGGCAGACTCGCTCAGCCTCCTCGAGGGTCGGGCCCAGAAGCTCTTGCCCGGAATCGACCTCGACCTCGGGATGAATGTCGATCTGACCCAGACGAAGGGTCACGCCGTCGCCCTCCACCCGGCCCACCGCTCGGCTTCGATAGTTCAGCAGATTAATACCGCGGTCCCGGGCCAGCTTCACAAAGGTATGCATGAAATCGGCTTCGGCGGCGGCCACCAGTAAGTCCTCGGGGCTCCACCACTCCTCCGCGCCGCCGAACTCGCGAGGCGCACTGACTCGAAGGTCGTGGTGATTGACCGACCCTACCCGGGCGGTGAAATCCTCCATCCATTCAGCCGTGGTGGTGTAGACGTAGTCCTGGCGAGGTTTGGGCTCGACCTTCTTCGGTTGCTGTTCAGCCTCTTCTCCTCCTCTGACGAGGGTTACTGTGGCCTTGCTACCGCGTAAGACTCCCTGGGCCACGCTTCCGAGCATGAGACGACGCAGCCCACTTCGGCCGTGAGAGGACATCACCACCAGGTCGACCGACTGCTTGGCTATGAAATCGAGAATACCAGCTTCCGGCGAAGCTGCTGTGACGACGTGGCCGACCACCCGTTGACCTTTCCTGGCCCACTCCGATTGAAGACTCTCAAGGTAGGCCTGGCAAGCCTTCTTCTGTTCACCAATGGCTTCGTCGACCCACTGCGGCAAAGGGACTGCCGTCGGGCCCACTAGATAGAAAGGCGGTCGAGGCACGACGACCCGGAGCAGGTGGAGTTCAGCTTGCCAATGCTGGGCCGCCTCGATAGCGTGTTGGATGGCTTTCTCAGCCAGTTCAGACCCGTCTAACGGGGTCAAGATTTTCTGATACAAGGAGCACCTCCTAAAGGGAGTTTCCCCTACCCCCTTAGCATATCAGGTTATTGCTCGCTGTCCATGATCCTGGTCAGGAAAGGCAAAGTCGATGAACAGCTTAAGATAAACTTTAACAATCTCCCCGGTCGTTTTAGAAATGGCCAAGAGTTCGAAGTGTCACCCTCTTTCTTGGAGGTAGCAGGAAATGATTTCATCTGGCTTTAGCGCTGTTCGTCGAACCCACTTCGACCCGAGGAAGATCCAACGCGGCTGCTCTCTCGATGAGGCCAAGAAAGCCCACCGTCGCTTGGTCAAAGAACTCCACTCGGGTGAAGCCCAAAATGACCCGGTGGCCCAAGAAAAGCTCAAAAGGGTCAACCTCGCTTGGGAGAGGATCCGCTCTCGTCTAGACAGCTGAGACTGGCCAACGTCCCTACCAGCAACCGGGGACCGGAGTTGAAAGAAAAGGCAAGCCTGAGTAGACTGGAGGGGTGAAACGGATCCTTGCCATCCTGATGGTGGTCCTAACTCTGGCGGCCGTGGCCGATAAGACGGGAACCATCACAGTTTACAATCAGACCCCTGAGCCGATCTATGTGGTCATCGCCGGTCGCAACCAGGGCCAGGTCGACGCCTGGTCCTACGGCTGCTACAGCTTCGCCCTGGGAGAGCACCGGGTAGAGGCCAGCACCTCCGAGAGCTATGCTGTAAAATATGTCAGAATTTCGGATACCTACCCCGATAACAGCTGGACAGTTTATCCAGGCGACTTCTAGGTTTCAAGCCGACCTTTGGCGAAGAGGTGACGACAACCACCATTGGCGGTGAATGCTTGCTACTGACCGAACCTGCGCCCCTACTCTCGATGCTCCACGAGATCTACGAACGCGATGGAGAGATGTCACAGAACGGGGTGGAAGAGGTCGCTCAGAGGCTGCGAATCCCTCTGGCCGAACTGTGGGGAGTCATCGACCCGATGCCGTGTGCTGGTCGCTGTGACCAGGGTATCCCGATTCTAGTAGGAGACCAAGTCCACATCGGCGACGAGGTCGACCCTCTGTCTCCTTTGCCACCGGTCGTCGAACGGGACAGCGAAGAATGCCTTTTCGCGCGCATCCGCGAGCCCGGACTCAAGAACCTCGAGGGCTATGGCGGCTATCAAGCTCTCGAGATGGCCCTGAAGATGTCCCCTGACGAGGTCCGCAAAACCGTGGCCGAATCGAGAGTTGGACCGAAGAGGTGAAAGACCTCTGCAACACTATGAAGGAGACCAGCGCCTGCGGCCTGGGCATGGCCTCTCCCCTGGTGGTCGAAAGTCTTCTCCACTACTTTCCCGAGCAGGTCGCTCAACACATTAGGAGGCACCAGTGAGTCATCATCTCAGCCTAGACGGCCAGAAGGTCGAATTCGAACCTGGCGAGACCCTTTATGAAATCAGCCAGCGACACCAGCAAACCGTTCCGACCCTGGCCTCCTGCACTACCCCGAGCTGAAGACGGCATGGTGGTTCGAACTCGCTCTGAAAAGCTGGAGAAACATCGCAAGACGATTCTCGAGATGGTGGTTTCCGAGAACGGTCAACACCACTGGCCCGTCCCCGAACCCGGGCATCCCGGCACACCGCGTCTCCACGAAGAGGAATTCCTCAACGGTAAGGGCCAACTTAGCGTCGTCTACTATCGGGAACCAGCCGAGAGTGTGTCAGACGAGTTTCCCACCTGGCTGACCACCGGGCGCCGACTGGAGTCCTCCCACACTCGCACTCAGACGGGCCGAAGCGCTGGCATCAACTAACTCCTACCCGAAGAGAAGCTTGAGATGCATCCTAGCGACGCCGAGCGTTGGGGTCTCAAAGAGGGCGATTTTGCCCGCCTTTCCAGCGCTCGCGGGAGTGTTAAGGTCCGGGTCGCCGTCACCGACAGGTCTCCGCCTGGCACAGTCTTCTGTAGCTTTAGCTTCAGCGACGTGCCCATCAATGAACTGACAGGCTCAGGTTACGACCCCGTCACTCAGACGGCGGAGTTGAAGGTGTGCCCGGTGCGAGTGGAGCCAGAGCCCAACCTACAAAAGACCTAGTGCCCTAGTCAAGTCGGCGTCATGCGGTATAATAGAACCATGACCCGCTGGTGGTGGATAGCTATAGCCCTCCTGGCCTGGTCTGTTTCGCTGAGCCAGGATAAGCCGACTCAAACCCCGGTATGGGTCGATGTCTCGGTGCAAGACAGCTTCGACGGAGAGCTCTCCGAGGAGTTAATTCTAGCCCCGCTGGCCGAGCCGGTCCCGGTCGATACTCGGCAGTTTATGGTCGGGACCAAAGAAACCGTTCGACCAACTCTCCACCACTCGCTGTTAGTCACTCGCGAGCGAGGTCCCCCGACGACACTCCCGTCTAGCTAATGAAACCTCAGCTAAGGAGTGAAATTATGAAATCGCGATCTTTCTATCTTTTTCTGGTCGCTTGTTGTCCCACAGCCGCCCACGCTTTCTCCTGGGGCCAAGCAGCCTTACTGGGCCTCCGTCACGGTCCCTTCCTGGTCTTGGCCACCCTGGTGGTGGCATCGCTGTTCTGGAGAGACTAGCGGGCCCCTAGCTGCCGTTAACGTCGACCCAGGTGTCGCCGATGCGGATAGCGTCGTCTTCCTCGACCAGGTCGATGGAAGGCGTCGCCCCCTCTTCCCCTAGGAGAAAGTCCATCATGGAAGCCTCTCCCGGACGCAAGCCGACTTCGAGCCGAAAGCCTTTTCCGGGCTTCACCGGCAGTCCGTTGTGAATATCTGAAAGCAGGCTGAACCGGTCGGGAGAGGAGATAGGGGTCTGGTTCAGAAATTCGACCGACTGGAGGAGCTAGTGATGTTCGAGCCCGTCGGGTCTGGGATTCAGTTTCCGGAAGTCGAAGAAAAGATTTTAACCTTCTGGGACGACCAGGAGATCTTCGCCAAGAGCCTGGAGCAGCGACAGGACAAGCCAGAGTATGTCTTCTATGAAGGCCCTCCCACGGCTAACGGTAGGCCGGGGGTCCATCACGTCCAGGCTCGGGCTTACAAAGACCTCTTCCCCCGCTACAAGACGATGCGTGGATTCTTGGTTCGGCGCAAGGCTGGTTGGGATTGTCACGGGCTCCCAGTCGAGATTGAAGTCGAAAAGAAACTGGGATTCTCGGGCAAGCTTGAGATCGAAAAATACGGCGTGGAACCTTTCAACCGCAAGTGTCGCGAATCGGTCATGGAATACGAGGGCGCTTGGCGAGACATGACGCGACGGATCGGCTTTTGGGTCGATCTCGACAACGCCTACATGACCATGACCAACAACTACGTCGAGAGCGTCTGGTGGTCACTCAGTGAGCTCTGGAAGAAGGGGCTCCTCTACAAGGGCTATAAAGTCGTTCCTTTCTGTGCCAAGGACGGCACCCCGCTCTCCAGTCACGAAGTGGGGCTAGGTTACCAGGAGGTCACCGACCCCTCGATCTTTGTCCGCTTTCCCCTGAGCGAGCCCGGGGCTTTGGGGTTGCCTGAAAAAAGCGCCTTACTGGTCTGGACCACCACACCCTGGACCCTGCCCGGAAACACCGGGGCGGCAGTGTCCCCTACCCTAAAGTATCAGGCTGTGCGGCGTGATGATGAGGTCCTGATTCTGGCCGAGACGCTGGTAGAAACGACTTTAGGGGAGGGAGCCGAGGTGGTCAAGACCTTCTCAGGTCAAGACCTGGTCGGCACCCGCTACCAAGCGCCTTATCAATTCTTTGAATTCACCAAGCCTGGGCACCGAGTGGTGCCCGGTGAGTTCGTCACCGCCGAAGATGGAACCGGCATCGTCCATATCGCCCCGGCTTTCGGTGCCGACGACCTCCAGATGAGCATCGACCACGGCCTGCCTGTGGTTCATCCGGTCGATGCTTCGGGGCACTTCAAGTCGGAAGTCGACTGGCTGGCGGGGACCTGGTTCAAAGCCGCCGACGTCAAAGTGATCGAAGACCTCAAAAAGCGCGGCGTTCTCTTTCGCAAGACTGACTACGTTCACTCCTATCCTCACTGCTGGCGCTGTCGTAACCCTTTGATGTACTACGCTACCGATTCGTGGTTCATC
>CAYRFU010000161.1:0-16433 GCA_964423525.1 uncultured Burkholderiales bacterium | reverse complement strand
CCGGCTGGGGCTTGGTAGCGGGCTTTGAGCGGGGCGTGGAAGAGGGCTTTGGAGAGGCGGTCGATGGCGCCGTCGAGGACGTGGAGTTCTTCCACAAAGACCTGGCCAACGAGGCCATCTTGGCCATCCGGGACTTCGGAGACGAAAAGCTCCCTCCCGGCGAAGAGCCCTTCGACATCAAAGTGATCGAAGGTGGAAGAGCGGTGGTGGGAGCCGGACTGGCAGCCGCCATCGACGGGGTCGGTGTAGGTGCCGTCACCTTGGTCAACACTCCTGAAGGGGTGGTGCGGGCTTACGAAGAGATCTGGGAGAGCGAGCAAGAGCTCCCTCTCAAAGTCGTCTACTCGGCTCTCGTGCCCGCTCTGGCTGTGCTGGCCACTCCTATCGGAGTGGTGGGCGGGGCCTTAGCCGGTCTGGTCGTCGGCGCTCAAGCCGGATACACCGAAGGGATCGGCGCCTCAGTAGGCGACGCTGTGGACCTGGTCAAAGACTACGACGAACTGGTCGACGATATCCTTCGCGACGACTAGTCAGCCGCCACTTAGAAAAAGCCCTCGGCTCCTGCCGAGGGCTTTTTTTGCTCTGGCCGCCAGAACTAGCTGGTGGCCGTTAGGGCGCTGAGACGAGCGCTGAGGACCGCAATCTCCGTTCTCAAGATCTCGTTCTCGGTTTGTAGCTCCCCCACCGTTTGGCGAAGCGCCTCGTTCTCCCGGGCGATGTCGGGATGTTCGAGTTCCACCACCATCTGGCGCAGGGCTCGGTAGAGCTGACTGACCCGGGTTTCTTTGAGATCGCGAGCACTCGCGTGGTCGAAAATCTGGCGCTTTACACACCAGTTCCAGGCTGCCTCTCCACTCGTGAAGTGACGCTTGGCCACCGAAAGAAAACGGTGGCAAAGGTCCTCCTGTTGAGCGGGCGGCAAGTCTTGTATTTTCAGATCGGAAGAAAGAGTTCCGGTCATAGTTACCTCCTGCAAGGATATCATCGCTATGGGTGTACCCGAAAGCCCCCTGTTCACAACCAGGGCCCTGAGTTAACAAATCGCCAAGACCCCCAAGTTTCACAAAGGCGAGATGGGGCAGGAGACTGGTATGCAAACACCTACAATCTTGAGCGGGCAGCTTGGCCCGCCTCAAGCTGGGCGGTCCCGTGGTCGTCGTCAGTGACGCCGGCCTGGCTCGAATCGGTTTGGCTGACCAGGTGGCCGGTCGGCTGGGGGCCGAAGACCTTTTCGCTTGGCTGGAAGGGGAGCCGACAGCCGAGCAAGCAGATCGGGTGGCTTCCCAACTGAGGGGCCGAACAGTCACTGTGGTCGGTCTGGGAGGAGGCTCGGCTCTGGACTTGACTAAACTGGCCGCTGCTTCGGCTGGAGCCGAGGCTTCCTGTGAGGCCTACGCAGCCTGTCAGAATCCCCTGCCGGAAGGTTTGGCGACGGTGCTGATACCTACCACGGCGGGGACCGGGTCTGAGATGTCGAGAACGGCCGTGTTCAGTGACCGTGAAGGCCGAAAGACCTGGGCTTGGGGTGAGCAACTCCAGGCTCAGCAGGCTGTTCTCGACCCTGAACTCACGCTGGGGCTCCCGCTTCTAGCCACCAAGCTGACGGCTGTGGACGCCCTCAGCCATGCCCTGGAGGCCGCCACAGCCGTCAACAAAACCAGCCTGACCACCCCTCTTTGTCATCAAGCCGTGGCGATGATCCCTAAAGCTCTCGAGCGGGTCTTACAAACACCCGACGACCTCGAAGGTCGCGAGACCCTTCTCAACGCTTCGGCTCTGGCCGGGATGGCCCTAAACTCTTGCGGGACAGGCCTGGCCCACGCCCTGGCTCACGCCCTGGGGAGCCTGGTGAAGGTGTCCCACGGACTGGCTATAGCCCGGAGTCTTCGGGTCACCCTGCAATGGAATCCGCCTCAAGTTTACCAGCGATTCGATTGGCTGGCCCAAGACCCCCACGGGTGCCTTTCCCGCTGGCTCGACGGCCTGGAACTTCCTCCTCTCCCGAACTTCGAAGCAGAGGCCTTAGCGGCCGCGCTGGCCCTACCCGAGAATCAACCCATGCTCGACAACAACGCTAGACCGGTGGCCACTGGAGAGTATCTCACCCTGGCCAAGCAACTCCAGGAGCACAGCCAAGCTAGACAGAAGTAAGAGAGGTGAAGATCGGCCCCAACCTGTCCAAACTAGTGTCTTTTGCCCGCCGAGGCCCCGATCTCAAGACCCAGGCGACGGCTACCCCGGCCCACCAGAGTCGCCTTCTAGACGAGGACGTGGTTCACATTCGAACCCCTCGCACCCACAGCCTGAAGAAGGCCGCCAAAGTTTTCCTCCACTCCTGTCTCGGGCAATCCCTGGCGGTGGCTGGGGCAGCCCTGGGACCGCTTGGCCTGGGCCTGGCCGTCTCGGCCCAGACAGCAGCTCGAATCCTGCTCGAACCGGGTCAGAACAACGGACGCTCTCTTTTCGATGTCAAGGGTGAGGCTGCTACCAAATCGCTTTTCAAGGCCCTGGGCGTGGGCCTGGCTACCCTGGCAGGGGGTCCGGGCCTGGGTCTGGCAGCAACGGCTCTCGTCTCGCTTCCCGGTGCGGTCAAAACCTATTTTCGCTCTCGAGCTGATGAGAGTCACCTCACTCTGGTGAATGGACCTTCGCTAGCCAATCAAATGGTCCGTGAACTCGATCGGGAACTCGAGAGTCGAGGCCTTGAGCCCTCGGGCATCCCGACTATCGGCACCGCGTTGAGGCGAGGTACCGCGCCGACACTGGCAGCCGCTCTTGAGGTGGCCAACAAGACTCTTCCTTCACCCATGGGGGCGCTCCTGGCCGGGCGAGCCTTTCAGGCCCTGACCACCGAAGAGAGCCGAGCCCAGGAGCAATCTTTGGCCCGGAGAGGGCTGATCAAGTATCCGACCCGGCCAGAACCCTCAGAATTTCAGACCCTTTATCCTTCCCCTCCCCAACTGTTCTGGGACCCCCGCCATCAAGGTTCGGCCGCAACTGGGGACATCCGCCTCGATCTGGGGACCTTTTGGGACGGAGGCGTGGTTCGTCGATTCGTGGTTGGACACGAGGCGGGTCATCTCGAGAATGACGACACGAATGCTACCCACGGCGTCTCCTTCACCCGTCACTTCCTCCTCCACGGCGACCACTTCCAGCCTGAAGAGCAAGACCGCCAACGGTTTTCTAACCTGGCCGAGGGACTGGCGGGACAGGAACGGGAGAGGAAACATCAGACGGAGTTTCGAGCCGATGACCGCGGGGTGGACCACGCCCTCGCCCATGGGCACTCGCCGCAAGAGATCTATCTGGCGGCCGCAAAAGTGTTCGAAGGAGCGGGTGCCAATGAGACCCATCCTGACTCAAAAGACCGTCTCAAGCGCATCTGGACTCGGGCCAACTACCTTGTCTCCGGTTCAACGACCTAGCGTAGCTAGCATCACCGCTTTGATGGTGTGGAGACGGTTTTCAGACTGATCAAAGACGACTGAATGGGGCCCCTCGAAAACCTCCTCGGTCACCTCCATCCCGTCGAGCCCGTGTTTTTGAAAGACCTCCTCACCAACCGCCGTGTGGCGGTTGTGGAAGGCCGGCAGACAGTGAAGGAACTTGACCTCGGGGTTGCCGGTAGCCTCGACCAGGGCCTGATTGACCTGGTAGGGCTTGAGAAGGGCGATGCGCTCCTCCCAAAGGGTGTCGGGTTGACCCATCGACACCCAAACGTCCGTGTAGAGAAAATCAACACCCCGAACGGCTTCTTGAGGGTCCTCAGTCAGCGTTAGTCGGGCCCCGGTGGAGGCAGCGACCTGACGGCACTGCGAAACCAGCTCAGAGTCAGGCTGGCAATCATTGGGGGAAGCCAGGCGAAAATCGACACCCATCTTGGCACTGCCTACCAACAAGGAGTTGCCCATGTTGTTCTTGCCATCCCCCAGATACGCCAGCGACTGACACCGGAGGGGCTTGTCACAGTGCTCTTGCATGGTGAGAAAATCGGCCAAAATCTGGGTTGGGTGGAAACGGTCGGTCAGGCCGTTCCAGACGGGCACCCCTGCGTGGTCAGCCAGCTCCTGGGCCGTCTCTTGGGCGAACCCCCGATACTGAATTCCGTCGTACATACGACCCAGCACCCTGGCCGTATCCTTCATGGTTTCCTTCTTGCCGATGTGAGATCCGCTCGGTCCCAGATAGGTCACCTGAGCACCCTGGTGATAGGCCGCCACCTCGAAAGCACAGCGGGTCCGGGTGGACGCCTTCTCGAAAATCAAGGCGATGCACTGACCCGCTAGACGAGGCTGCTCGTAGCCCCCATAGCGGGCCTTCTTCAGGTCAGCCGCCAGGCTCAGCAAGAAGCCGATTTCGGTGGCTGAGAAATCTAGCAGGGTTAGAAAATGACGATTGCTCAGATTGTATGCCATAGGCCTGATTATGCGCTCTGGCTAGCTAGAAACCTGCCCGTCCTGAGGGAGCTTCAAAGACCGCGTTGAAGAAGTCAGAGTGAAGCTGAAGTGCGTCTTTTTTGAGGTGGGCGGAGTCATCGCCAGGGCCGATTTAAGTTCCTATGTCGACCTTTGTGCCGGTATCTTCAAGACCGATCCTAAAACGGTCGGTGAGCACTCGATGCCCCTCATTCCGTCGCTTGAGACAGGTCAAATCTCCTCTATCGAGTTCTGGGAGTTGCTGGGAGAGAGTCTCGAGCGAGCGGGAGCCGGTCAGGCCGCCCCGGCTTGGAAATTTAAGGGTTTCTGGGCCGGCCTGCTGAAAGATACCATTCGCCTCAATCAGGAAGTCCTGGGGATGATCAAGAGAATCCGGGCTCGAGTGACGGTGGCCGGTCTATCCAATGTGTTTGAGGAAACCGCTCTCGCTCTCTACAAAATGGGAGCCTACGACGAGTTCCAGCCCTGCTTGCTATCCTTCAAGCTGGGCTTGCGAAAGCCCTAACCAGAAATCTACCAACAAGCCGCCAAACTGGTGAGAGCCCGCCTTTCTCAATGCCTGATGATCGACGACAACGAGGTGCATGTCCAGGGAGCTCAGGCTGTGGGAATGCCCGCCTACCACTACATCGGGAATGGCGAACTCGAGAACGTGCTTCGCTCGCTTAACTTGATGTGACCGGCCCAAGACCAGCCGGCTCGGCGCTCCCCTTCAAATCTTTCCCAGGTAGCGAAGTCGTAAGGCCAGCGGGGTGTAATCTCCCAACTCGTACCGTTGCTTCACCAGGGCTTTTTCCATCTCCTCGACTTCGGTTTCCGGGAGGGGACAGGCGGCGGTGTCTTGGCGACAGCGGGCTTCAACCCGAGCTAGCGCTTCTGAGTAGAAAGCGTTATCTCGAGCCGCCTGGCGTTGAGCGAAACCAGGGCTTGAGTCCGGGTCGACGGATGGGACCATTTGGACCGTGATCGGCATCTGGCCATCCCAGATGGTCTCGACCCACTCGTTGACGCGTACAGGAGCATTGTTAGCCGAAGGATCGAGAACTCTGGCCACGACCTCACCTGTTTCATCCCGGGCCAAGACACCGGCAGCCGTATGTCTCTTCCATCGGCTGGCCATCAATTCATTGGCAGACGATAGTGAGATGAGCGGCTCATCGAGCTCGACAATCACTTTAATGCAGTGGCCAACCTCGCCTTCCAGAAAGGAGCAGCTACTTTCGGCTCGGGCATCACAGCCGTTCTCGAGGTAAGCGTGTGGGATGTTGGCCTGGCTCTTGAGACGATCGAAAGAAGCCTGGAGTTCCCCCACTTCAGGAAGAGACTGGGTCCATCTGCCTTCCAATTGTGGAGTGAAGGTCACTGAGTCCGCCAGGGAGCGACCCACCCGTTGCTGTACGGCTTCAAGATCGACCGAATCTTGCTGGGCCGAAACCGGGGCGGCCGTGAGACCGAGCGCCAGGGCCAGGATTGCTGAAGTCACGGTCCTGGAGTGACGGTTGATGGGGTCGACTGGCATAGCCAAAGCCTACCACACGACCCGTCACAGTTTCGTCAAAACCCTCCGGCCAAGACTCATCCGACCTTCTGGCCATCGGGAATCCCGTTGCGTCGCTCTTGGACCAAGAAGGCTTCGACATAACGACTAAGAGTCTGCCAGAATTTCCGACGATATTCCTCGAAAGTGAGATTCGATGTCAAGAACGGGGTCATCAAACAAGAACTCAGCACAAAGACAGAACCGTGCGCCTGCCATTCCGATGAGGGTATTCCGAACCGTTTCAAAAAGTCAAGGGGAGCGTCCTCGTAGAGGGAACGCTCCAGGACAGTCTTAGATAGAATGAAGTCTTCGAGATAGACCGGGCCTGATCCAGGTCACCTTCGGCTGGGCGACTCGCCGGTCGACCGGCTTCCTCTCCCTGACCTAAAAAATCTCGTCGAGTTTGCCCGAGTCGATCAGGCCGCTCAGCGCATCGACCACATCGGGGTGGTGGGAGGGGGCTCGGCTTTCATAGAATTCGGCTAACTTCTCCGGAGTGCTGGTCTTGAAGGAATTCTGCCAGTATTCATCCAGGTCTTCAGCCAGAGCTAAAATCCACCCCTCGATAGGGACCGCGTCTCCCGCCAAGCCATCGGGATAACCGCTCCCATCGTAACGTTCGTGATGGTGCAGCACCAGAGGCCCGAGATGGCGGAGCGAATGGGCAGACTGAAGGAACTCAGCCCCAGCTCTCGGGTGGGCTTTGCGGGTCTCAAGATCACGGGGTTCTTCCAGCATCAAAATGCCGACATCGTGATAGTGAGCTGCCTCAAAAAGCTCGTGTTTGGACTGGGCCGAAAGATCCAGCAAAGTCCCCAGATCGGAAACCAACTTGACCACCCGATTGACATGCCCTTTGCCTTCGCTGCTAAGGGCTTCGACCGCCCGAACCAAAAGGTCTCGGGAACTCTGGACGAAGGAGTCGTTCTCTTGCTTGAGCAAGACGCCATCGTAGCTCACCCCCGCCGTCTGAGCTAGATGGGCAAGCGATCGGTCGAGAGCCCGGTCCGTTCCCGATACGACCGACAAAACCCCGACCAGCCGACCGAAGCTCCTGACCGGCACCGAAACGGCCGCCGTGACCGTCTCACCCGGTAAGCTCGCCGGCGACGCGATGGTTTCGCGAAGCTCAGCGCATTGACCCGGCTGACTGGTCTCGTCGACGGGAAACCATTTACCCTGGCGCTCAAGCTGATGAGAGTCCTCATGGTAGAAATAGAAGCGCCCTGACTCGACCCCCTCGAGGTTGGCCGCCAGCTTTTCCAGAACGACCAAGAATTGGTGCACGTTTCGGCTCAGGCTGAGCCTTTCCATCCAAGTGACACTCATTGCATTTGTGATTGCATGCTGCTTGAGACCCCGAGAATCGGGAGCAGCACGCCCATGACGAACATTCCCACCACGCCGCCGATGATCACCATCATCGCCGGCTCGAGCAAAGCCGTGATGGCGCTGACCGCCGCGTCAACCTCCTCATCGTAGTAATCGGCCACCCTCTCGAGCATGTCGGGTAGGGACCCGGCCTCTTCTCCCATCGTGGCCATCTGAATCAGAAGGTCCGGGAAAAGGTTGGTGGCCTTCAACGTCTTGGAAATCGCATCACCTTCCTGGATGTTGCGCACCACTTTGCGCAAGCTACGGGCCACCGCCTCGTTCCCGGCCGCCCCGCCCACTAACCGCATCGCGTCTACCAAAGGGACGCCCGATTTCAGCAGAAGAGAAAAGGAGCGCGAAAAGCGGGCCGCCGTGACCTTAGCAATAAATTCCGAGAAGAAAGGAAAGTTCAGCTTGCACAGGTCGATCAGGTAGCGACCCTGGGGTTGCTGAGAGACGAAACGGAAGACGACAAAAAACACAAAAACCAAGACCACGACCAGCCCAATCTTGGAAGGCGAAGTGGCAAAATTGCTGGCGTTGATCAGAAACTGAGTGAGGGGATAGTCCTGCTTAATGTTGAGGCCCGACTCCTCAAACATGGGGATAAACATCGGCATCATGAAGGCCACCAGGCAGTAGGTCATGATACTGGTAAAAATCAAAATGAAGCTGGGGTAGGCCAGGGCCGAGTTGACCTTACGGCGCAAGGTCATCTCCTTTTCCATCATCAGAGCCAAGCGGGTCATGCAATCGGATAGGCTCCCCCCCATCTCGCCCACTTTGACCATGTTGATGTACATGTCATCAAAGACACTGGGATGGTCGAGCAGCGCGGCCGAGAGGCCCTTCCCCTTTTGAAGACTCTGACCGATATCCTCGAGGATCGCTTTCAATCGGAGATTGGATGACTCCCGGTGGAGAACGTGGATGATGCGAAGAAGAGGAAGACCGGCGTGGAGAGTCGTGGCCAACTGGCGGGTGAAGACAGTGATATCTTTGCGGCTGACACCGGTTCCAAACACGACCTGGGTGGCGGCCATCGAACTCTTCTTCTGTTTAGGCTTGCTCTCGACCGAAGGCTCAGCCTCACCCTGGTCGCCCGTCTTAGGGGGTGCCCCTTCCTCTTCCGGAATCTCGTCGACGCGGAGCGCGGTCAGCTCCTGAGAGCGCAGCCAATCGAGCATAGCCTGGGTGTCGCGGGCCTTGTGCTCACCCGATTTTGGTTTTCCCGATTTGTCGACCGCGTGATACTGAAAGCGAGGCAAGCAGGTCCTCCTAAGTGGCCGGTTGGTTCTCGCCAGAGTCTGACCGAACCTGCAACGGAAGAAAGTGCTCAGTCACCCAATCACGGGCCTGTTGGACCGAACAAAGCTCCCCACCCAACTGGAGAGCTCGAACCTGATCGAGGACCTCTTTATAGACGGGACCCTGAACCAGACCAAGAGCGCGCAGGTCGCGCCCCCTCAAGAGAGGCGGACAAGCTTGGAGAGAGCGAAACCTCAAAACCGCCTCCGTCACCGTGTCGTCTCGAGCCAACAGACAAGCCAGGGCTTTGGCCTCCTCCTCTTCGGGGACCAGCAGGTGCTCGAGCTCAAAATCGGACAAACCGGGACGAGACACCTTCGAGACCAGCCGTGCAGCCCGCTCCAAAGGGGCTATGTCGACTCGGTAGCGCTCGGCGAACTGACTTCTGTGGCTCACCTTAAGTCGAGTCAAAAGGAGCAGCAGGTAGAGTCGCCAGCGTTCCACCGGGAACGACTCAAGAATGGGCGGCACCGCCTCAAGGCGAGCGGTCAGCTTGGGGTCGAGTCCGAGGCCTGGGTCCACCCAGCGAAGAATCTTGAGCTGCTCCAGGCGCCGAAGGGTCTCGATGGGGTGAGGTTCCAGCAGGCAAAGACGAAGCTCTTCGAGCATTCGCGACGGGCTTAGCTCCTGGAGAACCCGACTCTTGATGGCCGCTCTCAGGAGTCTTTCGGTATGATGCTCAAGTCGAAAGCCTAACCGCTGCTCGAAGCGGACAGCCCTGAAAGCCCGGGTAGGGTCATCGATGAAAGAATGATTGTGAAGCACCCTCACCAGCCCGGCCTCGAGGTCGCGCTGACCGCCGAAAAAATCGATCAGCTCGCCGAACCTGTCGGGGTCGAGGTGAATAGCCAGGCAGTTGATGGTAAAGTCTCTGCGATAGAGGTCTTGCTTGAGGGTGCTCCCCTCCACGGCCGGGAGAGCAGCCGGTCGGCAGTAGGTCTCGGAGCGGGCCGTGGCCACGTCGACTTTCGAGAGATCGCCCTCAGGGTAATGGACCGCACAGGTCTGGAATCGGGCGTGAACTTTGACCTCGCCACCCGTCTCCTGGGCCAGAGCCCGGCCGAAGGCCGGGCCGTCTCCCTCGATCACCAGGTCGATATCGAAATTCGCTCGCCCCAACAGCAAGTCACGCACGAAACCGCCTACCACGAAGGCTGGCTGATCGAGACGTCCTACAAGCTCAGAACAGTGGCGAAGGAAAGCCAGTGTGTCTTCAGGGAGGCGAAGAAGCCGAGAAGCCACCGAAACAGTGGCCGTTGAACGCTCGTGAGGAGTTCTGTAAAGATAGGCCAAGACGTCGGTCCGGCTCACCAGGCCCACTAGCTTATCCCCGTCCAGAACGGGCACCCTGCCAATATCTCGTTCGACCATGAGAGACCGGATCTCGGGCAAAGGAGTGGAGGGGTTCACCGAAACCACTTTGGAAGTCATGTAGGCGGTGGCCGGGGCGTGGCCCAAACCGTGAGCGAGAGCCTTGTCGAGGTCACTTCGGCTTAGAATACCTACCAATACCCCCTGCTCTGTCACACAGACACCGGCGTGGCCCCAGGCACGAAGTTGCTCTGAAGCCTGCTCCACCGACAGCTCAGACTCGCTCTCCAGGCAACGAACCTGGTCGGTCATAATTTCGGCCGCCGTCTGAACGGCCGGAAAAATCTGGCCAACCAGCTCCAGCAGGGTCTGGACCATCTCCTCGGGGTCGGAGGCGTCGAGAGTGGCCGAGGCGGCCGTGGGATGCCCCCCTCCTCCCAGCTTCTCGCACACTCGCCCCACGTCCAGGTCTTGGCGTCGGCTGCGAGCCACCACGCAAAGCTTAGAGCCCATCTCAGCTGCCACCAGCGCGCAGTCGGTTTCCTGAATCTCCAATAATCGATGGACCAACACCGCCAGTCCGGGCACAAATCGTTGGCAGCGGATGGCTGCCGTGAAGACCTGAAAGCCATGGACCATCTCCACCCGGCCAACCTTTAGCAGCTCGTCGAGAAGGCTCTTCTGAGATGGACTCAAAGCGTATTGAGCAAAGCGGGAAACGACTTTCAGGTTTCCCCCCAGGCGCAGTAACCAGGCGGCGGCCTCCAGATCTTGGGCCGTGGTCGAAGAAAAAATCAGAGAACCCGTCTCTTCGTAGAGGGCCACCAGGCACAGGGTTGCCTCAACCGTTGTCAGGGTCAGCCCCTTCTCTCGCAAAAGCTCTAGCACCACCGTCACGGCCGCACCGTAGGGTTTGATCACTTCCAGGTCGGCTTGGATCGACTCGGCCGTGGCCGGATGGTGATCGTAGATGTGGAGCTGCAGGTCGGTCTTTTGCACCAGCTGACGAAAAGGACCTAGCCGAGAAGGGTTGCGCACGTCGACCAGGACCATCGTGTCGACCTGCTCGAGGGGGATCTCACTGGCTTTCTGAAAGCGGAAGTGGCCTTTGTGAAGCGTTACGAACTCCTGAACCGAAGGCTCGGGCACACCGGTGATCACCAGCGCCGCTTCGGGATAAAGCTTGGAGGCCACAACCATAGAAGCGAGAGCGTCAAAATCGGGACCATGATGGGAAGCCACCACCTGCATCAGGGCGCAAAGCCTCCGTTAGCCCCAATGATCTGTCCCGTGATCCAGCCAGCCCGAGGAGTCACCAGGAAAGCGGCCACCTCGGCCAGGTCCTGGGGTTGCCCTAGCCTTTCGAGAGCGGCCATCTGGGCCAGGGCGGCGATCTGATTCTCGTCTTTGCCCTGGCGAAACATCTCCGTGTCGGTGGGGCCTGGAGAGAGAACGTTGACGCGAATCTGGCGCGGGCCGAGTTCCTTGGCCAAGACCCGAGAAAACTGTTCGACAGCTCCCTTACTAGCAGCATAAAGGGCATAACCGGCCAGCAGCATTCGGGTGACCGAGGAGCTGAAGTTGACAATCGAGGAGCCCGGGCCCATCCTGCGCGCCGCAGCCTGACAGGTGAAAATCACGCCTTCCAGGTTGACAGCCAAGAGTCGGCGAGCCTCATCAGGCGTGATCTCGTCGACTGAGGAGCGGGATATGATGGCAGCATTGTTGACCAGAAAGTCCAATCGGCCGAAGCGCTCGTAGGAAGCCTCGATCAACCCCGTGGCCTGCTCCGGGTCGCCGACGTCGGCCTGATGAATGAACCCCTCCGCGAGTTCCGAGAGCGTCTGCTCGGCCCCCTCTCGGTCACTTCGAAAATTAACGCAGACCGAGGCGCCTAACTGGCCCAACCTCAAGGCGACCGCCCTACCAATTCCTCTCGAGGAGCCAGTCACAACTCCAACTTTTCCCTGTAATTCCACCCTTCCGGCTTCTGGTCGCCTGGGCCTTCCCCTGCGATCGTTGCCCTCAAAACAACAAAAAGTCACAATGATGACCTCTAGTCAAAATAAAGGATCTAATATAGGATTAGCTGGAGAAGGCTGGGCCGGGGCAGGTCAGGAAGCCTCCTCTGGCCAAATCGATCGGCCTCAAAGTCTGGAAAGGATTTCCCTATGAAACACGCTATTCTCACTGCTCTTTTGACCCTCACGCTAGCCGGCTCCGCCCCTGCCGACGCAACCAAATACAACGTCGATACAGCCCACAGCACGGTCGGTTTCTCCATCACCCACCTCCAACTTTCGGAGGTCGAAGGTCGTTTCAACGACTTCGAGGGAACCTTTATGTGGGACGATAAGGACCCATCGAACTCTAGCCTCGAGTTTACCGCCAAAGCCACCAGCGTCGACACCGGCAACGCCAAGCGTGACGACCACCTGCGCGGAAACGATTTTTTCAACGTAGCCAAGTACCCGACTCTCTCCTTTAAAAGCACCAAGATCGAGAAGGCCGGCGGCACCAAATATCGGGTTGTCGGCGATCTGACCATGCACGGTACGACGAAAACCGTCACCGTGCCCGCCACCGTCAAAGGACCTATCGACGCTTTCAACGACGGCTCCCTCTCGATCGGCTTCAACAGCCGCTTCAAGATCGACCGGATCGACTACGGAGTGGGCGCCGGTTGGAAAGGTGGCAGCGACAAAATCGTGGGCCACGATGTCTTCGTCACCATCAAAGGTGAAGCTCACCAGCCCGAATAGACGCCCCCAAGCCTCGGCGGCCGCCGCGAGAGTAGCGAAACGGTCGCCTGGGTCCTTGGCTGTGGGGAGAAACGGCCGCGCAAGTTCCATTTTTTTTCAGGGCGGGTTGCTATCTTGTAAACAAGTTACCAAACCCGAAAGGACGCTCAACCCCATGGCTGTCTCAGCTGCCCGCTCTCGACTCGTCACCATCGCCCGAAGGCTCGAACGGCTGCGGCCTGCTACTCCGGCCGCAGCCTCTTCGGAGAGTTCCGCTGGCACCGAAACCGCTGATACGGCAACCGTCAGCAGCACCCCCCGGTGCGCCCCCTTCGGTTAGCCCTCAGGCAGCCCTGAAGATCGCTACGCAAACGGCTCTCCAGGTGCTCTCGACCGCAGGTGGGGGAGCGTCCTACTTACTGGCGCCAGCAGCTGAAGCCTACCGCGGCACCCTCGACACCGACCAGACGATGGGTGAACTGAAGCCTTATGCCCAGAGAGCTCTGAAAGGAGTCCCCGAGGGAGTGTCCCTGGGAGGGGTCCTGGCCTACACCGGAGCACGCTCACTCACTTAATTCGGGAAAAGGACGGAGATTTCTCCGACAAACTCGCCCAACTCCGTCAACTGGGGACCAGCTTCCAGGGCACTGTCCTGGTGAACGAACAGAAACCCAACCAGGTTCATTTGGTGATGGTCGACCCCACCCAGGAAACCCAGACCCGCATCGACAGCTTTGATAACGTCCTCCAGAATGAAGCTGCCCGAGGCGAGGTGTTGGGCCTGCTCAACAATGAAGAGCACGCCGAGCAGCTCAAAGGCTCGAAGCTCGAGGAGATCCGTCCCCTTCTGGAGACCCCCGGCACCAACGTCAGAGAAACCTTAACCCAGGCCCTGAGTGAGGTCGAGGGCGGCTATGTGGAGCGTCATCAAGACCGCGCCACCGACCTGGCCCTGGCCGTTCGGCCTCACGTGAAGGCACCCGAGGGCACCATGGCCCTGTTGCGTGAGGTCGGTCCGGTCTTCCAGATCGGGAAGCTTGCCGTGCCACAAAAGATTATGGACCACGAAGGCAAGTGGCCCGACGACAAACGCCGAGAATGGGGACCGAAAATCGGCAAGATGACCGCCCCCGACATCTGCGGGCCCTTGCTGCGCGCGATGGGGATCTCACAAGAGGGTCAGCAAGTGGTCTTCGACAGCAAACAAGACGAAATGGTCTTCAATCGGGAAACGATAGCCAAAGACAAGCCCAACCCGCGTTGGAACGACATTTCCCAGGCCGCCAAAATTCTGCGACTGGCTGATTCGGTCGACTCCATGAAAAACAAGAAGGGGAACGCCAAGGATGGCGACCGCCCGGGAACTCTCCCTGATGACCAGATCGCGGAGCAGCTCAAAGGCCAGGTTTGCCCCAACGTCATCGCCGCCTACCAGCGGCACCTGGACGTCTAAGTCCAAGCGCTTTCGCGAATTTTGCCGGCCCAGAAGAGAAGGGGTTCTTTGACCTCGTCGTTATGGCGCAGGCCCACCACTTCGGCCACGACGATAGCGTGATCGCCGCCGGGATGGATCGCCTGAACCCGACACTCAAGCTGAGCCAGGCTTCCTTCCAGAAGGGGAGCCCCGCTCTCACGACCCGGGGAATGGGCGACTCCCTCGAAACGGTCGCCGTCACAGCGACCGGCAAAGCGCCCACAAAGCTCTTCCTGGTCAGCGGCCAGGAAATTGACGGCAAAGGTGCCGTCCTGCTCGATGGTAGCCAGGGTGTGACTGCCGTTCTTGGGGCAGAATAAGAGCAAAGGAGGGTCTAACGAGACGGAAGTGATCGAATTGACAGTCATCCCTGTCTTTCGCTGACTCTCGCCAGCCGTGATCACGGCCACACCGGTGGCAAAGCTCCCCATACAGTTGCGGTAGTCGCGGGCCGAGAAGGTGGCGTTGGTGTTTTGGGGAGGCTGAAGGGTGGTGACCAAGTTGAACTCCAGGGGCCTGAGTTTTTCGTGAGAAAGGCCTTCCTCTAGCTTAGCGAACCAGGCTTTCTGCAGCCTCCCCAGAGAGGCCGCCCAGGTTAACAGACTGTTAAGAAGTTGTTGCCGGCAGACTTTTACAAACCAGCAATGAGGAGTTCTCATCAGATTGCTTTGATGCCAGGACTATGATGATTTCCGCCCACCCGGCCTGCTCCCCTCGCTATAACCCCTACACCGGTGAGACGGAGATGGCCCCCGAGGACGCCCGGCCGGTCTATAATCCCCACACCGGCGAGTTCGAGTTGGCTGGTGAGGGTGCCGTGCCCCGCTACAATCCGTATACGGAGCAGTATGAGATGGCCGGACCCAAGGAAACGGTCGACTACCGCTACAACCCTTTTACCAAAGAATGGACGTGGTGCTACTGCGACTGATTCGACCGGTAGTGCTCCTTCACGGAGCCCTGGTAGAGCACGAGAGCCTGGCTGCCTACGCCCGCTTTCTGTCTCCCCGTGGGCTGATAGAGCATCGCACCTTTCCCACCATTAAGAACGGGGCTCCTATCCCCACCTCAGCTCGATTGGTAACCGAGACGGTGGGGCGCCTACGTTTTCGGGCCGCCCGTGAGGGACCACCCCAACAGGAGCTGGAAGGAGCTCTGGCCGACCAGGCTAGCTTCGAGTCTCGACTGCGGAGTCTGGAGGAACGCCTGTTGGGCGAATACGGACGTCGAGTGGGCCTGTCCCGCATGGACCAGATCGCTCCCCGGGTCGAGCTGGTTGGCCACAGCGCCGGCGGCTTCGTGGCCTACTTTCTGGCCCTTGAAGGAGAGTTGGGAGTGGCCCGGGTGACCACCCTGGCTTCGCCCTTGAAAGAAGGGCTAGAGCCGATTCCTCGGGCCCTGGAAGAGCTATCTGTGGGGGTCGCCAAGCGTCACCTCCTTCGCCCCCTGGGGAAGGGCCTGCCGGGCCGGTTGGCTGCCTGGATCAGCGAGAAGACGTTGCCGGTGGCCACCCGCCTTTCCAATCGGATGGTCTCGCCGTTGGTCTACGCCGCCCGGCCTGGCTACCAACAGGTGCGAGGCGATTCCAAGTTTTTCGCCTCCAAAGTGAAGGGTCGACAAGTGCCAGACGCGGTCAGCGTTATCTCGGTGGCGGCCACAGGGGACACCCTGGTCCCTCCCCCTCGATGCGGCCTGCAAGCCGATAACGCTCATACCGTCGAGGTGGAGCTCCCCCTTTCCACCGAGCAGCTCGACAGCCATCTTTCCCGAGGGGCCGGGATCCATGTCCAGTTGGGGAGGTGTCCCGAGTTCGTCTTCGCCGAACTGTACCGCTCTTTGCTGGGCGGTCGGGGTCTTCATCCTGCCAACGAGGACATGCTACGCTGTAGCCTCATCCAAAAGACTCGTGACCGGGAACAGCTCGAAAAAGTGGCCGACGAGTCGGAACCGCTGGCTGCCCGGGAGTTGGCTCGTCAACGGCTGAAGACGCCTTCTGGCTCGTCTTGAGCGGCGGCAACAAAATCGTGTCCGAAGCGGACGGCGGAACGACCCTTTTCGAGTCCGCTCAGGGTCAGACCCGTGGCAGAGTCGGCCAGGAAATTGTAAGCTTGGCGACCACGGTCCCAAGCCTGTTGGAAGCCGGCCGAATAGCCTTCTTTGAGGGCCCTCGCTGCCTTCTGACCGGTCGAGCCGGGCCCAGCCTTGGCTGCCGTGACGGCATCGCGGGCGTCACTGTGGAGCTGGTG
>CAYRFU010000160.1:10612-16433 GCA_964423525.1 uncultured Burkholderiales bacterium | reverse complement strand
CCGTGCCTTGCAGTCAAAAGGATCAGAATAACACGAAAACGGGGTTGCGCCCTCTCTCGAGTCTTGCCCGAACATGATATCATCGTCATCGTAGTGGCCTCCTTGAAGTGTTAAGTTTGGATCTCAACAACTTCGTGCTTGGAGGCCATTACCTTGCCCAGGGTCGGAACAGATTAGGGCTATTTCATATTGAATCGTAATTTTACCGACGTTTGGGGTCAGCACCCAAATTTTCACGACTCAGCCTCAACCGATTTAAAAATAACCAATATCACTCACGTTCCAGACAAACGTAGAGAGCCAATAAGAAAAGCCAAATCAGGAGACCTACCGGGCTCCTGGTGTTAACCACTAGCACCAAAAGACCCACAATGGCGCTCAAACCAATCACACTGCTGAGGTGATGAACCACCTGCTCACCCCGAAGACTAGACCATCTCATAGAGATAGAGTAGTCCACTAGCATGAAGAGATAGCCACCACAAGCTAGGGATTTTCTGAAGACTCGATGAGGGCCCGCCGTCGCCGATACTCGTTGCGAGAGATCAGTCCGGCAGCTTTCAATAATTCGAGCTTCTTGAAACGCTCAGGCGAAATCGTCTTGACCGCGGGAGCAGTTTTGATGGGTAAGCGATACGGCTCTTGTCCAAAATCGACGTAGCGACCGTCGGGAGCCCTCATTTTAACATCGACATGATCGATAGCCACCCAACCCAGGATGGTATCAGGCTCCACCAGGTCCCCCTCCGAGAGAGCCGGCAGCAGATGGCCGTAAGTCACTTCAAATCCATCGGGATGGCGAACCGTAACACCGTATTCCTCGCCCCACCAAAAGGTCACGGCCACCACTTCTCCGCCCCAGGCGGAGCGGGCCGGCGAACCAGCCAGCATAGCGATGTCGTAACCGTTGTGAAGACCGGCCCGACTGCGATAGCGCGAGATGGTTCGCCACTCGTGAAAACCTGAGCTCACAAAGCATCCAGCGTCGCCTCGGCGTTGAAACTCGACCAGGCGTTCCAGGTCGGCGGCCGCCGGCAAGACCATCAAGACCATCAAAAGCCACCTCATAGACGACCCCCGACGGCCTCAAAAAGGAGTCGTGCCCGGGCGTACTCTGCCTCCAACTCCAACACTTTGAGGGCGGCTGAAAGACTGGCGATCTCCCGCTGATTAACCAAGAAGACCGTGCCGTCACCGAGGTCAAAGCGAAGGCGCTCAGCTTGCTCCAACTCACGGGCCAATTTGAGCGATTCCACGGCAGCTTCGTAGCGGCCCACAGCAGTGCGGATAGCCGACTCGGCGTCATAGACTTGCAGCACAATGGCTCGGATCATCTCCAACTGCTCAAGCTCGAGCTTGTCGGTCTTCAGACGGGCCGCTAACAACTTTCCGTCAGCAGTGCGAGTGGCTAGCGGAATGGTAACCTCGAGACCAGCCTTAATGGTGGCGCCCACCGACTGCTGGCCGATATCGTAGCCTGGCGACACAACCACGTCAAAGACCGGCAGTCTTTCATTCTCAGCCAGCTCTCGGTCGATCTCCACTCGCTCCTTCTCGAAGCGGATGCCCCGCAGTTCGGGTCGAAGCTGGAGGGCCTCCACCTCTGCCTGGGCTCTTTCGGCATCACTGACCATGGTCGGCAAAGGCAATTCTTCGGGGGCTCTCTCGGCGCTAGGGGGTTGTTGGGCCACCCCATCGTCACCCCACAGAAAAAAAGCCAACTTGAGCTGAGCCTTCTGGAACTCCCGTTCCCCTTTGACCAAAATCTCTTGGCGTTTGGCAACGGTTTGGTCCACCTCGACCCGGTCGACGGGGGCCAGGTCACCCGCCTCAATCCGTTCCTTGACGTTGGTAGCTCGCCATTCTGCCAATTCCAGATTCTGCTCGAGAAGCTTAAGTTGGCGAGCCGTTACCACCCAGTCCCAATAGGCCTCACCGGCTTTGAGGAGAGTCTCCAATCGGACCAGATTGTAGACCGCCTCGGCCGTCTTCTCCCCTACCAAGGCTTTCTGTTCAGCCGCAAACTTCTCGTTGATGCCGGCCCCCCGCAGAAGGGGCAGCTTGACATCCACGAACAGTTCACCCCCATCACCCGTGGTAGAAGTGGGGGATTTAATGTCGCCGCGATGGTTACGATAGCCAGCCTGCAGTTTCAGGCCTGACCGGTCCAGGTAGCCGTAGGCCAAGCCGTTGGCCCAATACGACTTGGCGCTTCCACGAGGGCTGCTGTTGTATCTCTGGGCAAGACTATAGAACCCGATGGAAGGGTCGAAAGCGCCACGTTTCTCCAGGGTTTTGGCTTCGGCCATCTGGCGCACCAGATGAGCCCCTTGCAGCTTGGGGTGATTGCGCTCGACCTGACGCATCAGCTCGCTCAACTGGAGGGGCGCCAGCAGCGTCAGCAAAACCGCCACCCACTTCATCGACGAACCACCGGCTTGCTCAGGGGTCGCCTTAAGGCCTTCAGACGAACCCTCAGGGTTTCTGGATTCTGCCGAACGCCAGAGGCGCCCGCTGCCCCTAAAGGGCATCGCTGCGGCGCGGGGGCCGATCTTCTGATGGGCGAGGGCTTTCTCATTTTGTCAGCACGATACGGAAGATACGTGAAGGTTCGCTAGGAGAAATATGAGGACTTAATCAGGTTTCTATGAGTACTAGAAGCTACACTCATTCAGGTCGCCTTAAAGCCGGGCCCTATGCGGTTTGGGCTCCCAGTTCTCCTGCTAGTCGGGGGCGAGAGTCAGCCAATCGTCACCGACCAGAGCCGCCTGACGTTTAGTCGGGAAGAAATTTCTCCCGCCAACGCCCGCGCCAAATCGTGTAGGCCTGGTGGAGGTCTTCTTCAAACCGGCGTTCTTTGCCCCCCCAGTAACGACGCAGATCCCGCTCACCGACAGAACGGTGCCACCCATGAAAGGGAAGACGAAAGCTAGCAAAGCGCCGATGCTGGCACCTACGAGACCGAAGGCCCAACCCAACCGGCGACCCTTTCTGATCAGATCAGGAATGCCACCGGGCAAGCGCTCCGGCAAGTGAAGGCTGAGGAACTGGCAGGCTTGGTCACGCCGTTCCATTCGCTCGATCGAGGAGGCCAAATTCCAACCAGAAAGGTCGCTACCAAGACCAAGACCTTCAGCCGAGAGGAACAAGGCCACCGAGGCAGGCGCAGGAAGGAAGTCGAGCCGCTCTTGACTGACCACCACTCCGTGACGCACCCAGAACACCTGACTGGGTTGCTCGTGCAAGCGCCACTCTCCACCGACCTCTTGGTCATCATCCCTGGGCGGCCCGAAGTGGAGTGTGTGAAGCCAGGCTAGACCAACCTGTTGGGGCGGACAATGCTGACAGAACTCAAAGCTGAGTCGATCGAGGCCGACCATCGAATCGGACTGCTGTTGACTGTCAAAGGTTCCCTGGGGAAGCGAAAAGGAAGGAAGATCCAGCTTCCCCCATCCGATGCCAAAAGGACGTCCGTTGCGGTGAAAACCGTAACCTGGACAGTGTGCCAGACTATCGAGTCGGCGACCATCAACAGTCAAAGGAATGGGCAAAGTGAAGGCTCGCTCGAGCAGGATACTAAGGTTCACCGAGTTGATCCTGGATGCTTCTAGCAGCGAAACCAGAGGCATCCTTCGACCCTGTTGCAGTCGGCGGTGAAAAACAGTCAGGGACAGCCTCTCCACCTCCTGAGTGCCTCGCCGGAAGAGACTCTCGCCGTTCCAAAAAAGCGACTTGCACTGACCGGGTAAAGCTAGCTGGAACGGCCTTCCATGATGGAGTGAGGCAGCCCACAACCCTTCCAACAAAAGACCCAGGCCGGCTTGGCCCAAGTGCCGGGGCTCGAAGAAAGCTGCTTCCAACAGGTCGAGGTCCCAATGAGTGGGCCCATCAAAGTGGAGAACCGTATTCTGTGCGGTCTGTTGGATATCGAGAGAACGACTGCCAAGACTCACCGCGGCCTGGGCGATCTTGAGCAACCAGGCCTGGGGAGAAGGAAGCTGAAATTCGCCCAGTTTCGAAAGCGCGCGCTCTCGAGCCAGGGTGAAATGACCAGATGATTCGCACTCCCCAATCCCCGACTGGGCCGTTAAGAAATCGTCGAGTTCCGTCTGGTGTTTTTCCACCCCTCAACGCCGGATGATCGGTTTGGGCTTAGGGCCGCCCTTTTCCTCTTCTGTCTTCACCGGCAAAGCGGGAAAAGCGTTGAGTTGTCGCCAAAGCTCGAAATAGAGGGGAACCTGGTTCAGCATCAACCAGCCGTTGGCTTTAGCCCCGAGACGAAGCCTGCGGTCGTTGGGCCACTCCGGCTGATCCGGGTCAGGCAGAACCCAGACTCGAAAACCGTCCTTGATGCCGTTCTTCTCCGAAGTCACAGGATCGACCGCGACCACCACCCCGCCGAAGGTGCCCACCGAAGCCCAGTCCCATCCAACCAGAGGAACCGCAGGGAAACCTTCAAACATGAGTCGGACCGGAATTCCGGTTTCGACTAGAGGGGCGTCTAATCCCGACAGGTAGAGTTCTAACCCCCGAGAGTGATTCTCGGGCACAACCCGGGCTATGGTCTGCCCTTCTTTGATCAGCTGCCCTATTCCCAACTTCGTGAGGTTCACCACGCGACCGCTAGCAGGAGCCTCCAATGTCCGGAGCGAGCGGCGCACCGCAAAAGCTCCCAACTCGTTTCGGAGTTTCTCTAGCTTCTCTTCGATTTCAGCGATGCTCTCCTGGGCTTTGGCGATGCTCTCTCGAGCTTTCTGAGTTTTCTCCTGAGCCTCGGCTTCGATTTTTGCCGCTTCCAATTGGGCCACCTGGATCTCTTGTTGGTTGAGGACCAGCTCACCACGCATCTTCTGCAGCTTGGTCTGGGCTTGAACTCGCTTTTGGAGAGCTAATTCGTAGTCCCTGCGAGAGCGTAGGCCCTTCTTTTCCAGGCTTTGAATACGGTTTTCCTGGAGGCGGGCGGTTTCCAAGTCCTGCTCCCCGATGGCCAACATCTGGCGGTTGACCACAAGCTTCTGACGGTTCTGAGAAACCTTAGCGTTGTTGGATGCCAGTTTGGCCTGTCTTGAGGCTTCAACCGCCTCGATCTGACCTCCAAGGGTGTCGATTCGCAGTCGGGCTGCATCTTGCTTGGCTTCGAGAGCATCGATCTGACCCTGAATCCGTTGCTGCTGTTCGGGGTCGAGAAACTTGCTTTCTCGATCCTCGAGACGCGCAATGACCTCCCCTTTCTCGACGGTTTGACCTTCTTTGACCAACAGCTCGACCAGGCGACCTTTGATCTGAGAATCGATCGTTTGGGGACGGTCGAGAGGGTCAAAGACAGCCACCTCGCCCTGGCCAATCACGGTCTGTCGCCAGGGCACAAAAATCAAAGCCACCACCACCGCCGCGACCATGGCGATGACCACCAGGGTGAAGTTCAAGACCAGTCGGGGCGAGCGAGTGATCTGGTAGGATTTGATGCTCCAAAGGCTACGGTCGGTGCTGATGAATCCTCGCAGTTTAACCGGCATCTACGCTCCCTCCCTGCCCTCGAGCTTCGCTTTGACAGCGGCATAAAGATTGGGGTAAGCGTCAAGCATCTGCCGGGGAGGATTCTTGACCAGCTCCGAAGGGCTGACCACCGTCACCACTTGACCCTGTTCCAGGAAAACGATCTGGTCCGAGTTGAAGACCAGATCGGGAAACGGCAGGGTCGAAATCACCGTGCAGCTCTCGCCGAAATGCTTGATCTCCTCGGCCAGCGCTCTCTGCTTAGCTTCTGAAAGATAAGAGAGACACTCGTCGAGCAACAACAATCTTGGCCGGCAGACCAGGG
>CAYRFU010000160.1:0-10602 GCA_964423525.1 uncultured Burkholderiales bacterium | reverse complement strand
GGTCCGGCTTAAGAGGATGCCCGCTTTCTCACCGCCACTCAAGTTCCGGCCCCCACAGGTCATCGTAGAGTTCAACCCTTCGGGCAGCTTCCCCAGAGCCTCATCGGAGAGGAACATATCGAGAACGCGCTTACATCGACGAGCATTGATATCCCGGCCCAGAGTAATATTATGCATCAGAGTGGCCGAAAAGAGGTCCGTCTGACGAGTCAGAATCGAGACGTGTTTGGCCAAACTCTCAGGGTGGATCGATCGCAGGTCGATATCATCGAGTTCCACCGCCCCCCGGTCCGGCTTCAGAACGCCAGCCACAACTCCGATCAGGGTCGATTTACCGGATCCCGACTCACCCAGAACGGTGACCACGGAGCCAGGTCGAACATCGAGATGGAGGTTCTGAAAGACGGGGATCCCCTCATAAGCCATGCTCACCCCGCGAAGCTCGACGTGAGCTCCCCGCTCGACGTCCTCGATCTGGGCCGCGCCCGGCTTATCAAGTTCCATCTTCATGGTGATGTAGCTGACTTTCTCCAGGGCGGTCAGAAGGTCAAAGAACCATTCGGCCAGTTCCACCACTTTCTGAGCAGCTTTGAGGATGCTCCAGATCACCAGCTCGGCGGCCACCAACTGCCCTAGAGTGAGTTCATTCTGCAGCACCAGGTAGCCGCCCGCTCCCAACATACCGGCCAGAGCAAAGGCTGAGATGAGATGGTAGAGCGCCTTCTGACGCACGATAATCCAAAAATGGCGCCGACGGTCGCGTAGATAGTCTACCACCCGGCCATCCATTTCATCCAGCCAATATTCCGGTCGACTATTGAACTTCAAAGCGTCCTGACAGTGGATCATCTCCTCGAGCCACTCCACCACGCGATACTTCTGCGTCGATTCAGCCAGGGAGGTCTGAAGTCCCCGATAGCCTGACAGGCAAATGAGGATGAAGCCGCCTACCAGGATCGCTGTTGAAAGGCCCAGTAGTTCAGTGCCATAGACACCCAGAAGGAGAACTCCCACGATGATGTCCAGGAGCGACCCAGGCCCTTCAAAGGCAATTTTGGTCCACGATTTCTGCACGTTGACCACATCGAAGAAG
Source organism: uncultured Burkholderiales bacterium (assembly GCA_964423525.1). Lineage (GTDB taxonomy): Bacteria > Vulcanimicrobiota > Xenobia > Xenobiales > JADMJV01 > CAYRFU01. Next base: position 9,509 of record CAYRFU010000160.1, on the reverse strand, counting down.
CGATTCATCAGTTCCGGGCCGTTGCGGTCCGAGATGAAGCGATAGCAGACTCTGGGTAAGAGGTCAGTGACTCTGAGAGCCACTCGAGCGAAGATCCGTTCGCGCATCACTTCAACCAGATAGAAGCGAATGATGGTGATTACGCCAGCCCCGAACAGTCCGAAGAACAGGGCTCCGGTCAGCACCACGAGCGGCTGGAGATAGAGGCCGCCGACCACTACGTTGACCAGAGCCTGAGCCGCCAGCGGGACCGCTAGCAAAAGCACGGACTGAACCAGGCTGTAGACCAGGATGGCCAGGAACTCCCGGCCGTCCTCGGTGACCATGACAATCAGTTTTTGAAACGGTGTTAGGCTCTTATAATCGGGACTTGCCATGATATCCAGTTGTTCTAGCGGATTCTAGCCCTAGCAGGCGGGAGGTTAGGTGGAGCGTGGCTAGCCCCTGCCCACTATGGTCTCGGGTCAAGCGTAGCTTGGCGAAAGTTCGTGAGAGTATTCTGGTGCCAAGATGAGGTTTTGCCAAGTAATTCCTGAGTTTTCCAGAGGTCCTCATCCTGATTGGGCTCTTCTCTCGTAGTAAGCGAGCACCTCCGAGCCCAAACCGATCCCGGCCTCCGAGTAAAGGTCCCAGGCCGCTTTGGCACCGGCGGCCTTGAGCGCCTCGACCTCATCTTCATAACCGGCTACAGCAAACATTTCAATGGCCGCATTGCGCTCACGCACTCGGGAGACGATACAAAGGTTCTCCTGTTGCTTCTTGAAAGTGACGACACCCGTTTCCAGAGCGGTGCTCGTGGTGCTTTCCCAAAGTTCGTTATCGGTGGCGTCGGCGTGAACGACGGTACGACCCGCAGCCTGGTGCAGGGCAACAATCTCGGGGACATTGTCCAGGCCGACTGGCTGGTGGCCATGGTCGACGAGTTGGTCGTAGACAGCTGTCCCGAGACTTCCCATACCGATGACGACGATCCTCGCCTCGCCAAAGTCGGGGGGCTCATCTTCGGGCAAGAGTTCATCGGTCTCGAATTTTCGCAAGGCTCCCCGCCAGCGCTCATACAAGCTGTCAGCGACCGAATTGATCGGCGCAGCTGCGATGATGGTTAGGGTCAAGGCGACCGCGATGGTCACCAGCCAGTCCTCACTGAGCCAGCCTTTAGAGACGGCCACGGCACCAACGATCAATCCGAACTCACTGTAGTTCGTCAAGGTCAGGGTAGCCAGAAAAGCCCCTCGCGCGCGGATCTTGAACCTGGTGAACAGAACATAGAAGAGAAGTCCTTTGAGCACCACCAGCAGGGCCAGAAAGAGAGCCAGCAGGACGCTTGACAAAGTCAGATGGCCTGACATGCCGATGCTCAAGAAAAAGCCCACTAACAAAAGGTCCTTGAAGCCCATCAGACGTTCTGAGACTTCGCTCGCCAAGGGATGCGAGGCCAACAACGTCCCGACGATTAAAGCGCCCAAGTCACCTTTCACATCAACGGCAGTGAAAAGGGCATAACTCCCGTAGGCTAGAGCGATTCCATAGAGGACCTGGAGCTCGCCGCTATGTCCGGCCTTACTCAAGAGCTTCATCAGAAGATAACGTCCCGGAATCAGGGCGAGGAGTGCCAGGGCCCAAGGAGAAGGCAACTTACCGGCTGAGGCAGCCAGGAATACCACCACGAAAATGTCCTGCATGATCATGATGCCAACAGCCAGCTTGCCGGAGCTGGAGCGGTATTCGCCTTTGTCTTCCAGTGTTTTCACGGCGAAGACTGTGCTCGAGGTCGAAAGCGCAAAACCGATCAAAGCGGATTTGGCCAGGCTCAGGCTGGTGAATGCCTGAACGCCGACCAAGCCCATCCAGTAGAGGAGGGTGCCGAAGCCAGCCACAATCGCCACCGCGTGGGCGCTACTTCCGAACCAAAGTGAGGGGACGAAAAAGAGAACGTAGATCCAACTTCAGCCCTACCGTGAAGAGCAAAAGCGTGACGCCGAGATTCCCGATCATCGTCAGCCTGTGGTGGTCATAGATGCCCGTGAGGTTCAAAGCGAAACCACATAACAGATAGCCTACCATCGGCGGCAAACCCAGGCGGGCAGCCGCGATACCAGCTAGGAGTGCAGGACTTATCCAGAGGAGATCGTTCATAAGGGCTGGCAGAGGTTCCCAGGTTGTAGAAAGAATCCTGCGCTACTTCGCGGTCACGAGTTGGTGGGCTTCTCAATGAGGACTTCACCCTCCTCACCAAACCGCCAACGGCGGATCTCTTCAGTTCCGGGGAAACCTGGCCCGGGGGCCATCGCCAGCCGCTCCAGCTGGAGGGGGGCGCCTGTCTCTCCGTCAATCAGCACGGGTCGGACTCGTCGTCCGGTCTGGCGGTCGCGCAGCTCGATCGGGTAGTCACCCTGGTGGAAAACCCAGCGGTCCGACCAGGCCATCATAGCGGCCAAGATCGAGAGAGAATCCCACCCTTTCTCGGTGAGAAGGTAGCGGTGACGAAGAGAATTGTGGTAAGGAACCTTCTCAAAGACCCCTAGCTCGACGAGCCTCTTGAGACGTTGATTCAAGATATTCTTGCTGATGCCGAGATTCTCCTGAAACTCGCTAAAGGTCTCAACCCCATACATCGCCTCTCTCAGCAACATCGGAACCCACCAGTCTCCGAAAACATCCACAGCCTGGGCCACCGGGCAAGGCTGATCCTCGAACCGCTTTCTTTCCATGCCTTAACTTTACCAGGTTGCATGATAGAACTCAATGCGCTACAACTAGTTCCATAATAGAATCAAGGAGGCTTTATGCCGACACTCGAGATCGATCTCCTTCGGGACTTGTGCTTAGATTCTGGAGCCGACGATGTGGGTTTCGTGAGTCTTGACGACCCGGCTCTCGAGGACCAGAGAGAGGACATTCTCACCGCCTTTCCCGCAACTCGAAGCCTGATCAGCCTGGTGGTTCGGATGAATCGGGAGCCGATCCGGTCTCCTCATCGCTCTCTGGCCAACCTCGAGTTTCACGCCACCGGCGAGGACGTCAATCTGATCACTCGTCGAATCGTTCGCAAGCTTGAAGACCAGGGGATTCGAGCGGTCAACGCATCCATGGGTTTCCCGATGGAAATGGAACGCTTTCCGGGAAAAATCTGGGCGGTTTCCCACAAGCCGGTAGCCGAAGCCGCCGGCCTCGGTAGGATGGGCATCCATCGCAACCTGATTCATCCCAAGTTCGGGAGCTTTGTTCTCCTCTCGACCATCCTGGTCGAGGACGAGCTAGAGGCCTACGGAGCGCCCATCGATTATAACCCTTGCCTAAAATGCAAACTGTGCGTGGCCGCCTGTCCCGTTGGGGCCATCGAGCCTGACGGATACTTTAACTTCAGCGCTTGCTACACTCACAACTATCGGGAGTTCATGGGTGGCTTCACCGACTGGGTAGAAACAGTGGCCGAGAGCAACAGTCGCACCGACTACCGAGCCCAAGTCAGCGATTCGGAGTCAGCCTCGATGTGGCAGAGCCTCTCCTTTGGAGCAAACTATAAAGCCGCTTATTGCCTTTCGGTCTGCCCCGCCGGTGAACTGGTGAAGCCCCCATTCGAAGAAGATCGGCCGGCCTTTCTCAGAGAGATTGTCAAGCCGCTTCAGCAGAAAGAGGAAACCATCTACGTGGTGGAAGGCAGTGACGCTGAGGCCCATGTCAAGAAGCGCTTTCCCCGTAAGCGACCGCGCCTGGTCAACGGACTTCGGCCAGCCGACCTTGATAGTTTCCTAGCCGGGATGCCGCTCACGTTCCAGCGCCGGACGGCTCGCGGGTGGTCGGCCATTTATCACTTCCACTTTGATGGCGCCAACGGCCAGCAGGCAACGATCCGGATTAACGATGGTCAACTGGTGGTAGAGAAGGGCCTGGTCGGCCAAGCCGATCTGATGGTGCTTCTTGGGTGAAATTTCTTCGCAAAGAACTCTCCATCGGCTGGGCTTTGGTCACCAGACGGATTCGCCTCCAGGGCGACCCGCGTCTGTTGGTCCGTTTTGGGAAGTGCTTTCCGAGTTAAAAATCCGTTCTAGCTCAATCGATAGCTCTTGGAAGGGTCGCTTGTGTCGATAAAGTAACCGGTCAGAGCGAGTCCCGGCACCGACTCCAACACCCGGAGAGTGACGCCGTCCGAGTGCATCATCGTCAGCTGGGAGCCTTCCAGCTGAAGAAACTGGAGGCCGCACGGCGTTTGGATAAAGCGAGCTTCGACTCCGTTGGCAAACCGAACTTCCCCTGGTGCCTCCAAAGCCAGGTCACGCCCAGTCTCGTCAGCCTGGACCGCCTCAAGCAACATCTCGTGGCACCGCTGATGAAGGTCCCGGACCTCCTGAAGCTCCAGGTCCTGGGCGTGGCGGCCCGGCAGTTGGCCGCTCTGGCGAAACTGCTCGAACGGTTCACGCAGCGCACGAGCCCGATCGTCGAGCTTCTCGAGCCGGTCACTCTCTAGCCACTGAAAAACTTCGCCCCTGGGGGTCCGGCGGACCACATGGGTTTGCCCGTCGACTCGAGATTCGAGCCTCCACCCCTCGGCATCCGATCGGAAAGTCTGGGTAGCGTCGCCTGAAGATTTCACGTAGGCCTCATCTTCTCGATAGTAGCCCGACTCTAAAAGACTCTCAGGCTGACGGAGCCGAGGGTCGGCCAAAGACGTGACGGGGTCGTGCAACCCCTCCGAGCGAAGTTTGTCGACCAGGTCAGCGGGCACGCAGCTGGTGGCCCTACAACCTCGGCAGCGGTCTGAATTGGGGGTGGTGGAATGAAGATACATAAGCCTGTCCAAGGGTTTTCTTACCTGCAGAGTAGCCGGATCAAGACTTCAGTTTCCTGTCTCAGTGTAAACATCCCACCAGTTTTGAGCACAAGCCCTGGTTTGAAACGTCAGTAACGTTCGGAAATTCGCTCGGCGAAGCCGCGGGCGAAATCGAGAGCTTCCGGCGCGAAAGAACTGGCCGTGGCCCGGCTGTCGAAATAAAGAATCCCGATGGAACTCCCAAGCCTCACTATGGGAACGCAAAGCGCCGACCTTAACCCGTAGACCTCAATGGAGGTACTTACGGGGAGTTCCCGTTCTCTAGGGGCGTTAAAGTGGACTAGTCCAAGACCATTCTCGAGAACGCTACAGACCACCTCTCGGCTGAAGGGGAACTCCTGCTTGAGAACCTGGTCGCCTCGATAAAGGAAAAGCTCCTCGTCAGGTCTGTTCAAAAGAAGACAACCCCGCTCGGCCCCTAGCATTTCTACCGCCTTCGCGAGCGCCTTTTCAAGCGCTGGGACATCGTCGGGCACGAGCAACTCCTCGAGCTCAGCTAGATTCATTAGGGGCGTCTGAGGCCTCTTTGCTCTCGGTGGCGTATTCTTTCTCGACTTCCCCTTTCTTGGTGTCTTTGTATCCGATCATTTTGATCAGGTAGTTTCGTAAGCCGTGATTGTTGAGCAGTTTTCGGGTCAATTTCTCCCCGGAAAGAATCAACCACTCCAGGGCTGAGGTGGGGCGCCTTTTGCCGCCCGACCGTCGTTCTTTATGAACGATGACCATTTCATCCCAGACGGCATCGGCGTCAGCAAGATACCGGTTAGCCCGATTACAGAGCCGAATCACTTTGCGACCTTCGATGAAGTCCACTTTCTGTCCAGACAGAATCACGGCCCGATGACCGACTTCCAGGATGCGGTCGCCGAGAGAACGTCGGTAAGCCTGAACGTTCCAGCGGACGAAGTACTTGGAAAGGGTTTCGGCGACTTTGTTCTTGCTGGTTACCGAGGAGAGATCGGCCTCGAGTTCTTTCTCGTGAGCCCGGCCGGTCTCAAACATCTCGTCCATAGCTCGGCACTCGTCTAGAAGAACATCGTCGTAGACCTTGTTTTTCTTGTAGACACTGTAGACCTCGTGGGCGATCTTTATAAGCGTGTCTTCGTATAGTGCCGTCAGAGCCACCCAGCGATGCATCAGACGTAATTCCTCTCTGGAATCGCTCACCGTATTCTCGCACTTCCTGGAACTGGACTATGACATCACTGTTCCAGATGGACACGGCCTTTCTCCTGCTATCGGTAGGGAGGCTTTGAAGGAGAGCAGAACACCTTGTCCAGAATGGGGTCGCAAAGCATGAAATTTGTCTATAACATTCGCGACAACTCGGGTTCACTCAAGACCGGCAAGATGGTAGCCGAGAGCCGAGAAGAGGTCGAGCAGCAGCTCCTTTCGAGGGGCTTTCGGATCCTGAGCATCTATGGTGTGACCGACCCGAAAGGAAAAAAAAACAAGCCTTCTCTGCTTGACTCCGACGAGGAGAACGACAGTCGATGAGGGCTGGGGTCGACTCTCTCAATCGAACGACCCTAGAGCCCGGAACTCCGCTACGAAGGGGCTCTCTCACCGTCCAAGAGGTGATCGGTTTTGGCGGCTCGGGCATCATTTATTCCGCTCTTGAGCAAGGCACTGGCCTGCTCGTAGCCGTGAAAGAGACTTTTCCCCAGGGCTGCTCGCGAGACCACGAAGGAGTCCGAGCCCAAAGCCGGATGGACGAGAAGATCCTCAAAGAATGTTGTGACCACGCTGAGAACGAGGCTCTGGTCCTGGGCAATTTCGAGCACCCCGGGATTTTGAAAGTTCACTCGACTTTCGCCGAGAACGGAACAATCTACACGGTCATGGAGCTTCTCGAGGGTCATGACCTGCGTCACCTGATGCTCACCCAAGAAGAGCTCTCCCAAGACCTGATGCTCGACTACCTAGGACAGGTGGCGGCCGCTCTCCAAGTGCTCCACGAGCGGGGCCTGATCCACGGCGACGTCAAGCCAGAGAATCTTTTCGTCACCGACGACGGGCGAGTGGTCCTACTCGACTTCGGAGCGGCCATCTACTACCGGGCCGGCAAGGCTGAGACAAAAGAGATGACCCGAGCCTATGCTGCGCCCGAGCAGTACAGTGCAAACCGAATGCCTGAGGGCCCACTCACCGACCTCTACTGTCTTTGTGCGACTTTCTATCATTTTATGACCGGACACCTGGCCCCAGCTGGCGAGACTCGGCGAGGTCGCCCGAGCCTAGTGCCCCTGCATCATCACCGACCCGATCTCTCCGAGCAAGTGAGTGCAGCCATCGGGAGTGGACTCGAGTTCGAACCGGAACGCCGACCGAGCGACCTGGAGACTCTCACAGCCCTGGCAGGAGCCCCGCCTTCCCGTTTCGTGAACTCCGAGAAGCTAGACAAAGCCTGGCAGACCGATGGTCGCATGGCCGGAGTCCGGGCCGTCGCCTTCTCGGCCGACGGAAGACTTTGTGCGGTCGGATCGCAGACAGGAACGACCACAACCTTTAACCTCGAGACCCATCGAGAAGAAAAGAAAGCCCGCCTGATGCCGGCCATGTCCGACTTGGATTTGAACTATCAGGGGAACCGCTTTGTGGTGGGCTCCGACCGCGGCCAAGTCAAGCTGTTTCGCGACGACGGGACAGAACTCGCCTGCCTCTACGACGAACGGCGCGTTGGTTCAGTCGCATTCTCACCCGACAACCGCCATCTGGTAGCCGGCCTCTTTGATGGGCGCGTTCTGGTATGGGACGGGAGCGGCCAGGTCGCCTACACTCTGAAAGGCCACGAGAGCATGGTCAAGACTCTCGTGTTCTCACCCGATTCGTCGCTCCTTCTAACCGGCTCTCACGACGGCTCCGTCCGCTTGTGGCGCTCGGGCAGCGACCAGCTTCTCCACCATCTCGAAGGCCATAGCGAAGTCCTCTACGCCGCTCAGTTCACACCCGACAATCAGCTTCTCGCGACCGCCAGCGGCGACGGGACGGCTCGGGTCTGGTGGATCGAGAAGGGACTCTATCTCAGAATTTTTCATGGTAAAGGGGACGTCCCCCGAGGGCTCGGCTTCTCACCCGACGCCAACCGCCTGGCAGTCGCTTACCAATCGGGCGAGCTTGAACTGTTTGACATCGCCACGGGACGAAGCATGGTAGCCACCAATGCTGACAAACGAGTGATCGCCATGACCTGGTCAGGGCACGGCCTGGTGACTGTCAGTGAAGGCTGTCGCTTGCGAGGCTGGAAGGTCGGATGATTTCTTCCCCCTGATGAGGGATCGTTAGCTTGGGCCGCGAACACGTCAGGGTGGATATCTTCGCGGCCAAGGACGTGACCAAGCTCGTCAAGACCGCCGTTCGAATCATGGTCAACGAGGTCAAAGCCGAGCGAGCCATGGTTGTCTTGCCCGACAAGAAAAGCCAGTATCCTCAACCGGCCGGTCAGTTTGGGTTCGACGTTCCTGACATCTGGAACGACGACAGCGTTAACAAAAAAGTGCTGGAAGAACTCGAGCGCAAGCCCCGAACCGTCTTTGTCTTGAACGCCCAGAGTGACCGTCAGTTCGAGTCGAGCCAGGCCAATCCGTGCACCATTTGTATTCCTCTGACCGGCAACGGCTTCATCTACTGCGACCACTCTCAACCGGGCGGACTTGACCATACGGCCAAAGATCTCGTTGAGAAACTGGGCTCAGATTTTCGAGAACGATTTCAGCAACTCAAAGCGCTGCCCCCGCCCGAAAAACCCCCGCCCGATGCCCCCGATGCTGGTCAGTTGCGCAACTCCGCCTGCACGGTGGCTCTCCTGGTTTTCTTGATGATAGCCACCGTCATTACCGCCATCGTGCTAAGTTGATGCCGAAACCGTGTTACGCCCCAGTCTTGAGAGACAAAGTCAAAATTCGCATCACCGGCCTACCTTGCCAAAAACTGTTCAACGAGAACCGGCGACTTCATCGACGAAATGAGGCATGCGATTTCCCCAGCAGATGAGAGGTTAATTCAGAGAAGAGAAGGCGGTGCCCACTTTGGTCAAGTCCTCACGGGTGAAAAGACCTGTCTCGCGAGTGTCTAAGTAGACAACAGCTCGATCGTCCCCCACTCTGAACGGGATGCAAAGAATCGAACGAACCCCGTTCAGCAGGACGCTTTTGGAAGTCGGCATCTCCAAATCGGTGATGGCGTCAGCGCATAGCAACGGTTGATTGCGGTCGATGGCAAACTTCACCACGCGGCGACTATAGGGAAAATCGCCTCCCTCGGGCACCTGCACGACGATCCCTGAGGCAGTCAGCACGCATCCTCGCTCGGCTTGTAAGTCGGCCATCACCGAGGTCAAGATTTGGAGCAAAAGGCTCTTCGTAAAGAGTTGAGACATCGATGCAGCTTCCCTACCGAGAAGCCATGACCTCCACCGGCAAGAAAGTGGCTTCCGATGAAAAACCACCAGCGCCGGGCCCATTCGTGCGATACTCTCTTTGTGAATATCGCTCTGACTCTTTGGCTCATTCTTCACATCGTGGCCTTTTGTCTTGCCTACTTCCTCTTGACTCGGCCGGATAGACACTTGGTCAGCGTCGCCAAGAAAAGGTGGAAGGTCTATTCCTCGGTCCGACGGCGGAAAACGGAACTTGTCAAGGCCTTTGAGACAGATCTGATGCTTAATTTAGTGAGTATT
>CAYRFU010000159.1:13591-16484 GCA_964423525.1 uncultured Burkholderiales bacterium | reverse complement strand
CAACCAAAGGAAAGAAAGCAGTGACGGTCGTCGCTGATTGTCAACACGCCCCTAGACGAGAGCTTCCTCTTCGGACATCTCGCGAACGATCTCCACGAAGTGCTGCATCACGTCAGAGGCGATCGGAAGCACTTCTCTTTTGAGAATGATCCGCACTGCCTCGTTGCCGTTGACCCTATTTTCTTCGGCCACTTTGGCGATGGACTCTTCGGTGAGCCATTCATCGGTGGCGAGACTGTAGGAAGGCTCGACGAACATTTTACCCTTTTTGCCCTTGTCGGAGCTGGCTCGCACTACTACGTTGGCCAGAAGTTCGTTGCGTGGCCCGGACTTCAGTTTTCCCTCGACCTCTTCTTGAGTGCCGGTCACCGGGGCCGAGATGGTCAGCAGGTTGCCACCCTCCTCCTGCGCTTGGGTTTTTTCGAATGCGAATGTCTTGGCGCTGGCGACATCCAGAAAGCGAAGGCCTCCCAATTTGGTCGGCGAGCCCTTGGCTACGTAGCGGCCATAGATTTCGGTGAGCAGAATGTCGATCTCTTCGCCTACGCGCTCGAAGTTCATCGAGGGGGACTTTTTCTTTGCCATCAATTCCTCCAACGGTCGCGAGGCATTCACCTCGCAATCTCAAGTCTGGAACTTACTACTCTAGGGGCTTAAAGTCCTCTAAAGAGTTACTAGTTTTGCGTTTTCGATGCCAGGGAGAGCTTTGACTTCGTCGAGGATGCCGACGGAGGGCTTCTCGTCAACGGACATCACCATGATGGCGTTGGTCCGAGGGCCAGCCCGTCCAACTTGCATCTCGGCCACGTTAATGTCCTCTCGTCCCAGGATGGTGCCCACCTGACCAATGACGCCGGGTTGGTCTTCCTGCCAGCTGATCAGCTTGTGGCCTCCCAATACGACTGAGAGCCGGTAGCCATCCAGAGAAACGACTCGAGGCTGGTCATCTTCGAACATCGTGCCCAGACAGGAACGAGTGATTTTGTCGGTTTCCAGGGTCATTTCGACCAGGTTGGCGTAAGTCGAACTGGTCCCCCCCCGAGACTCGACCACCTCAACACCCCGCTCCTCAGCGACCAGTTTGGCGTTAACGAAGTTGACGATTTCGGGAGTGCCGTGGGCGAGCACACCTTTGATCGCCCCTTTGGTCAAGAAGCTGACCTCTGAATCGGCTAGTTGACCTCGATAGGTCACTCGAATACGGCGAATCTTCCCTTCGGTGATACAAGCTAGGAACCGACCCATCTTCTCGGTCAAACCCAGGAAGGGGGTCAAAAATGAGAGGGTCTTAGGCGGAATGTAGCTGACGTTGACAGCCGACCGGGCTGGTTCACCTTGTAGGACGTCGACGATCTGCTCGGCGACATCGGTGGCCACTCGCAATTGGGCCTCTTCAGTCGAGGCGGCTAGGTGGGGGGTCGTGACCAGACGCTCGACGCCACGAATCGGGGTGTCGGCCGCTGGCGGTTCTGTTTCGAACACGTCCAGGGCGGCTCCAGTCAAAGCTTTGGTCGTGACTGCCTCGGCCAGGGCGGCCTCGTCCACGATTCCACCTCGGGCGCAGTTGACCAAGAAGGCTCCCTTTTTCATTTTGGCTAGACGGTGCTGGTCGAAGAGGTTCTCGGTTTCGGCCACCTTGGGAACATGGATGGTGACAAAGTCGGCTTCGGCCAACAGGTCATCGAGTTCGCAAGAGATGGCCCCGGTGCTTTTGATCAGCTCGTCGGAGACGAAGGGGTCGTGAGCCAAGACCTTCATTTTGAAGGAGGCTGCTCGCGAAGCGACCTCGCGACCGATCCGGCCAAATCCGACCACCCCCAGGGTTTTGTTGTAGAGCTCGTTGCCGGTGAAGGCCTTCCGGTTCCATTCCCCTCGCTCCATTGAAGCGTGGGCCCAGGGGAGTCGGCGGGCCACGGAAAGGAGCAGGGCCAGGGTGTGTTCGGCGGCCGAAATGGTGTTGCCTTGAGGCGAGTTGATGACCGTGATGCCCCGCTGAGTGGCGGCCTTGACATCGATGTTGTCAACTCCAACTCCGGCTCGTCCGATCACTTGGAGTTTCTTGCCGGCCTCGATCACCTCGGCTGTGACCTGGGTCTGGCTGCGCACGATGAGAGCCTCGAATTCTCCGATGGTAGCCTTGAGCTCTTCTGGCGAAAGCCCTGTCTTGACCACCACTTCGACCGACTTTCGCAAAGATTCCAGGGCCTCTTCGGCCAGGGGATCGCTAACGAGAACTCGAGCCATGTTTTTCCTTTCGGCTGACCCTTCGTTGGGGCTGGCCGGCTTTTTCAGTTGAACAGTCATTTCGCGGCGCGTCTACGGTAATCTCGTCAAGCCTTCCTGCTGAAGTTTGTTCAGGCTCTGGACAGGAAGCGAGGGGATGTGTAGAATGGAACGCACATATGGAGCGGTGGCCGAGTGGCTAAAGGCGCACGCCTGCTAAGCGTGAGGGGGGAGACTCCCACGTGGGTTCGAATCCCACCCGCTCCGCCAACTTGAGGATGAGGCGGAACTGTCCGCCTTTTTTCGTGAAGAATGCGTTATGAAAGAGCCGACCTGATCGTGGTGGGAGGCGGCTTGACCGGGTCTCTGGTGGCCCGGCGAGCGGCCTCTTTAGGTTTGACCGTCAGGCTGATAGACCGGGGGCGACCCCAGCCGCTGGAGCCTTTCTCCTACTCAGCGGTCGCAGGGAGTTGGCTGATGGCCTCCCTGGCTTTCTGGGAGCAGCTCGAAGAGGGTCGTTTCCCCTACGGCCATCGCAACCAGCAGAGATTCGACCTGGGTCCCAACCTTGATCCGTTGGCCGAAAGCCTCGAGCGAGCTGGTCTAGTTCACCGTCGCTTTTTTGGGGAGGAATTAAATCGTCTCGAAAGCGGGTTCCGTCTTCCTGACC
>CAYRFU010000159.1:8818-13581 GCA_964423525.1 uncultured Burkholderiales bacterium | reverse complement strand
GTGAACCAGCCGGAACCCTTTCTCTCCCCCGAGTCATCGAGCAGCTTTGGAGTGGTCTGGCCGGTGTTTTCGCCGATACCGAGGTGTCTTTTTTGGACCTCGACCACGAGCAACCGACGGCTGTCACCCAAGAGATTGTGTTTCGAGGCCGCAGTCTGGTGGTAGCAGCGGGTCGCAACAGCGAGCCGTTGCTGGGCTTAGAGGCCAATCCTGTAGGGTCCGGCTATGAGCGGCTCTATCGGGGCGTTGAGCCCCCCCAGCTTGGATGCCATCTCGAGGCCTGTTGGGAGGTGCTACCGGAAGAGGACGGTTTTCTCTTGACCGGGTTAGGTTTCGAGCCTCCCGACGAACTCCAGAGCGCCTTGCCGATTTTCAGTTTTCCCGAGTCGCCCCAAGAGGTGGAAGGAAGGCGGCCGTCCCGACTGGAGACTCTTTCCTTTCGCGAAGATATCGTCGTTTGTCAGGGCGGTCCCACGGTGGTCAAGCCCGAGCAGGCCCTTCAGGCCATCCGGTTGGCGGTCGGGGAAACCTCTCACAAGCTGTCGCGATAAACCAGTTCGGGCAAGACCACTCGGAAGCCAAGATCGCTTCGTCGCAGGTCTCCTAGAGCGGCAACCCTGGCGGCTGAACGACATTTGGCGGGAATACTCTGCCAGCCCCCGCCTCGCATAACCCGGAGCGTTCCGTTGGTAGGGCCACGGGGATCGAACTGAGGTTTGGAGGGATAGGGACCGAAAAAGTCTTCACACCATTCCCAAACATTCCCGTGGACGTCGTAGAGACCCCAGGCGTTGGCGGCCCCCAGCGATCCCACATCCACTGTGGAGAGGCGATAAATCCCCTGCATTCCACTGCCGTAGACGTGTTCGGCTTGATAGTTGGCCACATCGCTGTTGAGGGTTAGCCCAAAGGTGAAGGGGGTGGTCTGGTTGCCCCGACAGGAGTATTCCCATTCCGCTTCGGTCGGGAGACGGTAGGAACGACCTGAGAGTCGGCTCAGGCGAGCGCAGAACTCTTTGGCTTCTCGCCAGGAAACCGATTCCACCGGTAGGCCATCGCCTCGGAATTGAGAGGGGGTCTGGCTCAGGGGGATGGCTACGGCCGATTGGGAGGCTAGCACCCGCCATTGCTTTTGAGTGATCTCATAGCGCGAGATGTAAAAGGAGCGGACCGTGACTCGATGCTGGGGCGATTCGGAGGGGTCGCGACGAGGTTCGTCTTCGGGACTTCCCATCCAGAAGGACCCCCCCGGAACTTGGACCATCTCGATGGCCACGCCCTCTCCCAGATTCTCGGCAAAGCCCACCGCCTGACCCGGCCTCTGCTGGGGAAATCGACCTTTGGGGTCGAGACTGACGATCTGGTAGTTGAGGCTATAGAGCTGATCGGGGGGGACGTTGGGGATGGGGACGGGTGGCGGTTTGACTCCCCTCCATCCAAACACAAAACCGACGATCAAGAACAGAAAGAGGGAGAAAAGAAAGACGGGTTGCCGATAGATGGGGCGGGGCGGAGCGGGTTGCGAAGGGGGCGGTGGCGGAAGTGGGGCCGGTGTTGGAAGGGCGGAAGGGAGGACGGGCGCCCCACCCCCTTTCGGGAGACTTTCTTCCGGAGGCGCCACCTCGACCTCAATCTTTTCACCCCGAAGGTAGGCTAAACATTTGTCGGCTGGCCAGCGGTCGTGGTGTTCGCGTCGCAGGCAAGCTTTTAGCAGCGGCTCGAGTCGGGCCGGTAAGGGACCAAGCTGGGGGAGCTGATTGAGGATTCGCCAGATCAGGTCTCCTTTCGAGCCGGAGTCACCTTTTTCAAATGGCAGGGAGCCAGTTAAAGCCTGGTGGAGCACGATGCCCAGCGACCATAGGTCGCTAGAGGGCTCGAGGACGTCCTTTTCAAAAGTTTCCGGAGCTCGAAAGATAAAAAAACGCTCGTCGACGTGAATTTCTTCGAGGTCCCCTCGGATCGGCTTGAGTTCCGTGCCCGAGAGTTTCCAGGTGTCGCCGAAGCAAAGGAGGTTGGTTGGGCGGACTTGGCCGTGAACGATCCCCTGGGAATGGAGGTGGGCCAGGCCCTCCAGAGCTCCTTTAGCCAGGTTTTCGACCTCCTTTTCGTCGAGGGTTTCGCCTCGCTCCAGGATTTGATCGAGGCGACGGTCGGCCAGTTCACTGGTCACGTAGAGTTTGCCCGCCAGGGGCCCGCTGCGAACTACTCCTACCGATTGGACCTCGACCAAATGGCTGTGTTCGAGCTTCAGGGTGCGGGCCTGGGACACCAGTTCGTCAGGGTCTTTGCGACCCCGGGGAGAGGCTAGCTTGACGGCCGACTTGCCGACTGCTCGCTTGAGGGCCTGAAGCTCGGCCGAGAAGACGTCTCCGATCGGCCCCCTTCCGAGGTGCTCGGACAAACGAAGTCGGTCAGAGAGCTTTTCACCTATCAGCTCTTTGGGATCCATTGGCCGAGGGCTTCAAGGCAGGTCGGGCTTTTCCCTAGAGATGGGTCCAGAGGGGCCTTGCCTCGGGAGGCGAACCCGCTCCCACGATGTATCTAGACAAGATTCTTCATCAGAGGCGAGCCTCTGACCGCTACCCCGCCAGCGCCGAGCAGGTGACCGCCTGGATGAAAATGGTGGCCGCAGCCGAGCCTCCCCGCGGTTTTGCTCAGGCCTTGCGGGAGGCTTCCTTTCCGACTGTGATCTCGGAGTTTAAAAGGGCCTCTCCCTCCAAAGGCGTTTTGAACGCTGACATGGACCCCGTCGAACAGGCCCGACGGTATGAGGCTGGGGGAGCCTCGGCTCTGTCAGTTTTGACTGAGCCCCACCATTTTCGGGGGAGCCTGGTCGACCTCCAAAGGGCTCGGGCAGCCGTCTCCCTCCCCGTCCTGCGCAAGGATTTTCTGCTCCAACCGTGGGAACTGTTTGAAGCTCGGGCCCACGATGCCGACGCCGTCCTTCTGATCGCGGCCGCCCTGGAGCGAGAAACTCTGGCCGAAATGTTGACTCTCACCCACTCTCTGGGTATGGATGCCTTAGTGGAAGTCCACGACCAGGCGGAACTCGATTGGGTGTTGGAGGTTGAACCACGCATTGTGGGCATCAACAATCGTAACCTCAAGACCTTTGAAGTCGACCTCGAGACCACTTCTCGCCTGGCAGAAAGGGTTCCTGAGGGGGTCCTCACGGTGAGCGAGAGCGGCTTCGAGAGCCAATCTCAACTGCTTCGCTTCCGAAATCGAGTGGACGCTTTCCTTATCGGAGAAAGTCTGGTAACCTCAGGCGATCCCGAGGGGGCGCTGCGGAGGCTGAGAGACGTTTGAGAAATTTAAAATTCTTTATAACCATTGTGGTGCTGGCTCTAGTAGCGGTGGCACCAGCCTGGGCTCAGACGGAGGAGCCCGGCCAAGATCTTCCCCCCCTGGTTCTTCCCCCTCTCCCTGAGGAGGAGGGCGCTGACGAGCAGTTCAACCTGCCTCCCATCGACGAGAAGCGCGACGATATTCCGCCGCCTCCTCCTCCGCTGCCGCTGCCTGAGGGCCCTGCCCAGGTCAAAGCCGACCTTCCTCGGAGCGGCAACCGCTTTTTCAAGATTCTCTACGGTGATGAGTTGGTCGGCTTCAGCACGTTCTACGTCTCGGGGGATATGAAGCTGGCCGGCGACGAGTTTGTGATTCTCCAGTCCCAGGGCGAGGTCAAGCTCGGATTTGGAGGGATCGCACCCTCCACCTTTTTCGCCAAGCTAGCCCTCGACAAAAACGACATCCGTCCCAGCTACTTCAAGTGTATGCAGAAGTCGGGCGGCAACAGTTTTCAGGTAGAATGCGTTTACTCTGACACGATGGTGGCCCAGACCAACCGGTCTGGCGACAGTAAAAGCGTTCACTTTCATAACTATGATGACCGCCCTCCGGCTCTTTTGTTTAACAATCTCTGGGGCCATCTTGACACCTTTCCAGAGCACTACTGGCTGCTCGTTCGTTCGGCCGTCAACGGAGGCTTCGTGTCGGCTTATGACCCGATTCTTCGCGGCGGCGGCGAGCTGGTCGTCTATGAGCCGAAGAGCGAGACCATCGACTGGAACGGCAGTCCTCTCGAAACGAAACTGTATCCGGTTAGCGACCTGAAAGGCTCCCTACTGGTTCGGGTGCGGGTCAAAGCTTCCAATCTCGAGCTGCTCGAGGTGGACGAAGTCGGCACTGGTCTGAAAATGGTTCGTAGCGATTCCTCGATTGTCAAGAAGGCTCGTTCCGCCCCGGGCGTCGATCTCTTGAGTCGGCGGGTTATCCCTTCCAACGTGGTCTTTAGTGACCCTGAGAGGCTGACCGCTCTTGAGGCCGACGTCGAGATCTCCCTTCGAGGGGGACAGTTCGCCGACCATCGAATCCCCGGCTATCGTCAGTATTTCACGGGCGAGTTGAAAGAAGGCTACATGAAAGGGCGGGTGGTGGTTCGTTCCGTCCCCAGGACGGGCAGCTATACCACCAAATTTCCCCTGAAGGGGGATTTGACGCCCGAGCTGGTGGCTTACACCAAGCCTGGTCCCGGCGTGGAGTCGGATTTTCCGGCTTTGACCCTCAAAGCTCGAGAACTGACCTGGAAGGCCCCGACGACTTTCGAGGCCGCTCGGCGCCTGATGAACTTTGCCTCTCAGGTGGAAGAGGGCGTCAGTCTTCCTTCGGCCCGATACGCTCTTGAAAGCGGCACCGGCAACCCCGAGAGCAAAGCCCTCTTGATGATCGCGATGGCTCGTTCGGCGGGTCTGCCGGCCCGAAGA
>CAYRFU010000159.1:0-8808 GCA_964423525.1 uncultured Burkholderiales bacterium | reverse complement strand
CTGCTTTTCCGGGACGGCTCCTTCGTGCCCCATCACTGGGTGGAAGTTTGGCTGGGGGAGAAAGAAACCTGGGCTCCGTTCGATCCTACCACCGCTGAGGCCGGCCGGGTTGGGGCTACCCACATCGCTTTGTGGGAGAGCGGAGATGTCCAGAACTTGGCTATCAAGGTCACGGATTACGCTCCTCGAGCGGCCAAGAAAGTGGCCTATATCAACAAAGAGCTGAACTGGAGCGTCGGGGAAGAACGAGTCTACTCCATTCTGCGCGATGGCCAGAAAATCGGCTCCGAAGTGGCCGCTATTCGAGAACTGGCGGTAGAGGAAGAAGGCGAAGTGTATCGTTTCGAAGCTCGCAGCGAGATCGAAACGGAAGAGGGTCAGAAGAAAACCTTTAACTGCCGAGCCCTGCTGAGCCCGGTCGGCCTGCCGGTCAGAGTCGAGCTGGAGGCCGAGCGAGGTCCCGAACTGTTCCGGTTCCTGACCGACACCGCTCGCTATCAAGCGCCTGATAAAGAAGGGAAACTCTCGACTCGGGATGTCCCCTTCGCCAAAGGGACCTACATTACCGACTCGCGCATCCTTTCTCAGTGGGCCCTGGTGATCGGGCAGACTCCCAAGTTCGAGGGACAGCCCGAGGACGAGCAGCGCTACTCCTTCCACGTTTTTCTCCCTCAGGAAATGAAGACTCGCGAGATTATCTTGGAGGCCGTAGAGCCCGAGACGATCACTCTTCCTGACGGGGCTGAAGTGACGGCCCGTAAACTGGAAGAGGACTCGGGGATGGCTTTCTACCTGAACGATCTCAACCAGGTGGTCAAGATCGAGTTGCCTCAGCAGAACCTGGAAGTGGTGCTCGAGGAGACCCGCAGTAAACTGTAGTGTGTGGTCGTTTCAGTCTCGATCTTCCGCCTGACCGCTTACTTGAGGACTTCGCCTGGCTTGACGGCGAGCTGACGAATTTCTTGCCTCGCTATAACGTCTCCCCTACTGAACAGGTGGTGATGGTGACTGAGGCAAGGCAGCCATCCTGGGCCCGTTGGGGACTGATACCCTGGTGGTCTAAGAAGCCTGGCAAACCTCTCATTCAGGCCCGCAGTGAAACGGTGGCCCAAAAGCCCGCTTTTCGTCAGAGTTTTGCCAAAAAGCGATGTCTGGTGCCGGCCTCCGGCTTCTATGAATGGGAGCACCAGGACGGGCGCAAGCTTCCCTATCATATTCAACGTCAGGATGGGCGAGGCTTGGTGATGGCCGGCCTCTTCGACCGCTGGGAAGGTCCCGATGGACCGGTCTTGAGCTGTTGCATTTTGACCACCGAAGCCAATCCCGACATCGCTCCCCTCCACCATCGCATGCCCGTGGTGCTCGAGCCGGACCAATTTGAGAAGTGGCTTCACGAGGGCTCTCAGGCACTGTTGACTTCAAGCCCCGCTGCTTTCCGGCTCTACCGGGTCTCGACGGTGGTGAACAAAGCCGGCAACGATCTTCCCGAATGCGTTCAACCGCTTGCCTGATCAAGTGGGCTGTCACCTCGGCTAAACCGTGCTATAATACTCAAAGCGCGGAGGATTGTGTATGCGGAGAACTCTAAGGCGGCGAGTTAAGCTCCTGTCTCAAACGTCTTACTAGTGGAGGATTTCTGGCAACGGCCCCCGCGCTGGTTGGTGTTCCTTTTCGTCGGCAGCTTGGCCGTGTCCTCGGCCTCTATGTGGACCTGGTGGGAGGGTCGCAGATTCCAGTCTCGTCCTCTCGCCGAGGATGAAAAAAAGATCGTCCGTCTGGCCCTCGACACCTGGTCCGAATTGGTGCCAGAACAAAAGGGGACGAGAGTTCTTTCAAGTTTGCTGGCCGAGGAGAAAATCCGAGCCATGGATTTGGACAGTTTCGCCCGCAAGGAGGAGAGAATCACCCTCGGCTACACCGACGAACGAGGCCGAATCTTGCTCAATCCTAACATCTGTTTCTCGGCCTACACAGTGCTTGGGCCACGCGCCTGCGACGGGGTCGATGGCGGTGATGTGGTCAGAACGATGACGACTCTCTGTCATGAGTTTCAACATCTGAGTCAGAACGGACCTGAGCGACTCGCTTACGCCAGCGAATGGAGCTTCCTGAGGCGGTGCCTAAAGCAGGCTGAGGCGGCCCAGGATAGGGTGCTGGTCAGAGAACTCTTGGAGTGGGAGCGAGAGATGGCCGAGCGGATGAGGCTTTACGTGGGAAAGGGTCATTTCGAGAAGTTGAAGAGTCGCCTTTCCTCAGGCGGATCACCGTTACTTCAGGCGGGCATCGATAGCGCACCGGCAGAGTAACCACTCCCAGACCCACGTTGGTGTAAACGAAAGTCGAGGTGCCAACCACCTGGGCTAGCCCTGCCGGATAGAGTACCCCAGCTTCGGGTAGAACCAGTCGGCCCAATCGGGGTAGAAGAAGCTGGCCCCCGTGAGTGTGACCCGAAAGCTGTAGGGCGACCCCGAAGGAAGCCGCCTCCACCGCGAAGTCGGGAGCGTGACAAAGGAAGAGCGTGAAGGCTCCCTCAGGAATAGCGCCGAGAGTGGTGCCCAGACAGCCGTGCCCCTCCAGCAGATCGTCCACCCCGGCTAACCACAGCCCGCCAAGGGGGAGAGCTTCATTCTTGAGGACCCGAATCCCGACCGCCTCCAGACACGAGCGGACCCCACTCTCGCCCTCTCGGTGGTCGTGATTTCCCAAAACGGCGTACACTCCCAGCCGCGCCCTCAAGCCCGAGAGGGCCTGGGCACAACTGGAGGCGTAACGGGTGGAGACCGAGATGAAATCGCCCGTCAAAGCGATCAGGTCGGGCTGGCGACTCATCAAAAGCTCGGCGCCGCTCTCAATCAGCCGGGTCGGGACCAACGGACCCCGGTGGAAGTCGGAAAGCTGGCCCACGGTGAGCCCATCAAGCTCCCCGGGGAGATGGGCAAAGGTCAGCTCTAGCTCAACCAGCTGGGGCTTGAGCCACTCACGCCACCACACCCTCGAGCCTCCGACGGATCAGAATCAAGTCGCTCTCCTCGTCGAGATCGAGAGCCACCTCGGGGAAGGGACACCGGATCGCCTTCATCTCGATGTGAAAAGCTCGGGAAAGCTGGTCCGCGAAGCTGTCAAGTCTCATCAGAGGAAAGAAGTGCACGCCCACCACGAAGCTCAGCCCAAGCCAGGGGCCCAGAGCCAGGGCCGAGCCGATGGGGGAGGTTCGGTGGGCATAGATGGCGTCGATTTTGTCCATCGCTTTGCGGTTTTCCAGCAGCGACGGTGTGACGACGGCCAGGTTGCCGTGGGAGAGGGTCAGATCGCGGAACCGGTTAAAGTTCTTTCCAAAATCGGAAAAATCGCCAACGAAGCTATCTCGGGGCACCACTGACAGAAAAAGCTGGTCTCTCTCGGCCAGGTGGGGCTGGCAAGCTTTTAAAAAGCGACCGACGTGATGGGTTTGAAGGAGAGGGAGGTCGGCCGTGGCGATCAGCACGTGAGACGTTTCCTGGAAGCACCCAAGAGCGGCCTGAATGCTCTCAAATAAAGAGTTGCCCGGGGAGTGAAAAGAGACTTCAGGCAGGAGGGGGGCGAGACGGTCTTCGGGGCCCACCACCGCTATCCGCTCGACATCGCTGCAGCCTCTTAGAGCCTCATAGACATAGACGATCGAGGCCTTCCCTTCAAGTTCAAAGAGGGCTTTGTAGTCGGGCCTGTAGCCGGGATGAAGGGAACGTCGATTGACCCCGCCAGCCAGGATAATGCAATCCATCGTCTGTCCGTTCTGCGTCAGCAGGCCCGGAACCTACCGGCGCAGAACGGCGCCGCTATGCCAACGGACCAGCGTCAACCAGCTATTCGGGTGACTATGATGCCGAGAGACACCAACCACCACGGAACCATTTTCGGCGGGGTTCTTCTGAGCTATATCGACCAGGCGGGGGCGGTGGAGGCCTCTCTTCACACCCGCCAGAAACTGGTCACGGTGGCCATGCGCGAAGTGATCTTTCACCAACCCGTTAAAATAGGCGATCTGGTGAGTTTTTACTGCTCTATCCTGAGGGTGGGTCGAACCTCGGTGACGGTCAAGGTCTGCGTCGAGTCAGAAAGGCTCCTCGAGCCGGGCCTCGACCCGATATCGGTGACCGAAGCGGAAGTGGTCTATGTGGCTGTCGACAGTTCGGGCAACCCGGTTCCATTCCGCTCTTGATCAGGTCGACGGCTAGATTAGTGCGAGCCGTGGCGAGGTAGTCGGCCAGAGTGGGTTGGTCGGTCATTCGGCTCACGTTGTGAAAGCCGGGACTAGCCTCCAGGGTCAAGGTGAGCACTTCGAGTTGGCGGAATTCCCGTTTCAGACTGCCAACAGCAGCCCCCGATAAGAGCGAGGAGTCGACGACGAAGGCCATGGAAGAGGCCTACGGGGCTCCGACCGGGGCGGCCTCTTCCGTTCATAAAGTCTTAACCACAACCGGGCGGAAATATGCTTTGATGGGCGAGATGAAGATCGCGACACCGATGGTGACACCAGCTCCGACTCCCCGGCCCACCGGGCCGAAGTGGGCTATCCTCAACGGCGGGGATCGCTTCGAGGCTGGCTTGACTAGCCCCGATGTCTACCTGGCCCAGAAGGCTAGCGGCGAATCCATGACCGAATTTTTGCTGCGAGAGATGAACCGCTTCCCCGCCGCTCACACTCTGGTGGTGGCCGATCTTGAGCCAGACCTGCTGGGCGAGATTCTCGAACACAGCCCCAAGAAAGCCGATGTGCTCGCTTTGGAGGGCTTTCAAAGTCAGCGGATCGACCGTCTTTACGAGGTGCGTCACGGTGCCCGTTATGTGACCGGCACGCCTGAGCGGCGCCAGGCCAAGGTGCCGCTGGAGCGGCTTCATCAAGCCTTGGTGAGAAAACCAGAATTGTCTCCCGAGGCCGTGGCCCGAAAAGTGGTGTCCCGGTTTGCTCTGGAGGGGGCCAATCCAGTGGTGTTGGCCAGCGACACCAACCGACTCCAGGATGCGGCTCCGGCCCTCAAGCTTTTAACTCGGGCTTTGCTGGAAGAGAAAGCACCTCGGGAGCGGCTCTATACCCATCTGATTCGAAGTTCGACTATGGACAACAATCAGGCCACCAGTCCGGCCTTCCGAGAGCGGGATCTGGTCAGTTTTCTGTCGCGTTTGGGCGACGACCGGAAGTTGGGTTCGCGCATTAATCAACTGGCTCGTCAGGCCTCGCGAGCGGTAGACGAAACGGTTTTGACACTCCATATGAAAGCCACTCGGGCTCGGGAGATGACCGTGCGCGCAGCCAGCGCCTATCTACCCTGGAAAGCTCCCCACCAACTCGATAACGACTTTGCTCGCGACACCGGTTGGAACGAGCTGCTCGCCTATATTTACTCGGGTCCGCCCAGGGCCGAGTTTGAGCCGGCTGTTCCCAAGCCCCAGCTGGGCCTCGGTCAGAAGCTCCTGAAGGCGGGGCTCAAAGGTTACAAACAGTATGTTTCCCCCTATCTAGGCAGCAGTTGTGCCTACACCCCCAGTTGCTCTCAATACGCTCGTGAGGCAGTCGAGAACCATGGCATGTGGGAGGGCGCGAAGATGGGCTTTATGCGCCTCGTCAGTTGCAACGGTCACAGTGATGGCTCCGACCCGGTGCCCAGCTGTGACCACGGCCATTCCCACTCGCCCAAGCCTAAGGCTCCCTTACCGGAGCTGTGGCTCAATCCCCCGACTGACCAACCCAAGTCCGGTTGGCGTAAGGCTCTCGAGCGAGCCTACTTCACTGTGGGGCAGGCTGCTGGCGCTGTGGCCGGGGCGGTGGCCGGAGGGGTAGCCGGTTTGGTGGTTGGAGGCTGCTTGGGAGCTCGACTGGGTTGGGAGGCCGGCAGTGGCGGGCTGGAGCGGTTCCGCGACGACCTGGAGAATCGCTACGGTGATCATAAAGCTGACAGTTTTAACCGGTTGACCGACCCTCTCACCACGGTTGGAACGAGCGTTCACGGACTAGCCGGGAGTCTTTTCGGAGCCCCACTAGGGGTCTTAGCTGGGACTCTTTTGGGAGCTTTGGGGGGAGCCGTCGGAGCCGGCAGTTGGATCGGACAGATGGGGGCGCTCTACGGTAAGCACCGAGCTATGGATTCGGTGGGCGAGTTCCCTACTCACTATTTCACCGAGCAAGTCCTGCGCCGAGACTATCGATAGAGGCTATGCCGCCATCAGGGTCCAGACGCTGCCCAGGCCCTGGTTGGAGCTGATCAGCTCGGCTTCGCGGCTGAAGGACACGAGGTCGGAGTTGCCGGCTGACTCTTCGCGGTCTTCCCACTCCAGGCTCTGGTATCGGCTACCCATTCCGCCGCTTCCGGTCCAGCTGGGGCTGCTCGAGTGAACGATCCGCTCTTCTTGGTAGCTGGTGGCGAACAGGTTGTTGAGGAGGCGTCTTGACCTCAGTATAGGAAAGCACCCTGAAAAGTTTTTGAAAGGACAACTGCCCGTGGCCTCTCAGGCAACCACGGGTTGAGAATTCGCGGAACGAACTTCAACAATTTGACGGTGCCCTAGGCGTCGGCAGCTTCTAGCCAATAGAGAAAGCCCACGTCCGCCCGGGGCGCACCGATGTTTTTACATCGTCCCACCTTACCTCGAGGGCCTGAAAGAAATCTGAAAAGCCTCGTATTACGGCCCCTTAGAGGGTTCCACCTTTCAGAAGGCTAAGCACGAGCCATGATCCGAGCCTTTCTGTTAATTCTTCTGCTCGTTGTCCCCACCTTGAGTTGGGCCCAAGATGAGCAACCCCAACAACCCCCTGCCCAAACCGAGGAGGCTCCTACAGAAGAGCCGGAAATCAACGGCGATGAAGCCGTTCGAAGAGGGGTCGACGCCTATCAGAAGCGCGACTTCCAAAGAGCCGTCAAAGAACTGGAGAGTGGACTCAAAGCCGGTTTGACCGAGTATAAACCAGCCCTGATTCACACCATCATCGGCAACGCTTACGACGAGATGGGCCAAGCCGAAAACTCTGTTACAGCCCACAAGAAAGCCCTTGGCCTGGAGCCCTCTTTCCATGAGGCGTGGGTCAATCTAGGCGTCGCTTATCGCCATAACGGTCAGCTCGACGAAGCCGAGAAATGCTATCAAAAGGCGCTAGAGATCGAGCCTGATTACGCTGAATTGCACGCCAGTCTCGGAGCCCTCTATATCTTCCGGAGTGAGCCAGCCAAAGCGGTTGAGAGTCTCGATAAGGCCCTCGAACTCGACGACCAGTTAGCCATCGCCCACGCCAACATCTCGATCGCTTACGCCATGTTAGGTCGGTTTGAGGAGGCCGAGCAGGCGGTAGAGCGAGCCGAAGGTCTGGGCTATCGCAACGGACCGGCTGTGCGAGCTCACATTACCGAGCTCAAAGGCAAAGCCCCCGAGCAACCTGACCAAGAGCCTTCCCAAGAGCCGGCTGAATAGTCCCGTCTCTTTAGGGCTCTAAGCTGATGCTTTTCCGAGTCGGCTTCTTGGCGGTTTCGATAACAGTTACCTCAAGCGGTTTGGCCACGCCTTTTCCGAGACCCTCAATCTGAGCCGGTTCTCGCTCTTGGGCTTGGGAACGCTGGGCCGCCAGGGCTTCCTCGCGAGCTTTGGCACGAGCCTCTATCTCGGCTTGACGTCTAGCTTCTTCTCTGGCCTGTCGGTTCGCCTCTTCGTCAGCTTTCGACACGGCCTTGTGCTGGTGAAGAACGCAGCGGTAGACGATATCGGCCACTTTGGCGTGATCTTCATCTTTCAGGCGGCTCGAAAAGAAGCTGGACAGACCGGAGAATCCGGCTGCAAGCTTCGACCAGGCGGAGGTTTCCGTAGGTGCTTCAGGAACGAATTGGCCCAGCAGATGGAGGCGAGCATCGTCTGATAGGACCCCGTCAACTCCAGACTCTGCCAGGGTGCGGCGGGCGGCTTCGGTGGCTAACGAGGCGCTCTTGGTGCCCCCAGCCTGAGTGGGAGTGAGTTCGTTTTGGTAACGCCAAAAAAGGTCGTTGACTCGTGAGAGGATGTCGTTGGCGACCTCTCTAGGCATCTCCAAGCCCTCAGAAAACATCCGAAGGAGCTTCTCTTCTTCAAACGAGATGCGCCCGTCAGCCAGGGCGACGATCAGCCCCAGGGTGAGCGCTTCACGGGCATCGTTACCCCTGGCGCGCAGGGCTTCCACAATAAGGGCGATTTCGGTCTCGCTGTCAGGCCTTTTCAACTTTTTGATCAGTTGTTGCCATTCTTGCTCTTTCTCTTGCAGGGCAGAGCGAGACGGCACGGCGCGGTGAGCCGCGTGGCGTAGCATTTGCATTTTCGCCTCGATGAGCGGCTCGGGACCCTGAGCGATAAAGGCACAGGCCACCTGCCAGTGAGGAGTGAGGTAGTGGCCGGCTTCGGTGGCAATTCTGAGTCGGAGAAGTCTCTCCAGGTCGTCGGTGGGAAGGGTCGGGTGATAGTCGATGTCGAGCCGCGAAGCCGTCCAGTCGAAGACGGCCCGTTCGACCGACTCTGGTTGGTCTGCTTTGCAGTCGACAGCCTGTTTCAGCCAGGCCATAATCGTCTCTTTTTTGTCTTCACTAGCCGGAGTCGGGTTCTTGCCGAGCTGTTGAAGGAGCCTCGCAAGTTCATCGTCTTGCATTAAAGTTAGGCCGGTTAGCACAGTTCCTCCTATGAACTTTCCACGCCTGATCTGGTTTAGGATTTCTCCTTCAATGTCCTTTAATTTCTAGCCCAGCCGGGTTGGCTCGACCCGGGATGCTCCGCCGAGTGGGCGGAAACTGGCCGGTTTGGCCCGAGTTTCCAGCGCGGCCA
>CAYRFU010000158.1:10597-16494 GCA_964423525.1 uncultured Burkholderiales bacterium | reverse complement strand
GGCTGATCAGCACGGCGCCCGCCACACCACCGATAGCTGCGCAAGCCAGCAGAGGCAGGGTAGAAAAGGAGGCTACCGACGCCAGGGTCGTTCCGATCCCGACCCCCACGGCTCCTCCGAAGGCGGGCCGGCTAAGACTGACGTAGTCGTCGTCTTGCCCGTCAGGGCGAGAGGCTGGGTCGGCCTCGACGAGACTGGTGCCGGTGGCAGGCGGAGTGGCTGCGGTGTGTTGGAGACGAGCAAAAGGTGCGCTGGATAAACTCATGGGAACCCTCCAGAGAGCTTTTGCTGACAGCAGCCTAAGGGGTGTCCTTCAAAGAATCCTCAAAGATAGAAAATGTCATCACTTGCGATGAATGTTCACAATGCTTCTCTAACGTTTGCAAAGAGTTTACACAAGTCGTCTTGCCCGGCGCCGGCCTGGTCGTGAATGGGTCTGTAACAACCGCGCGAAGGAGATATCCATGATCACAACCAAAGCTCCCCTCTCAACCACCACCATCCCGACCCAATCGACAGTTGCTACCAGCACCGTTCCCGTAAGAGAAGCTTCGACTAGCCTCTACGGAGGCGAACAGTTGCTAGCCCAGTCCACCATTAACTACTGCACTCATGAACAGGAGGCGGCAGGCCTCAATTGCGTCGGAGTGGATGACCCCCAGGCCGCCGCTAGCCGAGTAAATGAGGGTCTCAACAACGCCACCGACGCGGCCGAAGGAGTCCTTCTCATGATCCCGGGAAGGCAGGGGACCGAAGCCGAGGGGGAAGGTTTTCGGCCCATCGAGGGCGCTCGCCAGGTGCTCGACGCTACCGGCCGAGCTCTCGATTACAGTGAGGGGAACTAAGGGTGGCTTGCTACCGGGCTCGTCGCCTTTGGGCTGACGCTCGTCAGGGCTCGGCCCTCTCCTGTCTCAGCCTGATGGAGGGGGGAGCTGGCACCAGCGTTACGGCTGGCAAGCTTCCTGACATCAGTCAGGCTTTAAGAACGGTTCTGTCCCTCTTATCTCAGGAGGAGTTGGAGGACCAACTTCTCGAGAGCCTCGAGCAAGACTGCGAGCGAATGGAGGCCTACTTGGAGAAGCGTCTTTCGACCTTCCGGGCCTTCCAGGAACGGCAGCTGGGCCATCAGGGGGCGGTCGAAGGGGTGCTCGAGGCCCTCGAGATCTATGCCGAGGTTCTCGCTCGGATTGACGAGGAAACCCAGCTTCTCTTGACGGGTTTGGCCGAGGCGGACGAACTCATGCGGCGCCACGTCACCATTCTCGAAGCGGCCTGATTTCAGGCTGTTTTCAGGGCCTTCAGTAGAATGAATCAAAATTCTGTTGGAGGTCCTTTTGTCTATCACTGCCCCGATGCCCTCGCGAGGGTATCGCCTTTTTACGTCCGAGTCGGTCACCGAAGGCCATCCCGATAAGGTCTGTGATCAGATCGCCGACGCTGTGCTCGATGCTTACTTGGAGCAAGACCCTGATTCGCGAGTCGCTTGTGACGCGGTGGCTCACAGTCGAGGTATTCTGGTGGCTGGTCAGATCACGTCCTCAGCCGAGGTCGACGTGCCCCAGGTGGTTCAAAAGACCCTTCAGGAGATCGGCTACGAAGAGGATTCCCCGGTCGGGTTGTCGGTCGACCGCCAGTCTGCTGACATTGCCAGAGGGGTTGACGGAGAGGAGATGGGAGCTGGCGACCAGGGGATTATGTTTGGCTACGCTGCTCGTGAGACTCAAGAGTTGATGCCGCTTCCGATTCAGCTTTCCCATCGTTTAGCCCAAAGGCTGGCCGAGGTTCGCAAAGACGGCACCCTACCGCTGTTACGACCTGACGGCAAGACCCAGGTCACCGTTCGCTATGACGATGATGGCCGTCCGGTAGGCCTTGATACCATTTTGATTTCCACCCAACACGCTCCCGAGATAGATCAAGAACAGTTGGCCCGTGAGCTTCTGGAGGAGGTGGTCCGGCCCGTTGTGCCTGGACATCTTCTGCGGTTCCAAGACGGTGAACTGGTGGAACCCCGCTTGCTCGTCAATCCCACCGGTCGGTTTGTTGTAGGCGGTCCCGCCGCCGACACCGGTTTGACTGGTCGCAAAGTGATCGTCGATACCTACGGGGGGGCTGCTCGCCACGGCGGAGGAGCCTTCTCCGGCAAAGACCCCAGCAAAGTGGACCGCTCGGCCACCTATGCCGCCCGGTGGGTGGCCAAGAATCTGGTGGGTGCGGGATTGGCTGACCGGGCTGAAGTGGCCCTTTCCTACGCCATCGGTTTAGCCCATCCGGTGAGCGTGGCTGTCAACGCCTTCGGCACAGAGAATGTCCCCCAGCCGAAGCTTGAGCAGGCGGTGGAAGAGGTTTTCGACTTGCGACCCGGCGCTATCATCGAGCAACTCGACCTGAAACGGCCGATCTACCGAGAAACTGCCGCCTACGGCCATTTCGGTCGCTCAGACCTCGATCTGCCCTGGGAGCGACTCGACCGTGTGGAGCAGCTCCAGGAGGCGGTAGGGAATCAGCTCTAAGCCTATGTATCGTCACCTTGCCATCCTGCTGGTCGTCCTGATGGTTTCGACTGGGGCAGAAGAGCCGTATCGTCCCCGTTTCCATTTTTCACCGGCCAAGAATTGGATGAACGACCCCAACGGACCGTTCTATCGTCACGGAGAGTATCACCTCTTCTATCAGCACAACCCCTTCGGCACCCGCTGGGGCCATATGAGCTGGGGCCACGCGGTGAGCCGCGACCTGCTCCATTGGAAGCATCTCCCGGTGGCTCTGCCGGAGCGCGCTGATCATATGATATTCAGTGGGTGTGTGGTGGTTGACGAGGAGAATCGCTCGGGGCTTGGCCCCCTGGTGGCCGTCTACACCGGCTACAAGCCTGAGTCCGGTCACCAGGCCCAATACCTGGCCAGAAGCCAGGACGGCTATCACTGGGAGTTCGTTTCTGAGGAGCCGGTCCTCGACATCGGCTCGACCGATTTTCGCGACCCTCGGGTGTTCCGCTTCGAGAACCAGTTCGTGATGGTGATCGCGATGCCGGCTGAGCGTAAGGTTCGGTTCTATCGCTCGCCCGACCTGAAACAGTGGACCTACCTGAGTGAGTTCGGGCCGGCCGGAGCCATTGGGGGAGCCTGGGAGTGCCCAGACCTCTTCGAGTTGCCCGTCGAAGGGCTGGAAGGGGAAACTCGTTGGGTGCTCCAGGTCGACCTGGACCGTCGAGCTGTGTGCGGCGGCTCAGGCAGTCAGTATTTTGTTGGTCGCTTCGATGGCACCACCTTTTCCCTGGACCAGGCTGAGCCTGACTCGGACCCTCCCTCGGGCAATCGGGTCGGCTCTTCTTTTCGAGCCGAGGCCTCCTTTCTGAACTTCGAGATCCGAGGCGGGCGAGACCCCGAACACCTTCGAGTTGAGTTGGTGGAAGGCCAAAAGGTCGTGGCCTCCATCACGGGCTTCAACTCGGAGATATGGGATTGGTATACCTTCGATCTGACGTCTCATCTGGGAAAGGAACTGTCGCTCCGTGTGGTCGACACCAAGACGGAGAAGCTGTGGGGTTGGCTCGAAGTGGGCCAGGTCTGGCTTTCTCCTCGACCGGTGGTGACCAGTCGCTACCGAGCCCGCTGGCTCGACCATGGTCCCGATTTCTATGCTGCCACCAGCTGGTCGAATCTCGAAGGCCGGAGAGTTCTCATCGCCTGGATGAACAACTGGCTCTACGGACAGGATACGCCAACCCGAGGCTGGCGAAGTTCGATGACCCTGCCTAGAGAACTCTCTCTTCGGCTGCAAGAGGGAGCCATTGAGCTGCACCAGGAGCCGCCGACTGAAATCCTGGCACTCCGCAAAGCCGTCTCGTTTTCCGACCTTCCGCCCGGTCGGGGAATGGTCGAGTGGCAAGTCTCAGAGGCGCCTCAGCAGTTCCAGGTCCTGGGTGCGACACTGCGGGTAGAAGACGGGTTGTTGGTTCTCGACCGCTCGAACTCCGATGCCCTTGTCACCGACTTCCATCAGGCCTACATCCCGCAAGCCCGAATGAGACTCAAAGGCGACACTCTTCGGGTGATTTATGACCAATCGTGCCTCGAGGTCTTCACCGACCGGGGTCAGACCATGACCGCCCTGGTGTTTCCCCAGGGAAAGCCGCAGAGACCTCAGTTTCAGGGGGGGGAGATTCGCTGTTGGTCCATCGATTGAGAGGTCAAGACATCAGCTTGACGGCCGGCAGCTCGAAAAAGATCGTGAGGCCCTCGTCTTGGTCTGGGTTTATCCAGACGTGACCACCCAGTCCGGAGACCACCGATTCCACCACCGTCAAACCTAGGCCGCAGCCTGGATCGGAGCTAGAAATGCGCGATTTATTTTTTGACGGGTCCTCAGTTGAAAGATGCCGAATCGAGGCGTATGCACGAACTGTTCTCAGACGAGGGGCTGGAGCAGGTCTGGGATTGGTGCCGGCGCGAGAAGATCGAGGCTGCGTTGGTAGGGGGGGCCGTGCGAGACCGACTCTTGGGGCGTTTCACCAAGGATCTTGACCTGGTGGTGCCCGAGGGTGCCTTTGAGCGGGCCCGGCAGCTGGCTGACCAGCTCGGCGCGACCTTCGTCCCCCTGGACCGGGAGCGCGAGATCGCCAGAGTGGTGCTCTCAGACGGGAGCTGGCTCGACTTCGCCCTCCAGGTCGGCTCTTCTTTGGAAGAGGACCTGGCTAATCGAGACTTCACCGTCAATGCTCTGGCCTTCCACCCCGAACGGGGTTTGGTCGACCCCCTGGGGGGAACTCAGGACCTGGAGGCCAGAACCCTGCGTCCATGCGGCCCAAACAGTTTAGCCAACGATCCGCTGAGGTCGCTGAGAGCGATCAGGATGGTGACCAAGTATGGGTTTTCTCTGGAACCGTTTTTGGAATCCCAGCTGGCTGAGTCGGTCGATCGGCTGACTAGGGTTTCGATGGAGAGGGTGCGAGAGGAGTGGTTTCAGATTCTTGAGGCCGGGGTCACACCAGTTCTCGAGACTCTTCTGGCCACGGGTTTGCTCTTTTTTCTCTACCCCGAGCTGCGAGAGTGTCAGGGGTGCGAGCAGAACTACTACCATCATCTCGACGTCCTGGCCCACACCTTTGAGGTGGTGCGCGGTCTGGAGAGGTTTCGGGACCGGACCTGGGCTGATTTCTGCCCCTGGGAGTCGGCCATCGAAGCTCATTTCCAGGAGTCTTTGGTGGAAGGACGGAGTCGATGGGCCCTGCTCGTGTTCGCCGCCTTTCTCCACGATATCGGAAAGCCTTCCACCCAAACCCGGGGACGAAGTGGTCGTCTCCATTTTAAGGGACACGAGATGGTGGGGGCCGAGAGGGCACCGGCGGTGGCCCAGCGATTTCTCCTGAGCCGGCGTGAAAGTCGCTACCTCGAGAAGCTGATTCGCCATCATTTGATCCCCGTGGTTGCTCCCAGTCGACAAGCCGGTCCGCGTGAACTCTATCGCTTCTTCGAGGCGGCAGGGAGTCTTGCCCCAGACCTTCTGATCCATTCCCGCGCTGACGTGCTGGCCACCCTTGGGCCCGCTCAAAATGAGTTTTCGCTTGAGGCTCATCGGATGTTCGTGAGTGAGATGTTAGAGCAATATTTTGAGCAGGGGAGGTTGGCCGCTCCACCTCTTCCCTTATCCGGCGAGGATTTAATGGCAGAACTGGGGCTTCAGCCGGGTCCGATGATCGGTCACCTTCTTCACAAGCTTCGCGAAGAAAGTGCGGTCAAACCTTTTCAAGACCGGGCTCAGGCTCTGGCCGCCGCCGCTCGCTTGATCTAGCCTGAAGGCGAAGTTGCAGTTTGTCGCATCTTTGTCGAGCTATGAAGACCTACTTAACCAAAGTTGCCCGTGTCGCCCGTACTGAGGTCGTCGAACACCCTGAC
>CAYRFU010000158.1:0-10587 GCA_964423525.1 uncultured Burkholderiales bacterium | reverse complement strand
GCCCGTGTCGCCCGTGGCGCTGCTCTCGTGGTGGGTGTTTCCACCGCTTTTTTTCTCCGACCCATTCTCAAGTCGATGGGACTGCACGCCGACTATCCGGGCACAAAGACCTATTCCCTCCCAGGCAAGAAAGCCCTGATTGTCACCACCAGCCACGGCGTCTTGAGTAAGCCCGGCGAGACAACCGGTCCCCCAACGGGAGTCTTTGGGTCCGAGATGACTGTGCCTTACTATGAGTTCTTGGACGTCGGTATGGAAGTCGATGTGGCCAGTATCGAGGGCGGGGAGATTCCGATCGACCCTTCATCTTTTCTTTATTTCATCATCGACGACGCCGACAAGAGATATTTGAAAGATGACGTGTTTCAGGGTAAGGTGAAGAATTCGCTAGCCATTGCCGATGTTGACTTCACCGAGTACGACGTGATCTTTTTTGCGGGTGGCTGGGGAGCTGCCTACGATATGGGTCAGTCAGAGGTCCTGGCCCAAAAAGTGAGCGAGGCCTACTACGCTGAGAAACCGATTTTTGGGAGTGTTTGCCACGGAGCTTTGGCCTTTGTGCAGGCCAAAGACCGGGACGGCAACTTCCTGGCCGAAGGTCGAACCATGACCGGTGTGACCCAGGCTCAACTCGACGTCTTCCGGATCAAATTCACGCCTCTCTCATCCTGGTTGATGACTCCGGGTTAATGGATTTTGGGGCTTTTGGGGGGGAAGCCAAGACCCCTACCATTGACCAGTTAGCCCGTGAGGGCGTGATGCTGACCAATTTCCATGCTTCCCCCGTTTGTGCTCCCTCCAGAGCGATGCTGATGATGGGGGTAGATAGTCACCTGACAGGGGTAGCCAATCTGCCTGAAATGCTGCCCGCTGGTTACGAAGAGAAACCTGGCTACCAGGGCATTTTGAACAATCGGGTCCAGACAGTGGCCACCCGTTTGAAAGAGGTAGGCTACAACACCTATATTACCGGGAAGTGGCATCTGGGACACGATCAAAACACGTTGCCGACGGCTCGGGGCTTCGACCGCTCCTTCATTCTGGCCGGCTCAGGAGGAAACAACTATGAACCCAGGGGTTATCTGCCCTTAAAGCCCACCGCTCACTGGTATGCCGACGGCCAGGAGACCACTCTGCCGGAGGATTTCTATTCCTCCAAAGACTTTGTTCAGCAGATGATCGGTTTTCACGAGTCGGAACCCAACCAAAACTCCCCTTTCTTCTCCTACATAGCCTTTATGGCCGTTCACGCCCCCCTTCAAGCGCCGGAGAAGTTTGTTGAACCCTATCTTGAAGTCTACCAGGAAGGCTGGGACGTGCTGAGGCAAAGGCGTTTTGAAAAGGCCAAAAGCCTGGGGATTATCCCGGCCGATGCCTCGATGAACGATATGTTCCCTCAATTCCGAAAATGGGACGAATTTCCAGCTGAGAAAAAAGAACAGTACGCCACCGACATGGCGGTGCTGGCTGGTATGCTGGAGGCCATGGACTACCATCTTGGCGAGTATGTCCAGTATCTAAAGGAAAAAGGTCTCTACGACAATACAGTCTTCATCGTGGCCTCCGATAACGGACCAGACGGAGGCAACTACGATATTTCCGTGATGCACGCCTGGTCTAAATTTCATGGCTACCATAAAGACAGAAACCGACTCGGCGACAAAGGCTATTTTGGGGCCATCGGACCAGAGTTCGCCCACGCTCTGGCCTCG
The DNA here is from genome assembly GCA_964423525.1 of uncultured Burkholderiales bacterium. Lineage (GTDB taxonomy): Bacteria > Vulcanimicrobiota > Xenobia > Xenobiales > JADMJV01 > CAYRFU01. The sequence continues at coordinate 8,875 of CAYRFU010000158.1, read as the reverse complement.
CCATTCACTTTCTATAAATACTACACTGGAGAAGGGGGCGTCAGGACGCCTTTGATCCTCTCGGGCAAGACTATCCCCCGCGGCCAAAAAAGCAACGAATTTTGCTTCATCACTGACATCGTTCCCACCATCCTGGAGTTGGCGGGAATGGCCCCCAGCAGTAACACTCTCTACACCCAGATTAGCGGCAAGAGTTTGCTCCCCCATCTTCGCGATCGTTCGGTTCCGGTCTATCAACCTGATGAAGGGGTGGGGATGGAAGCTGCCAACAATGCATCCTATTATCAGGGGGACTTTAAGATTGTCAAAAATAACATCCCTCTGGGCGACACTCAATGGCGCCTCTATAACCTCCGAGTTGATCCTGGTGAAACCCGAGACTTATCTCAAGAGGAGCCCGAGAGGTTTGCCGCCATGCTGGCCTCCTACGAGGAGTATGCCAGGGCTGTGGGGGTGGTGGAGATGGCCGAGGGATACTCCGCAGAAAAGGAAGTTTTGAAAAAGTCGGTGGCCAAAATCCTGACCGACCTCAGCTTTTACCTCGTCCCCCTGCTGGTGTTCTTGGCCATTTTTGCCCGATACCTGTGGAAGAAACGGAATCGGACCTAAAGAAAAATCCCCCGCTGAGGCGGGGGAAAGGGAGCTGTCTTCAATTGCGGAGGTTTAGACTCCGACCAGGACCTTCTCCTCAGTCAGGTTGACGCCGATACCGCAGACGGTGTTAACCAGCAGGGCCGAGACCAGGTAAGGGTCGCAGTTAGCAGCCGGACGGCGGTCTTCGATGTAACCATAGCCCTTCTGGGCTACGTGGGCCGGGATACGGATGGACGCGCCACGGTCGGCGTCGCCATAGCGGAACTCATCGATGTGGCAGGTCTCGTGAAGACCGGTGAGACGGTCAGCCAGACCGAATCCATAGTTGAGAACGTGCTCTTTGTGGTTCTTCTCGAGAGTTTTGACGGCGTCCGCGATGGCTTTTTTGCCTTTCCTGGGGTCGCGCAGGTCGTTGGTCGAGAAGTTGGCGTGGTTACCAGCGCCGTTCCAGTCGCCTTTGATCGGCTTGGGAGCGAACGAGATGGTGATGCCGTGTTCTTCACCGAGACGGCACATCAGCCAGCGAGCGAAGACCAGGTGGTCTGAGACGTTGAGGACGTCTGCGCTCTCGTTCTTGCTGCCACGGTAGCCGATTTGGAACTCCCACTGGGCTAGCATAACCTCAGCGTTAATGCCGTAGATCATGATGCCAGCGTCGAGACAGGCTTGGGTGTGGCGTTCGACCAGTTCACGACCGGTCACTTTGTCGGCGCCTACGCCGCAGTAGTAGGGACCCTGGGGCGGGGGGAAACCGGCGGGAGGCCAGCTCAGGGGCAAGGCGCCTTTGAACATGGTGTATTCCTGCTCGAACCCGATCCAGGGATCTTGTTTTTTGCCACCCTTGTCGAGCACTTCGCGGAGCTTAGCGCGAGTGTTGGTGGGGTGAGGGTCTCCGTTGGGGGAAAGAACCTCGCAGAGAACTAGGTAGTTGTTTCCACCGCGAATGGGGTCTTTAACGAAGTTGACTGGTTTCAGCATGCAGTCTGAGTCGTGTCCGGCGGCCTGGTTGGTCGACGAGCCGTCGAAGCTCCACTCGGGGAAATCGCTGAGTTTGGGGGTCTTGCCCGACTCGACTTCGATGACGCGAGCCTTCGAGCGGATTTCACGAGTGGGTTCAGCACCGTCGATCCAGAGGTATTCTGCCAGGTTGAACATATTGCTCCTAACTTTTCCCGCTGTGTTTCGAAAGATGCGGGCGCGCAAAAGCTAACAGAACTTCGGCAAAATGTCAACGTCCGAATTCTTGTTCTCCATACATGACATCCATCATATGCAGGTCGAGCTCCTGGATCAGGTCTCTTAAGACGCGTGTTCCTCGGGTGGTGGCTCCGGTCGCGTCGAGGGGAGGGCTAAAGACGGCCAGGCCCATCAAACCAGGCACGACGGCAACCAGACCGCCGCCTACGCCGCTTTTAGCCGGAAGACCTACGTCGTAGGCCCATTGCCCGGCGACTTCATACATTCCGCAGGTGAACATAACGCTGAGGATGTTGCGGATGTAGGTCGGTTCGATGGCTTGTTGGCCGGTTAAAGGGTTGGTTCCCCGGTTGGCCAGGGTGGCTCCGATGGTGGCCAGATCGAGGCAGCTAACCCGAATCGAGCACTGTTGATAGTAGAGGTCGAGAACTTCCTGGGCCTGGTGCCGGAGAAGTTTGAAGTTGGTCAAGAGGTAGGCGATGGCGTGGTTGCGGTGACCGGTCGCCAACTCAGAACTGAAGACAGCCATATCGACTTCGACGGGACGACCGGCATAAGCAGAGACGGACTCCAACACTTTGTTAAGGCGGGCGGTCGGATCGGCCCCGGGAACCAGGTCGGTCAGGCAGAGAGCGCCCGCGTTGACCATCGGGTTATAAGGGATGTTGCCTCGAGGGTCGAGGGAGATGGAGTTGAAAGGGTTTCCGCTCGGCTCGACGCCAACTCGGCCTTCCACCACCTCGGCTCCCTGGCTTTCCAGGGCTAAGCCGTAAATCAGAGGGTTGACGGCGGACTGGATCGTGAAAGGGACGTCACAATCGCCTACCGTGTAGGTCGAACCGGAGACAGTCACGGCCGCAATACCGAACCAGTTGGGGTCGGCTTTGGCGAGTTCTGGAATGTAGTCGGCCACTTTGCCATCACTGAGGCCTTGATAGCGAAGGTGAAGCCTTTCTAGCGTATTGCGAAGCTTGATAGCCGCTTCGGCATCGGTGGCGGCGCTCATCGTTGCAGCTCCTTGACCGGGACTGATTGAAACTCGGCCGTGGGGAGCGACTCACTGCTGGCCTCACTGGTGTGCTCCACCTGATACTCTGACAGCCAGGCGTCGAACACATGGAGTCCAAAGCGGGCTGACAACTCCTCACAGACTTTGATCGCTCGCACGCTGTTGCCCCGTTCGTCGAGAGGGGGGCTAAAGATACCGATACCCATTCGTTGGGGGACCACGGCTAACAGTCCGCCGCCTACTCCGCTCTTAGCCGGAAGGCCCACGCGGTAAACCCACTCGCCGGTATAGTCGTAGAGTCCGCAGGTGAACATCACTGACAAGACGTCTCGAATATACTCCGAGTGGATGGCTCGTTCTCGGGTCAGAGGGTTCACTCCCCGGTTGGCCAGAGTGGCCGCCATGATGGCCAGGTCACGGGAGGTGACCATCAGCGAGCATTGCTGGAAGTAAAGGTCAAGAATCTCTTCCACCCTGGGCTCGATCATGTCGAAGTTCAGCATCAGGTGGGCGATAGCACGGTTCCGGTGGCCAGTGGTTCTCTCCGACATAAACACCGACATGTCGGCTACCACCTCTCGGCCCATGTAGCGGCTGAAACGCTCCATCAGTCGATTCAGTTTTCCGGTCGGACCGTCGCCAGCCAGCAAAGAGGTGGTGGCGATGGCGCCGGCGTTGACCATCGGGTTGTGGGGTCGTTTCGACTTTTCGTCGACCTTGATGATCGAGTTGAAGGCGTCACCGGTGGGCTCGACCCCGACTTTGCTCAAGACCGTCTCACGGCCTCGGTCTTCCAGGGCCATGCCGTGAACGAATGGCTTAGAAATGCTTTGGATGGTGAATTTCTGGCGTGTATCGCCTACCTCATAGAGTTGACCGTCGGCGGTCACCACGGTGATACCGAACCAGTTCGGGTTGGCTTTGGCAAGTTCCGGGATATAGTCGGCTACCTTGCCTGCGCCCAGCGTTTTGAAACGAAGATGAAGATCATTGAGGGCGGCTAGAAGGCGGAGCTGACTAGAACTATCCTGCAAACTGATTGAGGGATGCTCATCGCTGGTATACATAAATTATCTACTCCCTGGAGGGTCTCCCGCGCGAATGTTAAGCAAAGCTTGTGCAAATCCTCCGCGTTCGGCTGTTGAGCAGACTCAGCTGACTCGCCGCTATCTCCTGGCTCTGACCCTGGTCGCCCTGTTGTCGTTGCTGGGTCACGGGGTCGTTCAGGTCGCCCTGGCTCGGCTAGCGAGTGATAGCCGCGTCATCAATCTGGCAGGCCGCCAGCGGATGCTGAGCCAGAAACTGACTCGGTCCGCTCTGCTGCTCGAACGAGGGGCTGCCAGTCCTGACCTGAGGTCTGACCTGGAAGCGTTTGTCAAGGCCCATCAGGGATTGCGCTTCGGCGAACCCTCCAACGGCTTACCGGGTCAGAATAGTGCTCAGGTCGAGGTGATGTTCCAGCAACTCGAACCCCCTTTTCAACAGATCGTGGCTGCCTGTCGCCAGCTTTTGGTCGACCCCACCAACTCTTCAGCGGTGGCCACGATCCTTTCCGCCCAGGAACCCTTTCTAGAAGGGATGGACCGGTTGGTTTTTCGGTATGACCTGGAATCGGCTCAACGGGTGACCACCCTCAGGCGTCTCGAATGGCTCTTCCTTTGTCTGACTCTGGTGGCCCTGGTGTTTGAGGCGTTGTTCATTTTTCGTCCGGCCGTCGGCCGAGTGGTCGAGGCGCTGGCCCAGGCGGAAGCCTCTTCCCGTCTCAAGACTCGCTTCGTTCAGAACGTCACCCACGAGATTCGTACTCCCCTGAACGTTATTCTGGCCCTTTCCGGCGCACTCGAAGAGAGTGTTCTCAGTCCTTCCCAGAGGCGCAGGTTTGGCCTGATCCGCAGCAGCGCCGAGCTGCTGGCCGCGCTGGTTGACGACCTTCTCGATTTTGGCAAACTCGAGCGGGGCCAGCGGGAAGTGTGTCTGCAACCGACCCAGTTGGATTCCTGTTTAGAGGAGATGTTGGCTCTTTTTGCCGTGGCCGCCGAAGAGAAGGGTCTGGATTTGATTCTCCGCTATCCTGGGGATCTGCCCCGCCATTTTATGCTGGACGGTGAACGACTCCGTCAGGTGGTGGTGAATCTGGTGGCCAACGCGATTCAGTATACCGAACAAGGCCATGTCTTGGTAGAAGTCAGTCGGCCTGGCCAGGAACTCGTGATCAGGGTAGAAGACACGGGACCCGGCCTCGAGCCAGAGCTACTCCCTCGGGTCTTTGACCGATTCGTCCAGGGCCAGACCGATCAACCTGGTTTGGGTTTGGGTTTGGCGATCGGTCGCGAAGTGAGCGAGCTCTTGGGAGGTCGCATCACGGTGGAGTCACGGCCTCAAGAAGGCTCTGCTTTCTCGTTAGTCTTGCCGGCTGAAGCCTGCCCAGAGGTCCCCAATTCTTGGAAAGAGAGTCCTCTACCTCGGCTTAAGGTTCTGGCGGTGGAGGACCATCCGATCAGTCGCGAGGTTTTGGGGGGGGTTCTTAGCTCTTGGGACTTGGATTACGCGATGGCTGCTTCCGCTGAGGAGGCCGTTGAGTTGGTGAAGAAGTCCGCGCGGCCCTTTCAGGTCGCCCTGATCGATCAGGTGTTGCCGGACCAGGATGGTCTTTCTTTGAGCCGTCTTTTGGGTGCTCTCACTCCCTCCACCAAGAAGCTGTTGGTAACTTCCTTAGAAGTGGCTCCCGAGGATTGGGAGGCGGCCGGTCTTGAGGGGTGTTTGGGCAAGCCTCTTCGCCCGAGGGATCTTTTGGCCCGAATTCGTTCCCTCACGGAGAGCGATTGGGCGCCTCGTGAATCGCTTTTTACCCGACTCTTGCTTGTTCATTCCGATCCGGTTCAGTTGCGAGTCCTTCGCAACGAGATGGAGAAGTCTGGCTGTCGGGCCGACGGTGTTCGCTCAGTCGAGGAGGCTGCTCGCCTGAGTCGCCTGGCTGATTACGACCTGGTGATCGTCCTTGACCAACAAGCGGGTCCGGTCAACTGGCTTCGATGTCGAACAGCTCAAGAGGTGAGTCAGGCTGTGGCCGAACTCCGAGTGAGCAAGACAGTGTCAACGAGGGTGGATGTCGAGAAATTGACCAGCTCGTGGGTTTCTCTGGGAGGTTCCCGGCAACACGTTCTTGACCATCTGCAGCTGTTCTCACGAACTGTCCGCGAACATATGGCCGACCTTCGCCACGAGCTTCGCCAGGGTCGGCGCGAAGGCCTGACCGCAGTTCTCCGCGACCTCACTCCTGTGCTTTCCAGTCTAGGCGCAAGGACTGCTGAAACAATGTGCGAAGGCCTGTTGGGGGAACTGGCAACCATGAACTGGGAATCGCTGCGAAATTCGATAGATGAACTCGATCAGGAAATCGTCGGATTTGAAGCCGAGGTCGATCGGCTCTGGGTGGGCGCCTCTTGACCACCGAAGGGATCTTCAAGACCCAGACGGTGGCTCGCCTGACCGGATTTTCCCCCTCCGTTCTGCGCACCTGGGAAACCCGCTACGACATTCTCCAGCCTGAGAGAACAGCCCAGGGTCATCGCCTCTACACTCAGGAGGACCTGGCTGTGCTGCGCTCCGTTCGCAAGCTTCTCGACGATGGTCTTCAGATCGGTGAGGTGGCCACCCTGGGTAGAGACCGTCTCCTGGAAGGTCACCAGTTGCTGACCCCTGTAGACGATCAGCCAGCCGAACCGGCCCACGGGCTTGGAGCCCGGGTGGAGGGGTTGGTGGCGACCGCCCAAAGGCTCTCCAGTCCAGGACTTCAGCATCAGCTCGATCTGGCCTTTCAAACCTGGTCGGCCGAATTCGTGGTGACCGAGATTTTAGTGCCGGCCTGGAAGAGGCTTGAGCGCGATAAGAAGACCCAGCCTTTGGCTTATCGCCTGGGTCGAGAAATCTTTCGTTTTCGATTGATGGGTCTACTCTGGGCCTCGGTCAGTTTACGCACCACCAGTCCCCGGGCTCTCTGTGCGGCTTTCCCCGGTGACCACGAAGAGATCCCGGTTCTGGCAGCCGCCTACCTGTTAGCTCGCCACGGCTGGCGAGCAGAATACCTGGGTCCCAATCTAGCTCTCTCGGAGCTAGGTCGGGCCGTGGAAGAGACCGTTCCCGACCTGGTCTATCTTGGTGTCAGCCGACCCGGCTTGTTCCAGCTTCATCATCACTCTTTGCAACGCCTGGTGGGGGACTGGGTGGAGCCTCCTGAGGTCTGGTTGGCAGGGGTGGAAGCCGACTTAAAGGAGCCTCTGGTCGGGGTTGCCTCCACTCTTGATCACGAAAGACTTAAGCAGCGAATTCTGGCTCGACGAGGTGGAGGTAGCTCTGGCCTTTCTGCTGGAGGGCTAGACCGGCGGCGGTCTTTTCTTGACCCTCCGTGATCAAAGATTCGGCTTGGCGGGCTTTTTCTTCAGCCTGGAGAGTTTCGTGGTCGGCCTGGCGACCCTCCCGGCGAGCTTGCTCTAGTTCCTGTCGGGCTTGAGACAAAAGGCGGTGTCCCTGATTCTCGAGTCGAAGCCCCTCAGTCTCCAAACGGCGCCCTTGCTCGAGTTGGGTCAGGCCTCTGTCGGCGGTCTCCTGAGCGGTGTCGGCCAGTTGGAACCCCTGGTGAATCCAATTCAGACCTGTAGCCATCTCCCGATGGGCCGCTTGCTCGTCGGCTTGGGCCTGCTCAAATCGGTCCAGACTGATGGTCTGATGGCGGCCGTGGGCCATCTCGGCAGTAAAAGCGTGCTCGAAGTTGTCCAAGAGCTGGTGCTGGGTTTGGTCGACGCGTCGTTCCCTGAGGCGAGCCTGGTCGAAGAGGTTGAGCGCCGCCTCGGAGGTGGCTCGACCCTCGCTTTCTTGCTGGAATCCCAGGTTGAGGGAATGGCGGCCGTCGCCCATGAGATTCTGGCCGGCCTCGGTCTGCACTCGGCCTTCGCGAGTCTTGGTTCGAGCTTCGGAGAAGTGAGTTTGAGCAGCGCCTCGATTTTGGTGAGAATGATGGAAGTGTTCCTGGGAACGATGTCTCTCCTGACGAGACAGCTCACTCTGACGGGCCGCCGATCCGAAGCGATCGCCAGCTCGTACTCGAAACTGCTCGGATTGGGCGCGCTTGCTCTCGACCAGCTCGTTGAGGTGATAGTGAGACTGACGGGTTTGGTTGGCCTGGTGTTTGAGGGCTCGACCGTGGGCCAGCTCACGGTCGCCTTGCCTCTCGAGTTCAAGACCGGCGCAGTAGTAGAAAGGGCAAGTCTGAAGATGACGACCCCAGGCGATGTTGGAGTGACCCTGGTGGGTCCAAAAGGTGCTCTGCTGGTCCAGGGTTCTGGCTTCTACCAGAAGTTGGGCGGCCTGCCCGATCAACGGCTGAAGTTCCCTCTCGACGGATCCAGCCTGGCCTACCAGAAGGTTGCCCTGGAGCCTTTGCTGGCTCGAATCGAAGGCTCGTCGTTGAGAAGAGACCTGGAGGTCCTGGGCCAGGGTCTGGTGACGTTGAGCCTGCTGCTGATGTTGCTGGCCCCACAAGTTGGCCTGAGCCGCCTGATCCAGGAGGAGGGTTCCCGAGCCGATCTGAGCTAGGCCCTGGCCCAACAGTTCTCGACCGGCATCCTTTTGGTGTTGGCCCCGGCGGTCCTGTTCCCGACCGAGCTGGAACCTCTCCACCGCTTGTTGCTGCTTTCTCTCGGCGGTTCGTTCTGCGGCCACGGCCAGGCCGAGTCGCTCCCGGAGGCTTTCTTTGCGCTCCTCAACAGCCTCTTCAGCCTGGCGACTCTGGTGGAGGAAATCGATTTGCTGACGCTGCCGCAGCTCGGCTTTCGTCTCGTCGGTAAGACCCTGCCGGACCTTCTCCAAGCCCTCTTGTTTCTTCTCTGACGCTTGACCCAGAAGGCCGAGACTGTCCTCTATCAGGGCTAGACCCTCCCGCCCTTCGGCCTGACCTTGGTCAAATCGGTCTCGTCCGCGTTGGCGAGTCTCAAGGCCCTGGAGCTCTTGGGCCTGGCCTCTTCGTCGCCGGGCGGCGGCGGCACGACGGGCTTGTTGGGCCTCGGCCCGTTCTCGGGC
>CAYRFU010000157.1:0-16553 GCA_964423525.1 uncultured Burkholderiales bacterium | reverse complement strand
AGCCCCATGATTACTGACTTTGAGTGCAGGGCATGAATTTGGGGTTGCTCCCATGATGATGCGCTCAAGACTCTCTGGTCGCGAGAAGTACATACTGGCATATCCCAACTTCAAGAGCTGCTATGTTTAGCGGCCATTTGTAGAGAAGCTGGTCCACGAGTACTGTATGAAGAAATCGTTGCACAATTGCGTACGGACTATGGAAAGAAGGCATCTGTCGAAGAATACCTGAATCGAATCGGTCTCGAGCAGTAGCGAAAGAGCGCTGTCGCGCGGCTTGGTTTGGTCCTAAGATCAAGAAGATGTCGACAATGAGACAGGGGAGATAATGAGCAATTATGGGCTAGTTGAAAGGAAAGAGAACTGGGAGGGGTTCTTGATCCCCGATCTGCCTGAAGGAATACCTGGTAACTACTTGCTTTCGCCTCCTAGTTGTAGCTGGGGACTCTATCAGCTTCACGGCAATCCCCCGGTAACTTGGCTGAAGTGTTATATGATTTGCCGCTAAACGGCCTTTGGAGCGACCTGACAGCCGTCTTCACGCTGATTCGCTCAGAGGGGCGCTTCAGGTTGATTCTTGAGGACCTCCACGTTCTTTAGCCCCGAAGCGCTGTCGAGTTTCCCGCACCCCCCTAGAAGACTTGGCCTCGAGCGATCGAATGGCTGGCCATGGACTTCGCTCAAGAGATCAGTCGCCAGCTAAAGTTGCCGCGGACCGGGGTCACAGCTGCCTTGGAGCTGCTCGACGACAGCTGCACGGTACCGTTCATAGCCCGTTACCGGAAAGAAAAGACCGGCCAGCTCGATGAGGAGCAGATCCGGTCGATCGAAGCTCTCAGGGCATCACTGAAAGCTCTAGAGGATCGGCGCAAGGCCATTGTCAGTTCACTCGAGGAACAGGGACTGTGGCACGGTCAGCTTCGAACCCAGGTGGAGAAGGCCCGGACTCTCACCGAACTAGAAGACCTTTATCTACCCCACCGGCCAAAGCGCAAGACGCGCGCGACCACGGCCCGAGACCTCGGTCTTGAGCCTCTAGCCAGGATGATCGTGGAGCAGCCTCAAGGCCCTGCCCCCAGCAAGGCGGCCCGAGACTTCCTAGACGATGCCGACCAGGCCCTAGCGGGAGCCCGCGACATCGTAGCCGAGTGGGCCGCAGAGAACGCTACCATCCGAGGGGCGGTGAGGGCTAAGGCCCTCCAATTTGCCCGCCTGAAAGCGACCCGCAAGCGGGGCGCTGAGGACCCCAAAGAGGTTTATCGCTCCTATTACGACTTCCAGGGCTCAGTCAGCCGAGTTCAACCCCATCAGGTTCTGGCTTTTGACCGCGGAGAACGGGAGAAAATCCTGAAGGTGTCGGTCGAGCTTGAGGAACGGGACTGGAGAAAGGCCCAGCGTCAGGAGTTCCGAGTGCGCCCTCACTCTCCCTGGGCCAGCCAACTCGAGGAGGCTTTGGACGACAGTGCCAAGCGCTTGCTGCTGCCCTCGATCGAGAGGGAGGTCCGGAGCCGACTGACCGAGGTGGCCCAGAAGCACGCCATAGGCGTGTTTTCGGAGAATCTGGAATCGCTCTTGCAGATTCCCCCGCTGGCTGGGCATACCGTGTTGGGTCTGGACCCAGGCTTTCGCACAGGCTGTAAGGTCGCCATCGTCGATCCTACCGGCAAGCTCCTGGCCACCGACACGATCTACCCCCACCCGCCTCAGCGTCAACAAGAGCAGAGTCGAGCCACTCTCAAGCGATTGATCGAGCGCTTTCGAGTGACCCTGGTGGCCATCGGAAACGGCACCGCCTCTCGGGAGACCGAGCAGCTGGTGGCCGAACTCGAGGCTCCTTTTCTGGTCGTGAGCGAGGCCGGAGCCAGTGTCTATTCGGCCAGCCCGCTAGCTCGAGCCGAACTTCCGAAGCTAGATGTCTCGCTGCGCGGAGCTGTCTCGATTGCGCGCCGGGTACTCGACCCTCTGGCCGAGTTGATCAAGATCGACCCCAAGTCGGTGGGCGTGGGAATGTATCAGCACGATCTCGATCAAAAGAAACTCGACCAGGCTTTGGCGGCCGTGGTCGAGAGCGTGGTCCACCGGGTCGGGGTGGAACTCAACACCGCTTCGCCTTCTCTGCTGGCCCATATAGGGGGCCTGGGGCCCAAGTTGTCGGAGCGAATCGTCGCTTACCGAGACCAGAATGGACCGTTTCCCGACCGAGCTACTCTGACCCAGGTCAAGGGCCTGGGCAAGAAGGCTTTCGAGCAGGCGGCCGGGTTTATCCGAATTCGGGACGGCAAGAACCCTCTTGATGCCACCGCCATCCATCCTGAAAGTTACCCGGTCGCCCGCCAGGTGATGCGGTTCACTCAAGGTTCTAGCCGCCTTTCTTTTCAAGAACTGCGCGAGCGGGTCGACTGTCCCGAACCGACCTTGCGCGACATTCTCGAGCAGCTCGAGCGTCCCGGCCGAGACCCGCGGGAAGAGCTGCCACCTCCCCTGGTCCGAACTGGGGTCCTGGCTATGGAGGACCTTCAGGCCGGTCAGGTTGTGGAGGGCACCGTCCGCAACGTGGTGGACTTCGGAGCCTTCGTCGATATCGGTGTCAAACAGGACGGTCTGCTTCACAAAAGCCAACTTCGCGGACGGCGTCTCTCGGTAGGAGAAGTGATTCAGTGTGAGATCCTTTCGGTCGATCTCGAGCGGGGACGGATCGCCCTGACCACCTAAGGAGAGGCAAAGGTAAAGACTCCGCGGAGTCCCACCACCAGAGAGTCTTCCCGTTCCGGATCGAAACCGGGATTGATGATATACTGCAGGCCTGGCTGAATCGAGACGTGATCGTTGACAGCGAAGGCGTAGGTCAATTCCAGGGCTGTTTCGTGGCGCTCGTGGGGGCCGGCCTGGATGAACTCCTGAGAAGCAAAGCCCGAGTTGACGGCCAGGCCCAGCCGATCTTCGTCTCTTCCGGGTAGGGGGCCAGTGTAAACGAGGCCTGCGCCGACGAAGGTCTCGATAGGGTTGACCCTTCCTTCGGCCACTCCCGTCCGCAGATATCCCACCAACCCCTGGGAGGAGGAGTCGTCTTCTCGAAACAGGCTCTTCTCCAAGGTCAGGTAGGCGCCCCGGTTGCTCGAAAGACCGTCTTCAAGATGGGTTTCAAACTCGGCCGTGAAGCCCCAGGCCCCCACACCCACTTTGCCCAGCTCACCGAATTCATCACTCCAGCCATGGCCAAATTCCCCGATCACCAATAGCCCTTCGCCGGGGGTGAAACGAAAAGTGTTGCCGATCAAGTTCTCGGGGTCGCCGGGCTGTGCACGAAAAGACCGGCCGAGGAGCGGAGGTCAAAGTCGCTGTCCAGCGCCAGAAGGCCTATCACCAGGTCCCATTGCTCGGACCAAGCCTGTTCATAGCCAAACTCGAAGAGCCTGGCCGTGGCCACGGCCTCAATGTTGCTGACGGTTTGGAAGTCGCCGACCCGGTCGGTGAAGGGCCCCCCGTGAATGGCTAGCAAAGCCATAAAGAAGTTGCTCCCGGGTCTGTTGGCCATCGAGCTCAAATTCCAACAGCATACTCCCGAGCAGGTCTGAGCCCCGTTCTTTCCCACCGGAGACGTTGGTGAGAGCGTCGACGATGTAGGAAAGGTCGAAATACAAAGGACTCGACTCTTCGTCAGGACCGTCGTCCGGGGGCTGACCCCAGCTTACCAAGCTGAGGGCAGCCAGTAGGAGAACCAGAAAAATGACCCGAGTGCGACCCATCACCGGCGCTTTCCGTCCCGGCCTGGAACTCCTTTTCGGTGGTTACCGGGGCGGCAGCAGCACAATCGGCTCGGCGTTGCCCACCCTGGTGGCGTCGATTTTTAGCCGACCCTGCTCGAGATGGCGGTCTCCCAGCACCGTCTGAGTGGCCACGATCGATTCCAGATGAGCGAACATCACCACCGTCTGGTTGGGATGAGAGATGGCCACATCGCTGAGAAAAGAACTCACTCGGGTCATCAGGTCGGCCCGGCTTTCGCCCCCCGGAAAGCGATGAAGACTATCGATCCCGAGGCCTTGAAATCCATCCCATCGATGGATGAAGGCGGGTTGTTCTCGGCGCACTTCAGGCAGGGGGGTCATTTCGTAGCGACCGAATCCGAACTCTTGAATCCGCTCATCCACTTTAGGCTCCACCGCCTCGGCCAGGGCTTTTGCCTGGGTGGCCGTGGCCCGACCTCGGGCTACCATCTGGAAGGCTTGGTGGGTTAGCAGGTTGGCGGTGGCCAACGCGGTATCGTGAGCTCGACTCAAAGGGCTAGTATAGAGCACGGGCTGAAGCTCTGGTGTCTGTAGAGCTTCGAGCATCCAGTCGTCTCCACCGAAACTCTCATACAGGCGTTCGGCTGCTCGGGCGGCCTGCTGTCGGCCCAGGTCCGTCAAAGGAGAGTCTCGTTGTCCGCACAAGATCGGGACCCCTCGCTCTTTGGCCAGGGCATTGGTTTCACTCTGCCCATGGCGAACCGCTATCAGGCTGATGTCAGCCTGCTCGAGATGATGGCGTAGGGCCAGAGAGTCTGAGCTGTCGTCGGGGGCTATCGAGCCTTCTTCAGGACTAACGCAAGTCCAGCCGGTGGGAAGCGGGCTTCGAGTGAGTGGTGGTTGGGTGAGCACGTTCATAGCTCGAGGTTGCCAGGCCCGGAGAGCAAAGTGTGTTAAACCCGCTTGAACTTTTGGCACTTGCACTCTTAAAGAAGAGATGTTTAGCCTGGGCAAAACTTGATGCGTGGCACTGGACTCCGTGATGTTGACTGCAAACAGTGGATAGCGGGACGGGTTGGATGCTTTTTTGAGATTTTTAGCCGTGGCTGAAGGACTGTGCTTCTTTCTTGAGAACCTCGTCTCAACAAGTTGAAGGAGACGGACGACATGACAAGGTTCGGGCTTTTGGCCCTGGTCATTTTAGGGCTTCTACTCCAGCCCTGTTGGGGCGTAGAGAACCAGGGAGACCTCCTGGTTGAGGTTGTGAGCGAAGAGACCGATGAACCGATCGAGGGGGCTCTAGTCAAGGTCTTGAACCGAAGTCGCACCCGAGTGATCGCCTCCGGCGAGACCGACCTTGAAGGGACCGTGAGGATCAAGAATTTGGACGAGGGCACCTACCAGGTCGAAGTCAGCCATCCGGACTTCCCCGGTAACGACGGAGCGGTGATTACCATCGCCCCAGCCACTGACAACCCGGCCAGTTTTTTCCTGAGCAAAACAGAGAATCAAGAGGGGGTCGTTCAGGTCCGCGAAGATTTTCTCATGGTCAATAGTAAAGACCCGGAAGGGGGGGCAGTCACTCAACGCAGCCGCGAGTTCATCCAGCGCCAGGTGACCGATAGCGGCTCTCTTCAGAGTGTCTTGTCCACCGTCCCAGGTCTTCAGAGGAACTCGTTGGGCCAGGCTCACGCCCGCGGGGAGCATAAATCCGTGACCTTCTCGCTGGACGGCCAGAACGTTCCGATTCCGCTGGCCTCCACGACCAGTCAGCCGATCGACCCTGAGTTTCTAGAGGGCCTGTCGATTCGAACCGGTAACTATGACGCCTCCATCGGCGGCCAGATCGGGGTGGTGTTGAGCGGCACCACGCGCAAAGGGAACTTCGTGGAACTAGACACTCGCGTTGGCGACCGGGGTCAGTTCGAAACGGTGGTCCAGGCCGGTGCCGAACAGGAAGAAGGCCTCAGTTTCTATATCGGGGCCAAGACTTCCACCACCGACCTCAACTTCGAGGCGCCTAACCCCCACCAGCAAGAGTTGAACAACCGGGGAAGCAACACCTCCGTGTTGGCTCGCATCAAGCATCAGAGCGAGCAGGACCAGCTGGCCCTGAACGTCAGCTTCCAGAACGCAGATTTCGAGATTCCCCAGACCCCAGGAGCTTTCCAGGCCGGCGTTCGCCAGAAGCAAGACGATACCAACTTTCTGGTGATGGGATCGTGGCAGCGAGAGTTATCGGAGGATACGGACATGAACCTGGGCGTTTCCTACCTTCGTTCTCAGCAAAGCGTGAAGAATAATGGCGTCTTCACTCCTTTCACAGCTTTCGATCAGGCTGTAAACGAGGACCTGGCCGGCGATAATTTGCCGGCCAACCCAGAGGACCCCGGCTCGCCTTACTTGCCAACGACGAACCTTGAGGTCACGCAGATTCAGCCGAGCCTCGATTTCACTCACCGTCTCGGGGAGAACCATCGAATTCGCGCTGGTCTCTCGGCCAACTTTATCTCAAGCTTCCAGGGTCTGGACATCATCGATGCCGGAGGAGGTGGGGATCTACCCGTCACGACTTTGGCCACACCCCTCCCTCGACTCAACACCATCATCGACCGGGACGGGTTTTTCGGGAGCGCCTATTTCAGTCACACCTTTCCTCTGAGTGAGCAAGTGGTGGTCAACTATGGATTGAGGGCCGACACTTTCGACAACGGTATCAACGTGAATACCGGTCAACTGAGTCCGAACTTCAATTTAACCTGGGGTCCCACGGAGAAGCAGGCTCTGCGTTTTTCCTACAACAGGGTCTTCCAGCCGCCGCCTTTGGAACTAGACCTCAGCGGCGAGACCTTCGTTCTTCCTCAGCGGGTCAACGCCTTCGAACTGAGCTACGAGAATCAGTTGGCCAAAGGTCTGGTGGGTAAGCTGGCTTTGGTTCACAAAGATTACACAGACCAGGTTGATATCGGACTGCTAGTTCCCAATACCAACATTCCTCTGTTTGCCCCGGTCAACTTTGCTCAGGCCACCTACCAGGGCCTCGAACTCAGCTTGAATACCGACTATGAAGTTGGGTTGAACGGTTTTCTTTCGGCTACCGTCAGTGAGGCGCGGCCCACAGAACGAGGGGCTTTCATCGATGAGGATCTAGAGTTCAACGACCACGATCAAAGAGTCCAGGTCGTGGCTGGAATGAGTCATACCTGGGAGAACGGCCTTCTGGTTGGCGGGGATTTTCTTTACGCTTCAGGCTTTCCTCAGCTGGCCATTGTGGATTACAACGGTGCGGGCATCCAGCCTTTCGGGCTGGAGGGTGAAAGAATTCCTCGGTTCGTGGCCAACCTGAATGTGCAGTACGCCACGCCCGAGGAACAGAGTTCCCCTCAGTGGGGCCTGGGGCTGAAGGTTTTCAACGTGTTCGATGACCGAAGCTTGATCAACTACTTGAGTGAGTTTTCGGGAACCCGCTTTGTGCGCGGTCGCAGAACCCAATTCAGCGGGTTCGTTCGTTGGTAAAGAGGCATCATTGGAAGAAATCCTCAATCCAGCCTCGATCCGGGAAATGCTCCTCGCGTTCCGGGCGCCATATGACCCCCATCACCGGGTGGGTTTCGTGAGAGACCGCTTCGATGCTGCCGTCTTCGGGCATGGCGGCCTGGGCCAGACCCTCCCTGAGTTGACCTAAACCGAGTTTGTGGTGACTGTTGACGGTTGAGGGGAAGCGGCCCGAAGTCAGAGCGTGGCGGACGCCGAGGTGCTCTTCGACGGCTGCTAGATCCCCTCCGAAAAAGCAATTGATCAACTGCAGGCCTTGAGAAGGGTTCTCTCCAGCTCATCTCGTTCCGGGCTTGGATTGACGGCGCCCACCATGTGGGCCAGGTCGTTGCCGTCGGTCAGGATCATCCCCTCGACTAGCTCAAGATACACCCCCTCGGCTAGGCATTGTCTCCTAATTGACCCAAAGCGTCAAGAGGCCGAGGACAGCTTGGCACGCAGGGTCTTCACTCCCACCTCGGCACTGCGCCCGAAGTGAAAAACGGCCTCATCGCGGACAGCTCGAATTCTCTCGGCCATCTCTTGAGAACGGTCCAGCAAGTCTAAGGCTAGCTGGCCTACCGAGGCGACTTTCTGGCTGGCCAGCACTCGACCGATCTGGTCACGAACTCTTTCCTCGAAAGGAACGACCCCGAGCTGAGTCCAGTCGGGATTCCGAACTTTGGGGGGGCTGTCAACAAAAATGACCGGCCGCTCGGTTCCAAAAGCGTATTCGAGCGACGCTCCCGACCAATCACAGAGCATCAGGTCGGCTTCATGGAACGAGCGCTCAGAATTGTAGTCCGTATCGAGGACGAAACCAGGCTCGCCTTGGAACCGTTTCTCTAGCTCGGCAACGATCGCTTGACCTTGAGGATAGAGCGCCTGGAAGAAGACCGGATGAGGCCTCACGATCACCTTAAGGTCTTGGCGCAGGAGGCTATCGATGAGAGTCTCGCCGGCCAGTTCGAGCAGGTTGTCTTTTTGCCAAGAAGGGGCGAGGAGCACGCTGGCCTGGTCAGGCTGACTCTTTTCGAAAAGGGCATGGTTGAGGGCAATTCGGTCGAGTTTGTGATAACCCACCGGGTGGAGAACGGGTCGTTTTTTGCCGACCTTGTCGAAATAGGCTGTCAACTCTTCCACCATATGGGGACCGGCGCAGAAAAATTCATCGTAGTGGTCAAAAGCTCCTGAAAGATACCCGCGGTGGATGCTGATGAGAGAATGGAAAACGTAGAGGCAGCAGGTCTTGGGGTCGGGTCGGGCCACATGAAGAGAGCCCAGGTCGGGCATGGTCATGACCAAGGTCGAGACGTCGGTGCGGGAGAGGTATTGATGGGCCAGGCTGGGCAATCGAAAAACCTGCCGATGAGGATCGTCCTGGAGTGGCTCGTTGGGGTCAGAACTGACGTAATTGTAGGGTCTTTGCAGCCCTTCAACATAGCCTTCGAGAGGGAGATAAGAGTAACTATCCTCGACGTAAAAAGTTAACTCGGCCGAAGAGGCGAGCAGGGCCTTGAGTTCCTTCATCTCTCGGTAAAAGCCCCTTAAGGCGCGCCAGACCAAGAGGTCAGACCTTTTCAGCGGTGAGGCGGATGACGACCGGATTGTCATCGCCATAGACGGCCAGACCGTCGGCTTCAACTTCGTCCACCACTTTAAGGCCGACACCTTCGGTCCGTTCCCGCAGTTCGTCGAGCAGGATAAAGCGCCGATAGTGTCCGTAGAAGCGCTCGGTGGGACTTAGGACTTCCCCGAATTGAGCCAGAGGGTCTTTCACCGAACGGCATTCCACGTAGAACCGGCCTCCCACTTTGAGGACCCGGGAGGCCACGCTGAGAAGCTCCTTCTCTTCAGCTAACGGCATGGCGTGGAGCGCGAAACGACTGTAGACGGCGTCGAAACTCCCATCGACCACCGAAGCTGTCCCTACCTCGAAGGTTATCGAAGCGTCGGTGAGCGTTTCTCGACAAAGCTCGATGGCCGTGGGGGAGGCATCAACGGCCGTCACCTGGTGGCCTAGCTCGGCGAAAAAGGCGGAGTCGCGTCCATTCCCGCAGCCCACCTCGAGCAGAACGGTTCGGGGAGAAAGCTGCTTCGATACAGCTCTGGCGAAAGGGGAAGGTTCCGAAGAGGCGGCCTTCTTTCGATAGAAGGTTTCCCAGTGCTCGCGACGCCCGAAGTCTGCCATGTTAGCGGATTCTTTTTCGGGCCAGGGCTCCCTGGGCAGATAGAATATTATCAGGCGCTGCTGTTCTCGTCAGAAGAGACCTCCGCGTCATCACTCTCTGGTTGCTCAGGCTCTTTCTTCTTGCCTTGAAACAGGGCCGTCACCTTGCTCTTGAGAGCGCTCCAGGCGAAGATGCAGCCGGCCACGCATCCGGCCACCATCTGGGCTATCAGATTCCCTGTTCCGGGGTCGAGGTAGGCCCAGGCTGGAAGCGACAGCATCAAAGTCAAAGCGACTAGCCGGCCCAACACCCTGGCGTATTTGCTTTCGGCTCAGGAAATCCCTTTGAGAGGGGGGGCGAGGGCCAGGCCGGAAAGGGGGGGCGATGGTCTTCTATCAACAAGCGCTCTGGCTGATGGTAGTGGGACTCTTTCTCCTACTCGACTTCGGCAAGCGAACTGACCGCCACTTCATCGGGCAGACAGGCTGGGAGGTTGCTACCAATGTCTGCCTGGTGACGGTGCTGGGGATTTTTCTGGCTTTGCTGCTGGGAGTGCTAGGGGCTGGCCTTGAGAAGCTCCTCGAAAAGGTTGATGGCCAGCAGCGTCTCAGCCACGGAGTGTTTTGGTTCCTGCTGTATACTGTCAATCTGTGGTCTTTGAAGTTGGGGGCGACTGTTTGGTTCCAAGCTCAGAGTGAATCGTTTCGCTGGGCACTGGTTGGTCTGAGTCTGGCCTTGGGTGGGATTTTGTCGGTGGGTTTGGTCTGGCGATTTCCGCCTCCTTACCTTTTCTTCCAAGAGCAGGGTAAGACCATGGTCGGAGGGTCATTGGTTGTTGGCCTGCTCTGCGTTTTGCTCTCAGGACCCGGGCGAGGGCCCGAGGTGGTAGCCCAGGGCGCCAACCCGAATATCCTTTTGGTGACCTTCGACGGCCTGGCTGCTCAGCATATGTCGGTCTACGGTTACGAGCGAGAAACGACCCCCCATCTCAGGCAATTGGCCGAGGAGTCGGTGGTTTTCGACAACTTCATGGCCAACTCCAACTCCACCCAGTTCGCTTTACCTTGCTTCCTGGGATACTATTCGACCCCTCAAGGACCCACGGGTCCGAACCTGGCTCAGGTTCTGGCCGCAAACGGCTATCCCAACCGCTATTTCATAGGTTTCTGGCCGCCCGAGCTCTTCCAGTTAGGGGGGTTCCAACGTAGCTTAGCGGTGCGGTCCTTTATGGACACCACCTTCTATCGCCAACTCCGCAGGCTCTACAGGGACGAGGAGATGATCTGGCTGGCCTCCCTCGGAAGTGAGGAATGGAGCTATTTTAATCCCTATTCAGCAGCCTACCACGACGATATCTTTTACACCTACGAACACCATCCGCCTGAGATTTCGTTTGAGCGAGCGTTGGAGTATCTGCAGCAACATCCTTCTGGAAGTTTCGTCTGGTGCCACGTTTGGAAGCCCCACTATCCCTTTCTTCCCAAGCCCGAATTCGCCGATCTTTTTGGTTCGGTTCCCCCTCCGGGGCCGCCCTTTATGAATCGGCCTTATGGTGGTGACCGAGCCGAATACGTGGAAGAGACCATGAGAACTTGGTATGATCGCAACGTCCGCTCGACCGATGCAGATTTTGGGGAGTTCCTTGCCGAGTTTCAGCGCCTCGGATTGGACGATAAGACGGTTCTGATCGTGTCGGCCGACCATGGCGATTCGTTCGGACGCGGCTATATCGGTCACCACGGCTGGACCCTGCTTCAGTCGATCGTCCATGTCCCTTTGCTGCTTCATATCCCAGGACAGGCTCCCGTCCGAGTCGAGACTCTGGCCGAGCAGCTCGACCTGGCTCCCACAGTGCTGGCTCTATTAGGCTTGGAGAAACCCCCTCAAATGGTAGGGGAATCGCTCCTCCCTTATCTCTCCGATCCTACTCGCCAGAGCGAGAAGCTTCGCGTCTCGGTCAGCCATAGGGCCAGCACCCAGGGGCAAGGTCAGATAGCTCTTTTTTGGCGAGGACACAAGCTCGTCTACCTGGCCGAAGACCGGTCCCAGTTTCGTCTCTACAACTTACTCGAGGATCCAGAGGCGAGAGAGGACATCTCGGAGGAGGAACCGGAACTCGTCAAGACACTTTTAGACACGGTCAAATTCAATAGTGACTAAGTCGTCCGCTCTTTAGGGTGTTTTCAGTGGATAGAGCTAATGTGCTCAAATGCGCATCGGACCCAGGATGACCTTGAGACCCAGATTCTTCCCGAGCGTTGGCTCAAGCCCGCTTGAGAGCTATCAACCGGGTAGTCTGCCAGAGCCAACGCTTGACCAAGCGGCCAGTCTTCTGCTTCAGAATCAAACCAGAGAACCGGTTAAAGTCTTCCAGCTTTCAGGGGTTCAGTCGCTACCCCTCAATCTAGGTGGGGAACTGGCGATGGCCCAGGATGGGTGTTTGATCGCCCGCCAGGCTGACGGCACTCAGCGATGGAGCACCCCTTTACCATCCAAGCCGGCGGCCCGACCCGTCCTGACCGAGGGAGGGGTGGTTGTCTCCCTTCTTGACCCTCGTGACCTTCATTGCTTTGACCCAACCACCGGGAAGCCGCGCTGGAAAGCCCCAGGTCTTCTTGCTCCCCTCTTGGTGGTTGACAACCTTCTGTTGGCCCGGAGCGTTGATGAGAAGGTAGTGGCCCTGGACTCTTCCACGGGTGAACGGCTGTGGCAGCTTGATCCGGTCGGAGGGGTCTATGGGTTGGCTCGTGAGGGAGAGCATCTTGTTACTGTCAATAGTGAGAACCATCGCACCGGTGAGGCGAACGTGACCGTCTTCGACCCTGTCTCGCGTCGCTTGCGGTGGTCTCATCCAGCCTACACGACCAGTCACGCACTCAACTCAGATTCTGTCTTTGTGGGGAGTGGACTTGATGGAGTGATCAAGCAACTGGCTTTAGCGACCGGAGAAGTGGTGGCCGAGATACCTCCTGAAGGTCGTTATCCACGCCCCCTACTGGCCGATGAACGGGTGCTTTACTACAGCCGAACTCGGTCTGAGCCCTACCGCCATCAGCTAGTTGCTTACGACCTCAAGCAAGAGCGCGAGTTGTGGTCGGCCGATTCGGACGAGGCTTTCACGGGACTCGTTCCGGGGGACGACGGGCTCTTATACGCTCGGGACCGCTTTCATATCTCGGCTTTCACTTCCGAGGGTCGCTTGGTCTGGAAAGGGTTTAGTGGCTTCCAAACCAGGATGAGCGTGGAGCCTGACGGCACTGTCTTCGGGCTTAATCAGGCCGGGGCTTTGACCCTTTTTCGCACCCCTACGCTGGCCGAGTTGGCCGGGTCACCTGAGCCGTCTCCTCAGCTCTTTGATTTCGATGACCTGGTGATGGTTGGCGACTTTGAGGTCGAGAAGCAGGACTAGACCCTCTCTTCGGCGGCGGGTAAATCGACTTGGAAGACGGTCCATTCGGGGCCGGTGAAGGCGATCACGCTTCCCTGGTGCTCGCTCACAATACGGTGAACGATCGAGAGCCCCAGACCGGTCCCGTCATCACGGGTGGTGAAAAACGGCTCGAAGACCCGACCCAGGTCTTCCGGGGCCATACCCCGGCCATTATCAAGAATCTTGATGCGAACTTGATTTTGCCAACGAGTCGCCTCGAGCTTTATCGTCGATTCGGGGCTCCCATCGCAGGCCTCGAGGGCGTTGCTGAGGAGATTCACGAGCACCTGCCGCAATTGGTCTCCGTTGCCCACGATCTTGGGCAGGTCGGGCTCGACCTCGGCGACGAGCTTGACGCCTCGCTCCTGAAAGCTGACCTTCAAGAGGGGTAGGGTCGACTCGATCAGGTCGGCAAGATTGAGGGCTCCGTAAGGAGTGGCCTCGCCCCGAGCTGTCCTCAGAAGGTCCCGCACCAGCTTGGTGCAGCGGTCCGACTGACTGATGATCGTCTCGATCTGCTCCTCGGGTGCCCCCTGGTGACCCAAAAGTTGACCGGCTGAGCGGATCGCTTGAAGAGGATTAAGGAGCTCGTGGGCCAGGCCGGCTACCAGCCGCCCTAGAGCCCCCATCTTTTCATTTTGAAGCATCGTCGAGAAGTAGAGTGCTCTCTCGATAGCGGCGGCTGATAGAGCCGCCACCGTCTTGGCCAGGGCTAAATCGGTTTCCGAGAAGATTCCGGCCTTCATGGCGTTGTCGAGATAGATCAAACCTCGGGCGTTTTGACTGAGCATCGGAACGCAAATGATGGACCGGGTACCCAAGAGCTGGACGCTGTCGCTACTGCGGAAACGAGGGTCAACCACGGCGTCCACCGAGAGCAACCCTTCTGCCTCGGCCATGACGGCATCGACCACTCGGGTGCTATACCACACGCCTCCCTCCTTGACGGCGGCCATGTCGAGTCCGTGGGCGGCGGCCACTTCAGGCTTTCCGTCGCCGCGGTCGAGCATCACGAAGCCCCGCTCAGCGTCGAGGGCTTCGACCACGATGTCCATCACGTTCTGGAGCACTTCTTCGACCTCGTGGGACTGGTTCAGAATGTCGGAAACGAGAACCAGGACCTTCATTTTTTCAAGCTGCTCTGGACTTAAGCGCCTCAGGTCGCCACCTTGGGAGCGGACCACCTCAAGCTGCTCGGCCTTGGCCCGAGACTTGGCAACGGCCGTTCTCAGCCGCTCCTCAGAGGCCGCATCCAGCTCCAGGAACCGAAAACCTAATTGATACATTCCAGGGGCCAGCTCAGAGCACCACATGACCCGGGCCTTTCCGCTGAGCGCAGGTCCCTCGGCATCGAGGTGTAAACGAAGCTGGCAATCGGTATCTTCGGCTAGAGTCAGTTCGCCAGTAGCCCGAAACCCGGAGCTAGAGATGTCGATCACGTAAAGGCGGGAGACCTCGCTGTTGGTTTGCACTATCTCGGCCGTCATCAGACGATGGAGCCTGATATGGCGGCGACGCTCGTGACTCTTCTGCGACGGTGCGACCAAAACGGGATTTAGTTCGAAGCTGCGGGTCCGCCTTCCTGGGCGAGCCTACTCGCTGAGGCGGCGTTCGAAGTTGCGGGCCGCTAATTTGAGAACGAGCCAGGACGGCAAGAGAGAGCTGAACTGAGCGACCAACCAATTGCTACTGCCCGTTACCACCTCGCGCTGACCGGCGAACAGACCGGCCAATCCCAGGCGAGCCACCTCCTGAGCGGTCATGGTGTTGGGGGACCGGAAGAGCGGGGCTCCGCGAGGCTTGGCGACTTTGCCAAACCCGGTGGCCGTAGGGCCGGGGCTCAGGCAGCATACCCTCACCCCAAAGTCGGCATACTCTTCCGAGAGAGAGAGGCTCAGGCTTCTGACAAAAGCCTTGGTGGCGGCGTAATTAGCAAAAAAGGGGACGGGCACATAGGCGGCCACCGAGCCAACGTTGAGGATGTGTCCCCGTCCTTTCTCCCGCATCTGTTGGCCGAAGAGGGCGCAAAGCTCGCTCAAAGTGGTGATGTTGAGATGACACATCTGCTCCAACACCTCAGCGTCGATATTTTCGTGACGACAGATTTTGCCAAAGCCGGCGTTGTTGACCACCACTTCCAGCTCGTAATCCCGGCATTGGCTGAACAGTTGGCGGGCCGAGCCCGGTCGAGCCAGGTCGATGGGTATGACGGTGGCCCCGTAGGGGAGCTGTTCGGCCAGCTCCTCCATCGGCTCGGCCGAGCGGGCGGCCAGCACCAGATGGTAGCCGCGTTGGGCCAGCTGACGAGCCAGCTCCAGGCCGATGCCGGAGGAGGCTCCAGTCACGAGAGCCCTCATGAGGAGCCCCACCGTTCTGAGGTTAAGGCCGCTTGCACGGCACCGTTGGTCACTAGCCCCGCGACCGCTCCGGTGATAGCTCCCACCGGAGTGGCTACCAGCGGGGCCAGAGCCGCTAGACCCCAACGGTCAAGCCTGTCGTGGACCTTTAAGCCGATGTATTCGAGAGGGATTCTCTCGGCCGCTCGGCGCAGCCGCTTGTATCTTTTGTAAGCGCCATTGAGATCAGTGGGAGCCTCGCCCTGGTCGACAGCGGGCTGAGCAAATCGTTTCTTGCCCAGTTGCTTGAGGGATTGGTCGTCCAATCCTTTGTAGTCTTGCACCGTTGAACGACCAGTTCGGCCGGCCTCGGCGCCGACCACCAGGCCGGCGATGGCTCCTCCGATCCCTCCCATTAGGCCACCAACCAAAACCCCGGCGATTCCCTTAGCAGTCGCCTTAAGACGGGCCGCTGGGGAGGTTCGCTCGGTGTCGGGTTGCTTCTTCTCGAGATAAGTTTGCTCGGTTTTGGCCAGTTTGGAAAAATTGAGAGGTTCTAGCTCTTCTACCGCTTTGTAGTTGAGTCGTCCCACTTCCTCAAAAAGACGGGCCTGAGCGACTTCTGAGGTGGACTTGGTGTCGCCCACGCTCATCAACAGTTTGATGAAGTCGGTGTAGGGAGTGGAGCGGAGCAGCTGCGTGGGCGGTTTTTCTCCGAAGGGATAGCGCCAGGGATAGAGAGGCAGGTTTAGAGAGCTGCCATCTCGGTCTTGGTAGCCCTTGACGCCGTCGTGAGCTAGCACCTGGTCGCCATTGGCCTCGGCCAGAGCTTGTCCGGCTTCTCGCAACGGTTTGGGAAGACGGCTATCGGCCGCCACGGCTCGCCCGACCTGAGCGACATCTTTGATGGTGGTGCCGTAACTTGGTGGGCTGGCCGGGTCAATGTTGTAGCTGGGGCACTGCTGGATAGTCTGACGCAGTTCGGCAGCTCTCTGAGGGTGGGCCAGGGCCGTTTCGAAGAAGGTGTTGAGGGCCTGGCGGAATTCTTGATTCTTGGCCGGGCTCAGGTCGTAGGAGGAATAGGTAAGAGCGTGGCGTCGATTGGCACGACCGTCCTGATAGCCGGTGGCTTGGGTCGAGAGTTCCACCATCTTCCGGCCGAAAGTGGCCGCGTCCGCGTCAGCCGTCTCAGGGTCGTTCATAAAGTCGAGAAGAGGCTGATGAAACAGTTCGTCCAGCAGGTTCTCGGAAGAGGCTGAGAGGACTTTCACGTCTCCCCGGCGGGCCAGTTCGTCGACCAGGGAACTGTTACCCATCAGGCACGACGCCATGATGAGATTGTCGATCTGGGGCC
>CAYRFU010000156.1:0-16659 GCA_964423525.1 uncultured Burkholderiales bacterium | reverse complement strand
CCACGGATTGACCCCACGAATCAGGCTGTCGAGTGCTTTGGCCGACCGGGTCCATCGCCTTGAGCAAGATTTGGAATCGACTCGCATGGCCGGTTCCCCCCCTGACTTTGACGCTGAGGAGTTAGCGACCCTCAAAGCTGATTACCAAAAATGGGTCGAGGCCTATCAAGAGGTCGAAGCTCACGCCAAAGAGCTGCAGGAGGAAATTAAGCAAAGTCAACGGGAGAACGCCGGTATCCAAGCCTTTGCCGAGGCCCAGTCGGCCCGGGCCCAGGCCCTCGAGGAGGAACTCAGGAAGAATCCGCCCGCCGGAGTGGACCCTGCCGAGTTGGAGAAGGCCAGAAAAGATCTTGAGACCCGGAACCAGCTGATCGCCCACCTTGAGGCTCAACTCGCTGATCAGACCAAGACAGACCAACAGGACCAGATCACCCAGGAAAACTCCCACCTGAAACAGATGATCGAAGAAGCCACCCGGAAGATCGAGGACCTCCAGGCCTCCCATCGGGTCGAACTGAATTCGCTTCGTCGCAGTCACGAGGTCGAGCGCTTGCGGTTGGAGTCCGAGCTCGCTCAACTGCGGGATGCCGCCCAGGGCGACCGTTTTCTGCCCCTCCCTCCAGGGGTTCGGGGCCAGGAAGACACTCCTGTCACGGCCGACAAGCGAGTGAACGAGCTGGAGTCTAAGCTTCGGGAAGCGGCTGTCCAAAACCAGTTGCTAGAAGAAGAGCTGAAGCAGAGTCGGGAAGAGCTTCAGGCCACGAAGGCCCGTCCGACCTCCTCCAGCGAGGGGATCGCGAGCCAGCAGATCGCCCACCTCCAACGCACCGTCACTAACCGCGATGCCCAGGTGAAGAAACTGGCCGCCAAACTTGCTGACATGGAGCGGGCCCTGGGCAAGGCCCACCAAGAGTCTTCCCGCCTGACCGAACTCTTGATCGACCGCGAGACCAAGTTGAAAAATGCCCACGTCACTTACGAGAAGGACTATGAGGAGCGGATGAAGGCACTGGAGCGACAGATCACCGGTCTGGAATGGAAACTCTCCCTTCGCGACGACCGCATTGGGGCTCTCGAGCAAGAACTCAACCAGAGCCGCATGCTCCCTCCTCCTCATCCTCGTCACAGCGATTGAGCCACTGAGATACCAGGGGCGCCACCCCAGCAGGCTGGTCGAGATGAAAATGATGTCCGCCGGGGGCTTGGGTGACCTGCCCCCCAGTGAGAGCTTGCAGACGACTGCGCACCTGGGGTTCCGGAAATTTGAGACCATCCTCGGCCAGGATGAGAAGAGTGTCGGCCTCGATAGCTCGGATGAAAGCGAGAACTTGAGGTTCGGTTAGGCGAGTCCGAGAGGGAACCCGGAGGCGAGGGTCGTGGCCGAAGCGAAAGCCCCTTTCACACTTGACCACGGCTCGTTTGGCCAGGGCCTCGGCTCCGGCTCGGGTCAGCCCCCGCTTCTCGAGCCTTTCTACCGTCGCTTCGAAAGAAGGGTAAGTGGGAGCCTCCTTCTGCAACTGGAACGACAGGGAGCGACGGAGAAGAGCCACCGATTCTGATTCGGGGCTGGTCATCGGCCCCAAACCTTCTAGTAAGACCATCCGCTCGAGCCGCTCCGGGGCGGTTCCCGCCACCAGGGTCGCAATGCCTGCTCCCATCGAGTGACCTAGCAGTCCGAATCGCTCCCATCCCAGGCTATCAGCCGCGGCTAAGACTTCAGGGACCCAGTCGATGAAATGATAGAAGGCCTCTGGGGGGCGATGCTGGGAACGGCCGTGGCCAGGAAGGTCGAGGGCCACCAGGTCGAGGTCGGGAAGAAGGGAGGCGAGCGGCTCGAAGGTGCCAGCATTGTCCATCCAGCCGTGAAGGGCTATGACCGAGGGACCTGGGCCGGGGTGGTGGCAGGCGGCCAAAGAAACGGTAGCTCCACTGAGAATCAGTTCTTTCATCCAAGTTGGTGTGGCACAGGAAGGGTTCAGACCTGCTTGAACGCCGTGATATGCTCAATCTGGAAGAGTTTCAGCAACAAGCCCAGCGTCACCTAACTCAGTCTGCCTACGACTACTACGCTAGCGGAGCCCACGACCAGCTTACTTTAGCCAGAAACCGGGCCGCCTTCGAAGACCTTTGTCTCTTTTACCGTGTTCTGGTCGACGTCTCCCAGCGCCACTGCCGGACCGAGCTTCTTGGCCATCACCTGTCGCTGCCAGTTCTCGCGGCTCCCACCGCCTTTCACTCCATGGCTTGCCCAGAAGGAGAGGTGGCTACGGCCAGGGCCTGTCGCAGGAGCGGCACTTTGATGATCCTGAGTACTCTTTCCAACCGTCCTATGGAGGAAGTGGCCGAGGCTTGCGAGGGAGAGTTCTGGTTCCAGCTTTATGCCTACAAAGACCGGGGCGCCACCCGGGATCTGGTGGCCCGAGCCAAGCAAGCCGGTGCCAAAGCCCTGGTCTTGACCGTGGATGCTCCTTTGCTGGGCCACCGCGAGGCTGATGTGCGCAACCGTTTCCAACTACCCGAGGGGCTCAGCGTGGTCAACCTGACGGCAGCCGGCCTGGCCGATCTTCCCGACCTGGGAGGGTCAGGTCTCGCGGCTTACTTTCAGCAACTGATCGATTGTCGTCTCACCTGGAAAGACCTGGAGTGGCTCAACGACATCTCGGGTTTGCCGATTCTGGTCAAAGGGGTTGTGCGGGCCGACGACGCCCGTTGTGCCGTCGAGCATGGGGCCAGCGGCTTGGTTGTTTCCAATCACGGCGGTCGCCAACTCGACACCTCTCCAGCCACCATCGAGGCTTTGCCGGCTGTGGCCGAAGCGGTCGACCGACGGGTCCCTGTCCTTCTCGACGGTGGCATCCGTCGTGGCACGGACATCGTCAAAGCCCTGGCCCTGGGTGCTCAGGCGGTCTTGATAGGGAGGCCCGTGTTATGGGGACTGGCCTGCGACGGTCAAGCTGGGGTGGAGAGAGTCTTCTCTCTGTTCGCGGCGGAACTCGATCTGGCCCAGGCGTTGTGCGGAACGCCGACTCTGGCCGACATCGACCGAAGCCTGGTGGAAGGAAACTGTTGATTCTCGGAGGAATGCCGCTGCCATGACAAGCAATCGCGCACTGGGAATGATCGAAACTCTCGGCTTCGTCGGAGCCGTCGAGGCGGCCGATGCGGCCGTGAAAGCCGCCGGGGTGGAGTTGGTGGGCTACGAGCAAGCTCAAGCGGGACTCTGCTCTGTCCATTTTCGGGGTGATGTCGGCGCTGTCCAAGCGGCTACCGACGCCGGGGCTGATGCTGCCCGTCGGGTGGGCCAATTGGTGGCTGTCCGGGTTATCCCGGCTCCGGCCGAAGATACCGACGCCACTGTGATTCCCCAAAGACCGACCATGAAAAAATAGAATATCCGGAAACTTTTTGCGACCTGAGAGGTTATAAACTGCAGATAACCCGGAGGTTTCAAAATGCTAGCTGTGATGGAGGCTGGTCTGAACGCTCTCTCGTGCCAAAGC
This sequence comes from uncultured Burkholderiales bacterium, assembly GCA_964423525.1. Taxonomy (GTDB): domain Bacteria; phylum Vulcanimicrobiota; class Xenobia; order Xenobiales; family JADMJV01; genus CAYRFU01. The sequence continues at coordinate 13,159 of CAYRFU010000156.1, read as the reverse complement.
GGCACCCAAGAGAAGCCCTGCGAAAAGCCCACCACCGATGAAGATCTTCGATTGATGGAGCGGGTGAAGGCCGGAGATTCCGAAGCCTTCAACCTCTTGATGGAAAAATACGAAAAGACCGTTATCAATTTGGTCTATCGTTTTACTGGCGAGCGCGAATCGGCCGAAGACCTGGCCCAGGAAGTCTTCCTTCGAATTTACCGCGCAGCCAGCCGTTTTGAGGCTCGAGCCAAGTTTTTTACCTATCTCTACAAAGTGACTCTCAATCTATGCCGCAACGCTCGCGCCAAAGCCAAGCGTCGCCGCACTAACAGCCTGGATTCCGGGCCTCCCGGGTTTGAAGACCAGCCTCTTTCGCGTTTGTTGGAAGATCCTCGAGGTTCGGCTGAGGAGCAGATCGAGCGCCAGGAGCTTTCCGAGGTCGTTCGCGAAGCGGTGATGAGTCTGCCGGAGGAGCAGAGAGTGGCGGTCGTGCTACAACGCTTCAGAGGCTTCGCCTATGAGGAGATCGCCGAGGTGCTAGGTCTTTCCGTGCCGGCCGTCAAATCTCGACTGCATAGGGCGAAGCTCAACCTCAAGAAAAATTTGCAACCGTATCTCGAAGCCTAACATTCCATGAAACGATGCCAAGACATCCGTAAGAACCTTCCCGAATTGATGGAAGGCGATCTAAAGCCTGAGCAAGCCGAGCAGGCCCGGGAGCACCTCCAGCAGTGCCCCGCCTGTCGGCGTGAACTAGAGCTGATGAAGGCCAGTTGGGAGGCCCTCGATGCCTGGCAGCCCGAGGGGCTCGAGGTGAGTCCGACTTTTCGAGCCCAGGTCTGGGAGCGGATCCGCAACGAGCCGGTCCGGTCGAGTTGGTTGGGCGGTCTTGAAGAATGGTTTGGACTTCGCGTTGTCACAGCAGCCTCGGTTTTGTTCTTGGGGTTTTGGGTGGGAACCGTGGTGGCTGCGCCGCCAACCTCTTCGGCTCCGACTCCACTCGCTTCTCCTTCAGCCCGACCGATCGCTCGCGGTCAAGCTAGCCCGCTCGACGCGGAACTGACGTTAACCCTCTCCGCCCCAAGGTTCGGTCAGGTCTCCAGCCCTCTGCTGGATGTATCCGATGAGGCCTGGGAGGTCGAGCTTGTCAGCTCTCAGTCTCGCTAGGGTCCTCTTCTTTCTCACTCTTCTCACCCTCTCGGCTTCAGCCCAGCCGGCTGGAGACCTGGGGCTGAGCCGTGAGCAGGCCGCCCATCTCAACCAGATTCGCACGGAGTATACCCACCAGCGCAAGACCGTCCAAAACAGCCTCCGGTCGCGTAAGCACGAGTTGATGGAGCTGCTCAAAGCCACCGAGCCTCAGTCTGGAGATATCAAGCAGAAGCTGACTCAGATCATGGATCTTGAACTCAAGCTTCAGCACCTTTACGTGGACGAGATGTTTCACTGCCGAGAGGCGATGAGCGAGGGCCAGTGGATGAAATACCGTCGCAATGTGGTTCGCCTGATGACCGAGTGACTCAAACCTTGAGTTCCCAAACGAGTTCAGGTTGCTCTTTACCCTTAAATTTCTCCAGGCCGAACTCAGCCCACTCGAACTGGTCTTTTGTCAGTTCGTAGGTGGCTTGACTGACCAGAATGCAGGTAAAGCGGCCGTCGCGACTTCGGTCCTGGATGCGGGCGGCCAGGTTGACGGTATCGCCGATGACCGCCAGTTTCATGCGGTCTCCAGCTTGACCGATGTTGCCCTCGATGAACTCTCCGGTATGGATTCCGATGCCTTGCCTTAGGGAGCGGACCGTTTCGTCCGTGGTGGTCAGCCTCAGTTCTTCGAGTTCTTCGTTCATGTGGCGGGCCGCCACGATGGCTCCGGCGGGGTCTTCAAAGACTGCCAGAATGGCGTCTCCGATGTATTCGTTGATGTCGCCGGTGTGGTCTCGGATGACCCCCGTCATCCGTTGAAGATAGTCGTTTAGGACATCGAGCACCTGGTCGGGAGAGAGTTTCTCAGACATCGAGGTGAAACCGCGGAGATCACTGAACATGATGGTCTTCACCACCCGCGAACCTCCCAGGGCCTGTTGCTCGCCTTTGGAGCTCTCGACGGCTTCTCGGGTGGCGACCGGCACGAACTGTTCGTATTGGCGTTTTTGGCGCAGTCCGATCACCATTTCATTAAAGGACTCGGCCGCCCGGCGAACCTCGATGCTCCCTGAAATCGCTCGGGAAGGAAGGCTCTCGAGAAGACCGTCACCGACCTTCTCCATGGCTTCGGTCAGCAGTGCGATAGGGTTGGTCAATCTCCGAGCTAGCCAGGCCACCAGGATCAAAGTCAGAACGATCACTCCCACCGTGACCGAGAAGACGAGATTGATCTGCCTGCTGATGGTTTCACGGATCTCATCGACGCTCTTCAGATACACCAGCATCGCTTCACGTTGGCCCACAGGAGGCTGCTGGAGCGGGTAGGTGGTGTAGAGATACTCACGCCCACCCAACTGGATGGGGGCGCCGGTTTGAATGGGGCTTGCCAGGGTGTTGGCTGGTAGGAGTCCGGCCAATCGCTGGGCGCTCTGGTTACTGGCGAAGGCTTCATCGCGGGTCACAATCACCGTGTCGGCGCCTAGGGCACTTTTGGAGGCCTCGGCCACCACTAGCTCGTCGATCTTCTTGCCGATCAGAATAACGGAAGCGGGAGCGAATTGGTGATTGACGCCGACGGGAATGGCGGCCACCATATAGGTGTGGCCATCAAGGTAGCGCATATAGCCTCGCGCGTAGTCTTGAAGTTCTCCCATCAAGAGACCGACAATCAGCGGCTGGTCGGCCAGAGAGAGAACTCCGGTGCCTTCTCCCGAGGCGTAAAACTCGCATAAGACGTTGGCTTCATCATCGCAGATCAAGGCGAGATCGTAGCTTCCTTTAGCAGCATCGGGGAGGCTCAAGAAGATGCCGGCTGCTTCGAGCCAGGCCTCTTCATCATCGTCCTCGTCCAGAAAGGCTTGATAGTCGCCCCCTTCGAGCAGAGCCTGGCTCAGGCGCCCGAGTTTGGCCAGGGTCTGTTGGCGAGGCGCTCCCCATTCACGCTGTTCCGAGAGAAATCCGGTCAGGTTGCGGGCTTCCTGAAGAAGGCGAAATTTGACTGCCTCGGCTTTCACTTCCAGCACGTCGAGGGTTTGGCCGGCCCATTGACGATAGAGGTCTAGCCCTAGCTTCTCGCGTTCCTGTTGCTCCAGGATGGCGTAGGTTTGATGGTAACTGACATAGCCGACCGAGACTCCGAGTAGCAGGATCAAGGACCCGAAAAAGAGGGTGAGCTCGTTTCGGAGCCTCACAGGGAAAGGTTGACCTGGGCGGCTTTTCCTTTCACCAGGTTGACCACCTGGGTCTGGGGGGGGAGGCGAGGGTGCCAGGCTTTGACCAGATATTTGCCGGGCGGCAGATTGGTGATGCGGAAGTTCCCCTGCTCGTCGAGTTGGGAGAAGTGGTTGTTCGGCACCACGAGAATATAGGCGTTCATCCGGGGATGGATGTTGCAGAACAGTTCGTGACTACCGACTTTGCGCAAGACGATCGACTTGTTGCCGCGCAGGAAGCGGTCGATTTCGAACTTCTCGCCCGTGGTCGAGAAGATGTGATGAAAGAAAGGGTCGCTGTTGAGGAAGTTGACCTCGGAGCCCACCACGGCGGCGGTCACGTGAGGCTTGAACTGACGGTCGGTCTGATCGATGTGGATCTTCTTCGGTTGGGCTTGAAGCTTGGCGCCATCGTGCTGTTGGGTGACATAGACCACCACATACGACTTTTCGTCGAAAACGGCTCCTTCGGGTGGGCCGCCCCCGTGCTTACTCTCGGCCAGCAAGAAGCTCCGTTTATAGCCGAAGTCTTTTTGGAGCTTACGGGAGTTGTGGCCTTTTTTGCCGCGGGTCGCACGGGAAGGGGGCTTCGTCTTGATCTCAACTTTGCCAGAAAGCTGTTCGGACAAGCTCGGGGCGCATAGGGACAGGGCGAGAAGAATAACCAACCATTTGTTCACCCGCACCCATTTCAACAAAGTGGAGGGGTACCCTCGCCGGTCCGAGAAAGCCAGAGGCCAGAATTGAGGGATGTTCAAGGTGGTTGGTTTGAGGAATTTCGTTGCTATAGGGGTTTTAGGGATTTTGATACTGAGCGGACCGCTGCGAGCGGCTCCACTCTTCCCTGATGTGCCCGAGAATCATTGGGCCAGGGACGCGGTGGCCGCCCTGGCCGCCAAAGGTCTGGTGGAGGGTTACCCGGATGGCACCTTTAAAGGTGACCGCGCCTCTTCTCGCTGGGAAGTGGCTATGGTGGTGGCCCGCTTGTTGGCCAAGATGGAGCAAGCCCACGCCACTTTCGCCACGAAGGCCGAACTGGAAGAGCTTAGAAAGCTGTCTTCGGCTCTGCGAGACGAGTTGGAGGCTCTGGGGGTCCGGGTCACCAATCTCGAGGAGTCGACGGACCGCCTCGAAAAGAGGGTGACCGAGCTCGAACGGATCACCTTCTACGGCAACTTTGAAGCTCGGGTCAGCTTTCACAGTCTGACCAATCAAGGCGCTAATCTCTCCGACACGACCGACGCCCTTGTCAACTTCGATTCGGCCGTGGGCTCGGTAGCGGGCACAGGAGGCCGGTTTCCGGCTGGCCCGGCGGCCGGCTTTAACTTTGACCCTTTCGCGGTGGGGACGTTCACGGTCAACAATCTCAAGACCGGTCGGCCCCTCACTAGCGGCACCGGTTTTACCAGCCTGCTGACCCTTGGGCTCAATACTCGCATCACCCCCGATCTTGATGCCGGTGCCGAGTTTACCGCTTTTACCTCCCAGGGGGACCAGGCGGTGGGGCTCTACTACGGGGTCTCGGCTCCCTATCTGAGTAACGCCTTCACAGCCATCAGTACTGTGACTGGGGGATTGGCGGGGACTCAGCCTCAAAACAACCGTCCTTTTACGCGTATGACCCTGGATAACTTCTGGGTCCACCATAAGCCGAGCGACACCCGCCTGAGAGTGGGAACCATCGACGAGCCTCACTTCAACACTCAGATTTATCAGAAACAATATAATCCCGGTGCCTTTGGGCCCGCTTTCCTCGACAGCTACGGGGTTCAGGTCCACGGCCACTTTCCTCTCGACGAGGACGAGAGCCAGGAGTTAGAGTGGGAGGTCATGGGAACTCTGCTCCCCGACCGTAACGGTGGAGTCGGAGGGGCGGCTTACTTCAACCACGCTGAGGGTCTCAATCTGGCCTATCATTTCCACGACGACCAGGGAGAGGTTCGCTTAAACTTCCTCCACGCCGCTAATGATGCTTCGGGCGGAGCCGCTCGCCAGGTCGGCTTGATAGCGGGCACTAATATCGGCCCAGTCCCGTGGGTCAACCCCCCTGGTTTCTTCTTCAATCAATTGGGCGGTCCCAATCAGGCCACGGCCGGCATCGGCTCCACCTCAGACGTTCGCCCGGTTCCTATGTCGGCCGTCAATAACGATGGCATCACCGGGGTCTTGGGCGAACAGTCTTATGGTAACATCGGACCTCAGGACCAGGTCAGCTACGGAATCTCGGCCAACTACGAATGGGACATCGAGGTGGCCCCCCGAATCGGGATCGACTACGGTCATAGCGATTATCGGCCTCAGAAGAACTCGGCTTACACGGTCGATGGGGACGCTTTTCGGGTGACCGCAGGGGTCACGCCTCTCGAGGGGTTGGATATCGATCTTTCCTATGTCTCGGTTGACCCCACCTACGATCCTTTCGTCATTCAGATTCCGCGCTTGGGTGGGGTCTTAAGAAACGGCATTCGGCTGGGTGAGAACTTCCTCAGCTATCGGGGGGACCTCTACTCTCTCCACGACACCGACATCTATCCCCACAATCGCGAGGGGTTTCGGGCTGACCTTCTTTGGGAGTTTAACGCGAACGGTGCGGTCAATCTGAAGTTGGGCTTCCTAGACCAGAAGGACCCTTCCCTCCAAGATGTGCGCTTCTCGGCCAACTCTCTTGGGGCTGGCACTCCCAACACACCTGTGTTGGGCTTTTCGCCTGGGTTTGTGGACCCGGTTTTTGGTGGTTTCTCGCCCTTCACGTTCGTAGCCAGTGGCAACGCTTTGGCGACTCCGTTAGAGTCACCCAGCGGAAGCAGCGACTTTTTTAGTCTCACCGCTGAGCACAAGTGGTACTTCGACGAGGAAGAGACCCGGGGTGTGCGCCTGACCGGCCATCTCAACAATACCAACTTTCGGCGCGACAGCAATCTGGCTCAGTTGCGGCCGGGCCCGCTGGGAATTCGGGGTGAGAACGTCAATTATGTGGACCTCGACTATACCGGTTGGGAGATCGGCGTCGGTTATGACGCCACCCAAGATTTTACTTTAAACCTGGGTTACGGCCTCTACTCCATTCGCGGCCACTACGATCCCTTTGGTGTCTACTCGGCCTTCGCTGAAAGCACCGGCACCACTCGCTTCGACAACCTTGACGTGGAACAGACGCAGCCTTTTGTGGGCTTCGACTACCAGATCGATCCAACCATGACTTGGAGTCTTGAAGCGATCTTCATGAGCACCCGGGATCAGGTGTCTTCGGCCGTTTTTTCAACCCCGAACTTTCCCAGCGTGAACGCCCAGTTCACCCCCCAGCGATCGGTTCATCCGTTTAGCTATGACGGCATCCTGATCAATTCGTCGTTTAACGTCAGTTTTTAGGCCATGCGCCTGGATGCTCGCAAGCTAGCCTTTCGGGTGGGCAAGACTGAGATTCTTCAGGATGTCTCTCTCTCGGTGTTAGCCGGCGAGTTCGTAGGGGTATTGGGTCCAAGCGGCTGCGGCAAGTCGACCCTGCTCAAGGTTCTAGGGGGCCAACTACAAGCCAGTGAAGGAGCTGTCACCTTCGACGGGGCTTCGTTCCAGCCAGACACAGGACGCTCGATCGGGTTCGTGCCTCAGGATGACATTGTGCATCTGGGGCTGACCGTCGAGAAAGCGCTCCACTACTCGGCCCGCTTGCGGATGGATGGCGAGGCTACTCCCGAACAGCATCAGGCAGCGGTCGAGGAAGCACTCACTCAGCTTGATCTGAAGGAGCGTCGGGGACTCAAGATTTCGAAGCTGTCAGGGGGACAGCGTAAACGAGTGAGTATCGGGGTTGAGTTGCTGACCCAACCGTCCCTTCTTTTCCTCGATGAACCGACCTCGGGTCTGGACCCCGCTTTGGAGGAACAGTTTATGCAACTGTGTCGTCAGTTGGCGCGTTCGGGGAGGACCGTGGTCACCACCACCCATATTCTCCAGAGTTTAAATCTTCTCGACCTGGTGGTAGTGCTGACGGCGGGTCGTCTGGCTTATTTTGGGCCCGTCACGGAAATGGGGGCCTTCTTTGGTCTGGCCCATCCTCAGGAGGTCTACCGATTGCTGCAGCGGGAGGAGCCTGCTGATTTGGCCTCGCGCTATCTTCGTTCCAGCATTCAGATGGAGTATGTTCGGGAGCGTCAATCTGGTTGATCATCGTTCTCTTCGGCCTGCATCCCAAGCTCCAGTGAACGAGCGCTCAGACGGGCTTTTTCCCATCGCCTCTTACCCTCAAAGAAGCGGGAACGCAACTTCATCACTATCAGACCCAGTAGAAGGGCCGTCAAAAAGCCGAGCACACCCAGCAGGGCTAGGCGAGTTTTCGGGTCGAGGTCGGCCAGGAATTGAGTCACGAGACCCACTTCAGAATCTGGGGATAGAGCTCCTCTGAGTCGGGGTGGAGAACCAGCTCTCCCTCAACCAGGGAGATAGCCCAATGGAGGTCTGTTGGCGTTAGGTGGCGACCTTCGACTTGGGCAGCCAGGTCGCTGTAGAAGCGGATGAGGGGAGGCACCAGCAAAAAGACCATCAAGCGAGCTAGCAGGTGATCCCCATAGACGAATTTTCGATGAATCAAGTGGTTTCGGTAGCGTTCAATCTGGGCCTCTCGCCAACCGATCGGGCCGCTGCCAGGACCCGGCACGAGAGTTCTATTGAAACGAGCCAACCCAACGGGCTCTCGCTTCAACAGTCGGCTGCAGAAGCCCGGACGTTGCTCGGCTTGAGCCACTTCAAGCCAGGCCACTAGCCGGGCCGCCAACTGATTGGGGTCTTCGAACTGGGCGCCCAACTCTCGGGCCAGGCCAAAATCCGACTGGGTCAGGTTAAGAGCCTGATAGTCTTTCCAGGAAAGAACCTTTCCCTCGGCCACCGTCACCTGCTCTGGCAGCTGGGGATAGCGGCCTGAACGGAGCAGGCCCTCGAGTTGGTCTCGATGCTCTTGAAGCGGGCGTCCGTATCCCTCCAAGACAGCCGTGCATCGAAAGGAAAGACCTACTAGCGGGCCGTCTGGAGTTTCTTGAATCAGGAAAGGGAACTGTTGGCAGGCTCTCGGCTTGCTTTGGGGTCCAGAAAAGCTATGAAGCTCGCAGCGATTTTGGCGTAGGAAGAGGCAGGCGTCGCCTTTTTGGGTTAGTCGAACAAGGCCGTCTTTGCCTTCTTCAAAAACCTGGTGCCCTCTTTGTCTTTCCCGCTCCACTAGGGGATGATTCTCAAGCTGTCTTCGGGCCTGGGGGTCGACTAGCACTTTCCAATGGCGACAGCTGCGGCCGCAACCCAGGCAGTCGTAGCTCAGGTCAGGGAGGATCAGTGCCAATCGGACCGCACCTTCTGAAGGATCTCCAGGCGTCGAGAGACGGGCGGATGACTCATGTCCTCGGTGAAGACTGCTTCGCCGAAACGAGAGATGGTGGCCTGTTCCAGCTTTCTCAAACAGCTGGCTAGACCCCCTTCGCTGTAGCCTGCCATCACCGCATAGCGCATCCCGAGGATATCGGCTTCTTCTTCGTCTTTGCGAGCATAGACTTTAACGTTCTGAAGGCGATACTCCAGCGATTTGGCCTTCTTCTTGAGTTGGGTTTCCAATCGCCTCAGGTCGATCAGCTTGGAATCGTCGTTCTCATTAGCCAGTTCGACGGCTTTCTGGTCGAGCTTTTTGAACTCTTTCAGTAGGGCATCGAGTTCGAAAAGAAGGTCGAGTCGTTTGAAGGGGTGACGTCGCACGCCGTGGGCCACCTCGTGGCCCAGCACTCCGGCCAACTCGTCGTCGCTGACGTCTAAGCCGATCAGGCCTTTGGTCACAAAGACCCATCCTTCCCCGGTGCAGGCCGCGTTGGGAATGTCGCTATCGAGCAAGAAAAAGTGCCATTCCAACCCGCCCAGGGGCGAAACGCTGGCCACTTTGTTTCCTATCCGTCGGATTCTGGCTAGCGAGACCGGGTCGTCGTAAAGACCCAGTTTCTGGACAATTTTCTTCATTCTAAGAGCGGCCAACTGATACTCCTCCCGCTTGGAGCCGTCGAGCTTCTCGCTCTGATGGGTGCGATTGATGCTGGGCACCAGAGCCTGAGGAGGAATGATATCGATGATGCCAACTTGTTCGTTGGAGCGGACCTGAAAGCCCAGCCGGCGAGCGACCGCTACCAAAGGGACCATCCCACCTGGACCGACTGAAGCGACCCGTCGACCGTCGACCTTGACGCTCTCTCGGCCGGTCACGATCCGTTTGAGTTCGTCGGGCTCGAAGTAGGTAGCCAGTTGACTGGGCTCAACGTAGATGTCACCCGAGATGCGACGCCCCTCCACTTCACGGTGGCGGAGATAGTAGGTCGTCTCGGCCAGGGCTGAACTGACCGTCCCAATGAGAATGAGGAAGGTCACAAAAGAGCGCAATGTAGCCACTCATCTAGGTTTCCTGGAAGGGAGGAAAGGGCCCTGCCTGGCGGCCACGAACAATCTTTTTGTGGATATCCTACTGGTCGAGGACACCGCCCCCCAGGCTATGATCATTGAGTCTTATGTTGGATTTGGTATCCCCGATGCCAAGGTCGTCCACGAAGAGAGCCTGCAGGGTGCCATCAATCAGCTGCGGCGCAAGGACTATGATGTGGTTCTCCTTGACTTGGGCCTACCTGACGCTCAGGGTCTTGAGACCGTCACGGGAATTAATCAAGCCGGCTTCGACGTGCCCGTGGTGGTTTTGACCGCAGCCGGGGAACACGGTCTGGGTATGCTGTGCCTCCAGGCCGGGGCTCAAGATTTTCTCAACAAGACCGAACTCAACCCTGAGGTTCTGAAGAAGGCGATCGAATACGCGGCCGCTCGCCGGGGCGAGGTCACTGTTCTCGAGCTGACTCAGGAATTGACCGCCCTGCGCGAGATTTGCCAGGCCCCCAAGTCTCCCCTCGCAGGTAAGCTGGCTGCGGATTACGAGCAATGCTTGTCTGACCACGGCCTGTCTGACCAGGGCAACGCCAAGCGGGTGGCCCAGAAGGTCTTGGAACTCAACGGTTCTCCCGACGACTTGCTGCTCGCTCATATCGAGGCCCTGGCTGCTCTCTGTAAAGCCGCTCCCGATCGACGGCGCAAATATTTGCTCAATCGGGGTCGCCTCTTTCTGCTGGCTGCCATGACCGACCTCGCTCGCCTGCTCGGCGAGAATTAAGTCAGCGCTGCCAGCGCCCATCTAGTAACATTTTTGCGGATAGATTGAGAATTTTCCCGGATGAGGCTATCATGGTGGTATGAAATGGCAGTCATCGGCGCTAGCCGTCTTTGTAAGTCTCAGCTTGGCCGCACCGGGCACGGCCGAACAGGGAGCGGTAGGTCCTCCCGCAACGATTAACGGCATCCCCAACGCCCCCGCCCCGATCCTCCACCAGGGGGTGAAGTACTACCCTGCGGTCGTGATTCAGGAGGTGACGGGTATCATCTTCACTTACGACCGCGCGACTGAGACCCTCTACGCCAACGGCGCGCCTTCCCCCCTAGAGCCTTTGGTCCACAATCAGCAGGTGTATCTCCCGATGGAACCCTTTAATATCAATCTCAGCACAGACCATCGCGACGAAACCTGGAGAACCAACCCCAATATGCCCGGCCAGACAGCCTTTGAGGCCCGACGGCATCGAATCGAAAGGATCTTTCCCGACGACCGCCAGGAGCTTCAGAGGACGGACGACTACTATCGGCCTTACGAGACGTCGTTACCGGATCACCCCTGGATGACGACCCCTGTTCTCCCCCCGATGCAGGCCCAGTCGATCGATCCCACCTACGAGCGAGGAAAGCCGGCCCACATGCAGCCCGGTGCCGCGCCGCCTGAACCAGAGTTTCACCCGGAGTCTCTCCCTGACCGTCTTCCTCCTCCAGGCACTCCCAGCCATCCGGTAGCGGTCTCAAGCCCACCACCCACCGAGACAGGAGTTCCGTTAAGGGTTACGAGCCAGGGGGGAGCGCCTCAGCAAGAGCCGCAGCCGACCATTCAGGCTAACCCCTATGCCTCTCCGGGTGTTGCTCTCGATGCCCCTCGTCAGCGGTTCTCGAGGGGCTTTCGTTTCATCCCTCAGGGGGCTAAGAATTCCGTCTTTGAGGTCTATGTTAAGGACGCCAAGATCACTCGCAATCTCAATGGAGTCTTCCCGGCTGCCAAGAATCGGCATTTCGTAGCGGTCCGAGTGGCCCAGCGCAATCACAGTTTTGTGCTGCAGGTCGAACCCGGGACCTTTGCCCTCCGAGACGACAAGGGGGACCGCTACGTTCCCGACGAGGAGTTGTCTCAAATGGAAATGAGCGCTCTCGCTCCGGGTGACGTGAGGGCTGGTCTCCTGGTGTTTGACCTCCCGGCCTCCGCCGTTCCCGACCGGCTCGAACTCGAAGGCACTATGCCCCTCAAGGTTCCGCTACAGGACCAATAAAAAAAAGCCGCTCGAAGTCGAGCGGCTTTCTCGGTGAGAGCGAATCGATTATTGAACGGTCTGCACGATAGCCAGGCCGAAGGGATTTTCCCGGGGCTCGGTCTGTTCGAAGTTCAGCCCTCCCAGAAAAGCGCCCGTCTGAGCCACCCGAAAGCGCGAAATGCTACCAGTAAACCGGTTCTGGACGGCCACCAGCCCATTGGCCGGGGTGTTGTCGCCATCGGCGGCGTTGGCGCTAACGACGAAGTTGCCGGTGGTGTCGACTACGACGTTAGCGGGATTAGCTTGGCCTGCCCCAGGGCCGTCCTGGTCGACCTGGGCGAGGACACCTGTGGCTGGGTTCACGCTGAAGGTCGTAATGTTCACGAGGTCGGCCATATAGAGGACATTGAAGAAGGGGTGTGCCGCGAAGCTGGTGGGCATTCCCCCCACCGCGAACGGGCCAGGAGCGGCAACTCCGTCGACACTGATGGCAGTCAAAGCACCGGTGGCGGCATTGACCTGGAAGCCGGCGATCGTCCCAGAGGTCTGGTTGGCCGCGTAGAGATACGTTCCGCTCCGGTCAAAGGCCAAACCGTGGGTTCCGGCTGCGCCGACAGCCACGACGGTTGGCGCCCCTGTGGGAGTTCCGTTGGTGACGTTGACGATCAGAATGTTGCCGGCGAAGTCTGAGATATAAAGGAAATTGCCGCTTGCTGACACGACCAGGTCTCGAGCGTCGACGGCGGCACCAAGGTTAATCGGGTTACCGACAGGCTGGAAGAATCCGTTGGAGGCACGGTATTCGTAAGTGGTTAAAATCGAGCCGCCCCCGGTCACAGAGTTGATCGAGTAGAGGAACGGTCGAGTGGAATTGAAGACCGCGTCGGTGAAATTGTTTGAGGTCCCCACAGCACCCACTACGAATCCACCGTTTGGCGCGGCGGTAGGTCCGAGGTCTGCATTGGCGAGAGTTGTCAAGTCTATTTGACGCATGAAAATCTGGCCTTGAGCGTCGGGGGGGGTCACCAGGTTGGTGGTAGCAGGCGTGGGCACGGTAACGTTGTCCGAGGCCTCGTTATTCACGTCAACATTGCCTCGTCCTTTGGCCCGAACAGTTGACAGCACCCTGAGATTGGTGGGCTCAACGGCCACCGAGTTCGTGGCGCCCGACCCCGCAGCCGTAGCCCGCTCGGCCAGGGAGCCGTTCGGGGTCGGTTGATCGCTGATGCCCTGGAATTCGTAGAGGGTCAGCCCATCGGCCGTTCCGTCCGTCAGGAACGCTTCAGCAATACCGTTGTCGACATTGTCTCCCAAAGGGATTCCATCACCGTTAGTAGGGTCGACAGCCGCACCCACGTAGTTGGTGCCTCGCGAGGCGACCACCAGGAACTGTCGCACCCGGGCACCCGGAGC
>CAYRFU010000155.1:0-16770 GCA_964423525.1 uncultured Burkholderiales bacterium | reverse complement strand
AAAAACCCGCCTCCACCGCCGATGGTGAAGCCGAAGGTCGAAGCCCGTAATCAGCTAGAGCACTTCGCCGGCATCAAAGTGATCGGCGTCGGCGGCGCGGGTTGCAACGCCGTCAGCCGGATGATTCAAGAGGGTCTGGGCGGGGTCGAGTTCATCGCCATCAACACCGACGCCCAAGCCCTCTATCTTTGCGACGCCGACCAACGCATTCACATCGGGTCCCAAGTCACTCGTGGACTGGGTGCCGGCTCCGCCCCCGAAGTGGGCCGCAAGGCGGTCGAAGAGAATGCCGAGGAAGTGCTCAAGGCGATCGAAGGGGCCGACATGGTCTTCATTACCGCGGGAATGGGCGGTGGCACTGGCACGGGCGCGAGCTCCGTGGTGGCCGAGCTGGCCCGCAACGCGGGGGCGCTCACGGTAGCCGTCGTGACCAAACCGTTCAGCTTCGAAGGGCGGCGACGGATGCAGTTGGCCGAAGAAGGTATCAACGAACTGAAAAGTAAGGTCGATACCATCATCACCATCCCGAACGACCGGCTGCTCAAAATCGTGAGTGAGAAGGAGTGCATCTCTGATGCTTTCCGTTTGGCTGACGATGTGCTTCGAAACGGAGTGCAGGGGATTTCCGAGATTATCACCGTGCCGGGTCGCATCAACGTCGATTTTGCCGATGTTCAGACCATTATGGCCGACGCCGGTTCCGCCCTTCTGGGAATCGGCATCGCATCCGGCGAGAACAGAGCGGTGGAGGCTGCTCGGGCGGCCATTTCCAGTCCTCTCCTCGAGGCTTCGATCGATGGCGCGACCGGTGTTCTGTTCAATATCACCGGCGGGAAAGATATGACTCTCCTCGAGCTTCACGAGGCGGCCCGGATTATCTCCGAAGCAGTCGATCCGGAGGCTCAGATCATCTTCGGGTCGGTCCAAGACGACCGGATGGAAGGCGAAGTTCGCATCACGGTCGTGGCTACCGGCTTCTCCGAGGTGGCTCCCACTCCGTTGGAGTCCGACGAAAGCGGCTTTTCGCTGGGAGCCCTCAAGGAGGAAATCACTTTCGGGAGCGCCCTCAAAGAGATGGAACTTGAGCCGGCCATCTTCCGTCGCTCGAAAACCGCCCAAGAGCACTAAGTCAAAAGTCTGCCCGACTTTAGAGACCTCAAGGCACGGATCGGCAAGAGCCGCTCCGTGCCGTTGCTGTCTCTACGAATAGAGGAGAAACGTTATGGTGCTAGGTGAAAATCAGAAAGCAGCCCGGATTTTCCAGGAGATCGCGGATTTCCTGGAGCTTAAGGGCGAAAATCCCTTCAAAGTCAAGGCCTACCAAAGAGCGGCGCGGGCCGTTAATGGGATCGAGAGACCTCTAAGGGACCTGCATGAGTCGGGGGAGCTCCGAGCCGTTCCAGGAATCGGGAAAGCCATCGCCGAGAAGATTGAGCAGCTGCTCCGAGAGGGGCAGGTCGAGATGCACCAACGACTTTGTCAGGAATTTCCTCCCCAGATCCTCGACCTCATGGATGTGCCGGGACTTGCGGCCAAGAAGGCCGCTGTTCTTTATCGTGAACTCGGGATCGCTAGTTTGGCCGATCTGGAGAAGGCGCTGGAAGAGGGTCAACTGCGTGACTTGAAAGGTTTCGGGGCCAAGACCGAGGCCAAGCTCAAGGAGAGTCTCAAAAGGCTCCAGGATTCGGACCAACGACTGCCTCTCGGTAAGGCGATTCAGATTGCCAGAGAGTTTCAGCAAAGCCTCGGGCAGGTGGAGGGGGTCGAAAAGGTGGTGCCGGCGGGGTCCCTGCGCAGAGGCGCCGAGACGGTGGGAGACCTTGACCTGGTGTGCGTGTCAGACCACCCTCAGAAGGTGATGACCAGCTTCTGTGAAGCGGTCGAGCCGGAGGGGGTGCTGCTGGCTGGAGAGACCCGGTCCTCCATCCGACTGAGCAACGGGTTTCAGGTCGATTTACGGGTCGTTCCTAAGGAGTCTTTTGGGGCTGCGATGCAGTATTTTACCGGCTCCAAGGATCATAACGTCGCTCTTCGAGCCAGGGCCGAGAAGCGGGGCTTGAAGCTCAATGAGTACGGCCTGTTCGACGCCCAGGGCCAGAGCTTGGCCGGAAGCGAGGAGGAGGGGATCTATCAAGCCCTCGGGCTGGCCTACGTTCCACCCGAGTTGCGAGAAACAGGACAGGAAGTGGCTGCGGCTGAGTCGAGTCAGCTGCCGAACTTGCTGGAGCTGAGGCACATACGGGGGAATCTCCATACCCACTCTCACTGGTCGGATGGTTCCGATACTTTAGAGGAGCTGGCAGCAAAGGCCCAGCAGCTCGGTTATGAATATTTGGCGGTAACGGACCACTCGCGCGCTCTCGTGATCGCTAACGGGCTGACTATCGAACGTTTGCTGGAACAAGGGCGGCAGATCGACCAGTTGAACGAAAGATTCGAAGGATTCCGGTTGCTCAAAGGAACCGAGTGCGATATTTTGCCGGACGGAACGATGGACTTCCCCGACGAGGTTCTAGCTCAGCTAGACCTGGTGGTCGGGGCTGTTCATTCTTCTTTTCACCTGGGCTCAGAAGCGATGACGGAACGGATTCTTGCAGCTATTGAAAATCCCCACGTCGATATCATCGCCCACCCAACCGGTCGAATCTTGGGTCGGCGCCCCGGCTACGAAGCTGATTGGGACAAGCTCTTTGAGGCGGCCAGTCGAACCGGAACCGCTTTCGAGATCAACTGCTCCCCTAAACGTCTCGATCTCAACGACCGACTGGTGAAGCGAGCGCGCCATTTTGGGGTCACGGTCAGTCTGGGGACCGATGCCCACTCCTTGCGCGAGTTTGAGTCGATGCCGCTGGGTGTCGGGGTGGCCAGGCGGGCCTGGTGTGAACCCGAGGCGGTGCTCAACAGCCGTAGCTGGGAACAGTTGGCGGAGTGGCTCAACTAGACCTCGGTCGCGATACCGTCACGGTAGCTCGAGAACTGGTCGGTTGTTTTCTCCACTGTGGGCAGTGTTGTGGTCGCATCGTTGAGACCGAAGCTTACCTGGGCCAGCAGGACCCTGCCTCCCACGCCTTCCGCGGGCCTACGCCTCGCAGCGCCATCATGTTCGGACCGGTGGGCAAGGCCTACGTCTATCTGAGCTACGGGGTTCATTACTGCTTGAACGTGGTGGCCCACCCTCCTGGTCAGGCGGGGGCTGTCCTCATTCGAGCCCTGGAGCCTTTAAAAGGGATAGAGGAGATGATCGCCAGACGGAAGCGACGGGATCATCTGACCGACGGCCCCGGCAAGCTGTGTCAGGCCCTGGCCATCGATGATGGCTACAACGGGGTGGACCTCCTCGACGGCTCTTCTCTTCGACTCGAGCCGAGCTGGGCACCGGATGAATTCGTCGCTTGCGGTCCGCGGGTCGGGATCTCGGTGGCTACGGAGCGGGAATATCGTTTTTGGCTCGAAAAGAATCCCCAGGTGAGCCAGTGGCGGCCGGGTCCGAAGCGGCAGCCACGCTCCACCAAGAAACCATGATGATTCTCGACCTGGCCTGGCGCAACGTCTTGCGCAATCGCGAGCGGAGCCTGCTGACTCTGATCGGCGTGCTTTTAGCCGTGGGCTCCTTTGTGGCCATGGTCAGCCTGGCCGAAGGGTTTTACCGAAGGGCCGTCCGGGAGCTCAAAGGCCGAGACGTCCATGTCTACGTGGTGCCGGCCCGAGGCACTCTTCTGCCCACCGGTCCTATCGGAACGGTAGGCTTTACCACTCACGCTATCCACCGCGATTGGGTCAAGAGTTTGGCCTCCATGAGCGAGGTGCAGCAGATTGAGGGCATCATCCGCTTGACTTGGGAGGGTCGCCGGAGTCTGATCCCCGTCATCGCCACCGATATTGAGAAACTGAGCGACTTTCTTCCCAATTTGAGGCCCGTCGAAGGCATGATGCCAGTCGAGCCCGGAGAAGCCGGGGTGGGGCTCGGAGTGCTGCCGGTCGAGTTTGAGGAAGGCGTCCATCAACTTAAGATCGAGGACACCAGTTTCAAGATTTCGGGTCGGGTTTCGGGGGGAGGCTTTCGCGACTTTTTCATCTACGTCCCTATGGAGAAGTTGATCGCCACCCGTCCCGAAAGAGGCTTCCACGAAATCTGGATCAAGCTGAAAGACGAGAATCTCGCTCGCGGGGTGGCCTCCAAAATCAACCAGCAGGGCATTGCCCAAACAGTCGCTTTAACCGAGCAAGAGTATCTTGGTGCGGTTAAGGAGTTTGTCAACTACGCCTGGTTTCTTCAGTTCGCGATCTCGATGATCGGGATCTTGATCGCGGTGACCGCCTCGATGAACACCATGCTGATGTCCACTTACGAGCGTCTTCGGGAGTTCAGTACGATGCGAGCGATCGGGGCTCCTCGCTCGGTCGTGGCCTGGATGCTCACGCTGGAGTCGATCATTTTGAACTTGGCCGGCGGTTTTCTGGGACTTTTGTTCGGTTTGATCGCTTCGGGAGTCTTGGATAGGGCCGTGGGTCTTCTTCTTGAGGTGCCCTTTCCGTTAGCCCAGGTCACCTGGCAGCTGATGCTCCAAGGTCTTGGGTTGTCCGTTTTTGTCGGGCTCGTGGGGGCTGCTATCCCGTGTTTTATCATCTGGCGCCTTGATATTGTGAGAGCTCTGAGGTGGGACTGAATGCGGGTCCGACTGAAAGGGGTTCACAAGCACTATCTGGCTGATGCTACTCCCACTAAAGTCTTGGACGGCGTTGACCTCGACCTGGAAGCGGGGGGATTCATCTCAGTGATGGGCCCTAGCGGCATGGGAAAAACCACCTTGCTGAACCTGATCGGATGTCTCGACTATCCCGCTTTCGGTCAGATCCTCCTCAAAGAGAAGGATGTGGCCAGTGCCGATGAGGGGGTTCGAGAACAGATTCGCCTCCACCATATCGGCTTTGTCTTTCAGAACTACAATCTGCTGCCCACCCTGACGGTGAACGAGAATGTCTGTCTACCGATGCAGTTGGCGGGTTTGTCGCGCGAGGAACAACGGTCGAGAGGGTCGGCTTTATTGCAACTGGTGAATCTCGAGCAGAGAGCGGCCCAGAGAGTTTTCACCCTCTCCGGCGGACAAAAGCAGAGGGTGGCTATCGCCAGGGCCCTGGCCAATCTTCCAGAGTTGATCCTGGCCGACGAGCCTACCGGGAATCTCGATGGAAAAGCCAGCAAAGATGTGATGGATGTGCTCAAAGAGATCAACGAGAATCAGAACATTTCCACCATTCTGGTCACCCATGACCCCATGGTGGCGGCCTACGCTCGTCAGGTCTACTACCTCGAAGGTGGGGTTCTTCGCCCTTCAACTCTGTAGGGCAGGTGGGCGGGGTTTTGCGCAGAAGAGCAGCCTCAACGTGACCGTGCGAGGGATGATTTGCTAGTTTGTTTTCACTGCGGGGCGGCCAACAGCCCCGGGAAAACGCACTGCCATCAGTGTGGCGCGGCGCTCCCGACCTCCGACTCAGAGGCCAGTGGTGAGGACGCCGTCGAGGGCGAAGAGCCGAAGGTCATTTGTGTCCATTGTGGCCACCAAAATCTTCCCAATGTGGCTGAATGTCTCAATTGCGGCGCTCAGATTCCTCAGATGGACCGGTCAACCTACTATCGCACCCACGACACTATCGTGTCTCGGTATGAGGATTTCCGGAAAGCGGCCGACAAAGCTCGCTCCGGCCAGTGGAGTCCTCAGGAGTTCAAGCAATGGCTAGACAAGATGGTGCAAGATTTGTCTGGCCGGCGCGACTACTATGTCAAAGTGATCAAAGATACCGATTATTACGACTACCGTGATGAAGAGGTTGATATGGGCATGACCGGTGTGCTCGATTACGAAGCAGGCATGGAAGAGATGGCCGAGTTCGTCGAGGACCAGAACCCCTTGCACCTCGACGTCGCCCTCGAGAAGATCTGGGAAGGTAACGAAAAGATTAACGAGGCGATGAGGATGAATCGCGAGTTTCGCCGAAAACTCGAAGAAGAATGGGGATTCATGTAGGAGCACTTTTGGTGACCGCCCTGGTTGCCCTGGGTTGGACGGGGGTGGGCGCTCTGGTCACGTTTGTCTTGACCCATTCTCCTGCTCCCGGCTCTCAATTGGGCTTTGGTCTGTTCCTTCTTTTTTTTCTGGTTGCCAATCTGCTTTTTCGGATGCGGGTCGATCGCTTACAGACCAACGGCTATCCGATTGCTAGAGTGGGGCTTGCCTCGGTCTGTCGGGTGGGCCTGATGGCTCTGCCCTGGCTCATGCACCAGGCCTCTCTGGTGTTAGAGGACTACCGCAAGGCAAGGCGGGCTCCTGGGGCGGCTGACCTCTTGGGGCTCATGGCCCATAAGTTGAAAGCTTGGACCTTGACACCGGTGACTTGGATCAAGTTGCCGCTCCCTCCTTCTTTGCCGGACCTCTCGCGCCGAACGCCTTTTGAGGCCTGGTTTGGGCCTCTCGAGCCGCCTAAAGTCGAGAGCGGTCGACGGCTGGCCGGGCTGCTGGCCAAGCCGGTTCAGAATCTAGAGCACGACCAGGACCTGAGAGGGGTCTGGTTAAGCCCGCCTACTTCCTTGGTGAGGCTGACGAGCGTGGGAGGATTTCTTTTGGGCTTCTGGCTATGGCGCGGGCCGACCCCTTTTTGGGGCGGACCTTTATTGATCGGTTTGGCCGGTTTGGTGGCGGCCTGGGCTTTGCGGTTGCGGCCTGGTCAAAGGCCGGTCCGTACTTTGTCAGAGCTGGTGTGGGCTACCGATTGGACCCCGGTAATCCTGTCGGGTCGGGGAGAGGGCTCCAAGCTCACAGGGAACGATGGCGCTTGGGTGGAGGTGGACCAACAGTTGCCGACCGAAGAAGTCGAGCTGGCCGGTTACTATGATCCCTTTCAGCAAAGAGTTCTTTGTCGATTCGTGGACGGTCGAAGGTGCGGTTGGCCGGGATGGCTCCCTCTGCTTGTTTCAGGGAGTCTGATGGTAGCCACCGGCTATTGGGGGATTTTGACGTGGCTTCGCCTGTAGCTCTCTCTTGTCACCAGGTGTCTAAGACCTTCGGACCGCGCCGCGCTCTTGATGCGGTCGAATTCTCGGTCGAGCAGGGGGAGCTTTTCGGGTATTTGGGACCGAACGGAGCCGGCAAATCCACCACCTTACGTCTCCTCCTGGGCCTGCTCCAGGCTGACCAAGGTGAAATGCGGGTGTTGGGGCACTGCCCGCGCAACGAACCTCTGGCTATCCGTCGCCGAGTGGGGGTTCTTTTCGAGAATGCCGGGCATTATCCGAGGCTCTCAGTGGCTGCCAATCTCCGTTTTTTCGCTCGCCTTTACGGTCAAAATCAAGAAAGGATTCGGGAGGTCCTCGAGGCTGTTGGTTTAGAGAGTCGCAGTCATGACCGAGTGGCTGTGCTCAGCAAAGGGATGAAGCAACGACTGGGATTGGCCCGGGCCCTCTTGGGGCGACCCGAGATTTTGTTCTTGGATGAACCGACGGCCGGTCTTGATCCGGTTTCGGCGGCCGAAGTTCGTTCCCTCATCGCTGAGTTCGCCGGCCAGGGAGGCACCGTGTTCCTAACGACTCATCTTATGGAAGAGGCTCAGGAGCTTTGCCATCGGGTGGCATTCTTGAAAGAGGGCCAACTGCTGGAAGTAGGGGAGCCTCAGAGACTGATCGACCACCATCTTCCAGAAGGGGGAAGACTAGAACAGCTATTCCTCAAGCTCGCTGGCAGGAGTCCTCAGCAGGCCGTAGAATGAATCGCCTCGGAACCTGTTCCGCCATCCTGATTCCGAAGGTGTCACTGTGACTGTTCTTCGTCGAGTCGCCATCGTCATCGTCGCCCTTCTCTTTGTAGCAGACGCAACTGCCTGGGGCTTAGTTCAACTAAGCGGTCCCGGCGGTAAAGAGCGGGAGGAGGCAACAAAAAGTGACGTGGTGGCTTTCATCGACAACAAAAGCCAGGCTCGCCTGGTCGCTCGCGCTATCAAAGATACCGGCATCAAGACCGTCGACCTCAAGCCCGACAAGCGCACCACCACCAAGACGGCAGGCTACCAGCTAGTGCTGGAGGTGAGCGGTAAAGAGATCGCCTCTCCCATCGCCGAGACCCTCAAAGGTCGGGGCTATCCCAATATTAAGATTTCGGAAGACGGCACGAAACTGATGCTGGGCGGACTCTACCAATCGAAGGCCAAAGCCAAAGCCGTGGCCGACCGGGTTGAGCGTGATGAGTCGTTCAAGTTTAAAATCGAAGCAGGAACCAAAGAAGTCAGCATTGATACCTTTAAACTCACGATCAAGCATCTCGACAAAGAGAATGCCAAGATTGTGACGGACATCCTGATCGAGAACAACGTTGAGCTGTTCGATAAAGTCGAAACGGAAATGGAGACCTAACCTCAGAGCTATCGCAGCCATCCTCGCCAAGGATTTCGAGGATGCTGTTCGCAATCAAACCCTGGTCCTGATTCTTGTGGGGCCAGTCCTTCTGTCGGTACTATTCAATCGAGCCTTCTCAGACCGAGATTTGCGGCTTCCCGAGGTCGCACTCCACGGGCCTGAATCTGGCGGCTTCGTGAGGATTCTAAAGACCACGGAACTGGTGAAAATTCGATTGGTAGCCAGTCTAGCGGAGGGGCGAGAACTGGTCCGGGCTGGTCAAGTCCCGGTCGCGATTTCTGTAGGTGAAAGCTTCGATGAAGAGTTGCTGGCTGACGCGTTCCCCCGCCTTGAGTTGGTGGTGGACGAGTCTGCCCATACAGACGTTGCGCTTGTCCGACAAGCGTTGCGCTCCGCTCTTAGGGAGCAGGCCGGCCAGGAGATTCCTGCCGACATTCGAGTGGAGAAAATCGGAGAGAACCCAAAACCGAAGGCGGCGCTTTTGCCGCTCTGGGTGGTTTTCACGGCTCTCTCGGGATTGATGGTAACATCCTCATCGTTGATAGAAGAAAAAGACAGTGGAACTTTGGCCCAGGTCTTGACAGCGCCTGTCAGCATGGTAGAAGTGGTAGTAGGCAAAGTCGGGGTGGGATTTGCCCTGGCCTCTTTGGCTGCTTTTCTGGTTCTCATTCTCAATGGCGTCCCTTTGGGCCCCAGGCTCTTGAGTCTGACTTGCGCGGGATGTCTCGCCTTCGCCTCACTTGGGGTTCTGGTTGGGGTGAGTTCGGCTGGGCAAACGGCCGCCAACGCCGCTACCTCAGCTTTGTTCCTGGTGCTCTTTATCCCGGTAGCTCTAGCCAACTTCAGCAAAACAATGGATCAGGTGGCGGCCTTTTCGCCAGCTTTCTATCTCCACCGAGGAGTTGCTGATGGGGTGGCAGGCCAGGCAGGTTCTTGGCTGCTAGACCTGACGGTTTTACTGGCCGTCTTCATAATAGTTTGTCTTCTGGGGAGCTTTCTGCTCCGGCGGGAGACCCGATGAAAGGTGACCCGCGGGCACCTCAAAGACCAGGCCGACGGTCTGGCAACTTCGCTGGAGCGAAGTAGAAGAAGGAGAAGAATATGGCAAACCTCACCGCTTCGGGCCTCAAGAGTCGAAGCCGAGTCGAACTGATCGAGATGGCGAAGACGATGGGCCTCAAAGGCATCCAGAAGCTTCGAAAAGACGACATTGTAGCTCGTATTCTCGAGCAGAATGGAGCCGGCTCGGCTCCCGTCGAGGAAAAGGCCGAGGAGGAAGCTCCCGAGCCCAAGGCAGAAAAGCCCTCCCGATCTAGGGCGAAGGGCAAGAAAGACGATGGAGAAGATTCTTCGGATGACTCAAAGAGCCGATCCCGACGCCGCTCGAGTCGACGTCGTAAAGACGAAGAGCCGCCGGCCGAGGAAGCAGAAGAGGCGGTCGAGGAGGCCGAAGAAGAGGACAGTGACGACGGTGATGAAGACGAAGACAGCGGCGACAGTGAAGACCACGGTGGACGCCGTTCCCGCTCTCGCCGTCGTAGTCGCCGAGGTCGAGGCCGTGACCGAGACCGTCAAGATGATTCCGACGAGGATGACGATGAAGAGAGCAGCGACGCGTCGGAAAGCGATTCCGACGACGGCGAGCAAGAGTCTGAGAAGAAGGATAAAAAAGGTCTTCTCTACGCCAGCGGTGTGCTCGAGATTCTGCCCGAGGGATACGGGTTCCTGAGGGGTAGGCGCTACCTACCCAGTCCTTCCGACATCTACGTCTCTATGTCTCAAATTCGGCGTTTCGGTTTGCGGATGGGTGACATGGTGCTGGGTCAGGTTCGTCCCCCCAAGTCGGGTGAGAAATACTACGGCTTGCTCAAAGTTGCATCGGTCAACGGGAGCGACCCAGAAGCGGCTCGACGTCGACCTCATTTCGACCAGCTGACCCCGATCTTTCCTAACGAACGCTTTACTCTCGAGAGTCAGCAAAGCAATGACTTCTCGCGTCGGATCATCGACCTGTTTGCTCCCATCGGAAAGGGTCAACGCGGTCTTCTAGTGGCCCCTCCCAAAGCCGGCAAAACGATCCTTTTGAAAAAGATCGCTAACGGTATTGCTGAGAACTATCCTGATGTGACTTTGATGGCGCTGCTGGTAGACGAACGACCAGAGGAAGTCACCGATATGGAGCGGTCGATCGAAGGCGAAGTGATCGCCTCCACTTTCGATGAACCGCCCGAGCAGCACGCTCACGTTAGCGAATTGGTGCTAGCGAAAGCGATGCGAATGGTCGAGATGGGTAAGGATGTTGTCATCCTGCTCGATTCCCTGACTAGGATGGGACGAGCCTACAACAACATCACTCCGCCTTCGGGACGAACCCTCTCCGGTGGTTTGGACACTGCCGCCTTAAGGATTCCCAAACGGTTCTTCGGAGCAGCCCGTAACATCGAGAACGGTGGCAGTTTAACCATCATCGCGACGGCCCTGATCGAGACCGGCTCGAAGATGGACGAAGTCATCTTTGAAGAGTTCAAAGGAACCGGTAACATGGAACTCGATTTGTCCCGCCGGCTGGCCGAAAAACGTGTCTTCCCGGCTATGGACCTGAAGAAGTCAGGAACTCGTCACGAAGAGCTTCTTCTGACCCCCGAAGAGATTCAGAAGATCGTCTTGATGCGGCGAGCCTTAAGCTTGCTGGGAGATGGTCAGGACCCGACCGAAGCTGTCTTGGAGCGGATGCGTCGAACTGATAGCAACGCCCAGTTCCTGATGACTTTAGGTAAAGAGACCACCCCGGCGCGATAATGCCTCGTCGTCGGCCCTGCGTAGTGGTGGCTGCCGACGAGACGGGGGCCTTCTGGGATCTGCCTGAGCTCACCGGCTTGGGGCGAAGCGGAGCGTTCTTCCGCGAGCCTCGACCCGAAGAGCTCACCTTGCTCCCTGAAGGCTCCCGCATTCAATTTCTCCCTCAACGCTGGCTGCTCGGCCAGAGCCAGGGTCAACAGGTGGTGGGGGAGGAGCTCGCCACTGCCGTGCAGTTGCCCTCCGGCTACACCCGGACACTCCTGCCAGCCTACCAGCCCGAAACGGGAGCAGACTATCTGCCCTTCTTCGGCTTCACCGCTCTCTTTGCCAGGGGCGATCAACTTTATTGTGCCGCCGTCAAAACCGACGACAACCCTCATTGGCGCCCACAGGATTATGCCACTCCAGACCTGACAACGGCTATTCGGGAACTGCGCAGCCGCTACCCCGAAAACCGAGTTCTGGGGCAGTTAGAGCATTGTGCGACCGAATATGGCTGCTACAACGCCCAGAACGTCTTTTACAATCGCTGGGAGGGGGCGGTGGCGGTCTCGCCAAGTTGCAACGCCCAATGCCGTGGCTGCATCTCCCTACAGCCTGAAGAGTTCCCTCCCTCTCCCCAACAGAGATTTCACTTCGTTCCTACCGTCGATGAGATCGTGGAGGTCGGCCTCATCCATCTTCAGGAGCCGGGCTCCATCTACTCCTTCGGTCAAGGCTGCGAGGGTGAACCGTTACTTCAGGGGGAAAGGATCGCGGCCGCAGTCAGAGCTATTCGGGAGCGGACCGATGTCGGTTGCCTTCACCTCAACACCAACGCTTCCAAGCCCGACCAGGTGGCCGCCATCGTGGCCGCCGGACTCGACTCGATGCGGGTTTCTCTGAACAGTGTGGTGCCCGCTCGCTACCACGCCTATTATCAGCCGAAGAGATATCGATACGAAGCTTTGTTGGAGTCGATTCGCATCGCCAGAGGAGAGGGACTCTACGTTTCTCTCAATTTGCTGATGATGCCCGGCTGGAACGATTCCGAAGAAGAGGCGGAGGCGCTGTTGGATCTGCTCGAGGAGGAGGATGTCAATATGATTCAACTTCGCAGCCTGAATATCGACCCCGACCTTTATGCCCGCTTTGTGCCGCCCCCTGAAAGCCGGGCTTTGGGAGTGACCACTCTTCTAGATCTGGTCCGCCGCCAACGGCCAAGGGTTCGTCTCGGCAATCACAGCCCGGCCGTCCGTCGGGGGGAGGTGCCGCTGCGACAATCAAGAACCTCAAAGGGCCCCGAGGCTTAAAGGAGAACTCTTTTGGTTAACGCCACCATAGGTCGCTATCATATCGTTGAGGAGCTTGGTCGCGGCGGCATGGGCGTCGTCTATCACGGTCACGATCCGCTCTTGAACCGCCCGGTGGCCATCAAGATCCTCTCTCAACAGCTGGTCGGCAACCCCGAGTCAAAAGAGCGCTTCATCAGAGAAGCGCAGGCTGCCGCTCGCCTCAATCATCCCGGAATCACGGCCATTTATGATATCAACGAACACGAGGGGATTTACTATCTCGTCTTCGAGTTTATCTCAGGGTCTTCCTTAGATAAGATTCTCCAAGACAAGCAAGGTCCCATGCGGCATCTCGACGCTCTCAATCTGTTCGTGCCGATGTGCCAGGCTCTCGACTATGCCCACCAACACGGCATTGTTCACCGAGACGTTAAGCCTGGCAACGTGATGGTGACTGATGAGCAGGAGGTCAAAGTATGCGATTTCGGCATCGCCTGGGTCGAGATGTCTCATACTCTGACCCAACCAGGCCAGCCGATCGGGAGCTGCTTCTATTTTAGTCCCGAACAAGCCCGTGGCGAGAAGGTCGACCGCCGAGCCGATATCTACAGTCTCGGCATCGTTCTTTACGAGATGCTAACGGGTCGGGTGCCTTTCAAGGCCGACAACCTTCCCGCTGTCATTCAGCTCCACCTGACTCAGGCCCCTGTACCCCCTCGTGAGCATAATGGTCATATCCCCGAGTCGCTCGAACAAGCCGTGCTCCGCTGCATGAAGAAAGACCCGGGAGAACGCTACCAAAACATCTCCGACCTGATCAAAGCTCTCGAGGTCGACGAGGCTCCCGAGGATCTTTACAAAACTAGCATCAGCCCCTCCGAGGCCGCTCTTCACAACATCCTGGGCAACAATTACTACAAACAGGGAAAGCTCGACCTGGCCATCTTGGAGTGGCAGAAGGCCACCAATCTTGACCCCTACAATGCGCTCACTCATAACAATCTGGGGACGGCTCTTGACGGTCTCGGCAAGCTCCCGGAAGCCATTGTGGAATATGGCAAGGCCGTCGATCTCAATCCCAACAATTTCGTGGCTCACTACAATCTTGGCTCGGCCTTCTATCGCCAGGGCGAACTCGAAAACTCCATCGAGGAGTATCGTAAGGTGACCATCCTCAATCCCAAATTTGCTCCCGCTTACTACAATCTGGGTAACGGGCGATACCGGCTTGGCAAAGTCGACGAAGCGATCGAGGAATGGCAGAAAGCCCTCGTTCTCAATCCCAAGTTCGCAGAAGTTCACTACAATCTGGGCAATGCCTACTACAAAAAAGGGCGCAAAGAAGAGGCGATGCAGCACTGGGAGAAGACTCTCGAACTCGACCCGCAATTCGCTATAGCCCTCTACAATATGGGCACCCTCAAGCTCGAACAAGGTGACGTTGATGGTGCTATGTCGCTTTGGAATAAATCGGTTGAACTGAACCCCAAATTTGCCCAGGCTCACTATAACATCGGCAACATGCACTACGAGAAAGGCAACATCGACATCGCCATCAAAGAGTGGGAGAAGGCTACCGTGGCCAAACACGGATTCTGGCAGGCCCACAATAACCTCGGTAACGCCTACTATCAGCGCTCAATGTTCGACGAAGCCGTCGAGCAGTGGCAGAAGACCGTTCAATTCAAGAAGACCTTTTGGCCGGCCCACTGGAATTTGGCCAACACTTACTACTATCATCGGGCTCAACTCGATGAAGCGATCACCGAGTGGCAGATGGTCACCGAGATCAACCCAAAGTATTGGCAGGCCTACTACAATCTTGGTGAGGCTTACCTGGAGCAGGGGAAGATCGAGCTGGCTATCTTAGAGTGGGACCGGGTGGTCCAGCTCAATCCTGGATTTTGGCACGTTTATCACAACCTTGGAACGCTATTTTATCAACGTGGAAAAGTCGATCAAGCCATCGCTTACTGGACCCGAGCCGTGGCTCTGATGCTTTTTCCCTGGTGACCTTATGAAAATCGATCGAAACGCCCTAACGAAAGCCCTCTCTGACCACGATCAAGAGACCCACTATCTTCTCGACCGAAAGTTGGGCAGAGTTTTGTCCGTGTCGTTGCGCGACAAAGCTGGTCTGGCCGATGTCCAGAAAAAGTTGACTCAGGACAAAGGCCGCTATCTCCAGATTCCCAAGCCCAACTCACGGGCCAATTTTGAAGAGATGGAGAAGTTCATCGCTCAGCTTCAAGACCCTCATCTCAAGCAAGTGTGCCAGCGGGCTTTGACTTCTCATAAGCCGTTTCGGGAGTTCCGCGATGCTCTAGCCACCAAGCCCAAAGAGAAGAGAGCTTGGGAAAGCTTTCAGCAACGGAACTTAGAGCAAAAGGTCAACGCGTTCTTGCGTTCCGTGGGGCTCAGCTAACCAGGAATCTCTTGAACTGCAGGCGAATTCCTTATGGAACTTTCGTGCCAGATTTTTTTTCGAATAGAGAACGGGGACCAAGACCTCTTTGAATGCAGAAGATGAAGCTAGAGCCAGGCTTGAAGTAGCCCAACTATATGTGGAAATGGGGCAGCTTCCCAAAGCTGCTCGCTACTACATTCAGGCCGCCGAGATTTTCCTGAACGCCCAATTGGCCGCCAAGGCTCGTGAGCTTTTGCTCAAGGTTCTGGACTTCGACCCTGGCAACGCTCAAGCTGAGTCGATGCTGGCTTCTTTAGCGGGGAACCCCACTGTCACCGGTCAGCGGGCGCCAACGGCTCCGGCTCCTGTGGCCCCTCCGCCTGTCTCGACGCCTCCGCCTGAAGCGGCGCCAACTGCGGGGGGACCGGAGTTTGAACTCCCCGCCAATGCCACCTTACTGGTGCCTACGCCTTGCCTTTTTCTGAGGCGAGACCAGCAGACTGCCGTCATGAGTCAGGTGACCCAGGCGCCCGACCCTGCCAAGCTCCGTTGGGACCCCCTGCCTCGCATTGATGAAGCGGCCCTGGCTCAGCGAGCGGCCGACAGAAAGAAGCGACAAGAAGAAGAGCGGATGGCCAGTCGGACGATCGTGGAATCGGCCTTTGGTAGTGATTCGATCGATTTTAGCTCGGGGGAGGGTGGCCTTCTTTCGGCCGCTCAGCGCGGCAGCACTCGACGCAAGAAGCGCGACAAAGGCGACGACAAGAAAAAGAAAAGGCGTCGCTCGGGAGGGGGAGGGCGCGGCGGCAGCTCGGCCCTTGCCGACGCCATCCAGCGAAAAATCCAGAACTCCTAACCCTCCACTTCCCCGATGCTTTTGAGGATCCGCCCTACTCTGTTTCGGCTGTAGCTTTGGAGAGTTCGTCGAGACGCTGGTCGGAACGCCGGATGCGACCCGTGAGGACCTTGAAAATCTCAAAAGCGATTTCGGGCATCTGAAAAACAAGTTCCTTCAGTTGCTCCCCTTTGAGCACGAGCAGTCGCGTTTGCTCGAGGGCCTGCACGCTGGCGCTGCGGGGCTCATCGTCGAGAATGGCCATTTCGCCGAAGTAGTTCCCATCGCGCACGGTGGTCAGCAACAGTTCCTTGTCGCTTCCGTGATTTATAAAAATGCCCACTTCTCCCTCGACTACGATGTAGAGTTCGTCACCCACATCGCCTTCTCGGAAGATCAGTTCTTTGGCGAGATACTGCTCCTCAGAAAGAAGCTGATTGATAGCTTCTAGCTGCTCTAGAGTCATCTGCGAGAACAGCGGCACCTGGCGCAAGACCAGGAGATGTTCCATCAGTTCCTCCCGAGGCACGGTTTCGCCCGAATCCTCCAGGGCGCCTTCCGCAGCCATCTGGATCCAACGATTCTGGCTTTGGCGGGCCAGCTGCTCAACCTGGTCTAGGGTCTCGGGGCCTTCGACCTGAGTGCGCACTAGCGGTAATTTGTCTTCCACCGGGCCTTCTTCCAGCATCAACACCAATAAGCTGGCGGCTTCTCGGTCGCCGAGGTTAGAAAGGACTTCTAAGGCATCGGCCCGGACCCGAGAGTTGGCGAAACGAAGAACCTTCTCGACACTCCGAATCAAGCTGCTTCCCTCCACCGCTTCTAGCATTCGAAAAGCTAGAAAACGATGGTTGCGAGCTGCGTTCTCGAGTGAGAGGCGCAGAAAATTTCGGCGGGTGTCGCCGTTTACAGGCACTAGATGGAGAGCCATCTCGAGCTTCCAGGCCTCCCGGACCCGGTGGCGCAGCTCTTCGTTGAGATAATCCCGGCTATCGGTGCGCGGTCGATGGGTAAAGGTTTCTACGGCGGCGGTGGCGGTACGCAGGCTCTC